>NZ_JBLXGE010000003.1:0-513079 GCF_048381775.1 Desulfosediminicola sp. | reverse complement strand
CCCCATAGCATAACGTTTCCGGCCACAACTCCCCCGCAGTTCAGTTCTCAAGGTTTATCAATAATTGCAGCATGTTTTGTTGTGAATTGAAGGACTGCCAGAGCGCAACTATTGATAAACCTATTCTGTTAAGGCAAAGCTCAGATCAACATTTACACCAAGCTCCATGCGCCAAAGCCGTTGGTCAAATTTTGCCAACAAACATAACCCCCAATTTCAAGGCCTGGCCCCAATCTTTCCTTGAAGGGAGGATGCTAATGACTTCTCAGGTTGGCAATATTTTTACAAAGCAGTTATATTTTGTTCATGTCTGAATATATCGTAAAAACTTGCCCTAAATGTGACCAGCAGCTGCGCTTCCCCAAACGCATAGGAGGAGTGCTTATGGCATGTCCATCGTGCAAAACAAAATTCGCTTCTGACTTCAAGATTGGAAGTACGAATAAGATCGAGTCTCGCGGGACTTTGACTGCAATATTTGAAATACCCTCAACACTCCTCGAGCGGATTCTTCGATTTTTCGTTTCCCGATAGCCCATGCGGGGCAGGTCTGCCCTTTCTCCTAATGTTGAATCATGAACGGGGGAGGTTCAGTATGACCTCTTCTGTGATGCTGAGGATGCGAACCCGAAAATTCAGATGAATTGGCGAGACATTACATCAATAGTGGTCCGTCTCCAATTGATTCTTGTTCGGATGCTGTTTCAAGCTCAGGGGTGTAACGTCCACAACTCTCAGAGTAAAAAATATGAACTCCTGCTTCTTATGACGACTCCGACGAAAAAGAGTAACAGACAGGCAAGCAGGATAAAATAGTCGAACATGACAAGTTTCGCTTTCTTCATTACAGTCCAGTTGTTTCTGCAGCCGAAACCTCTGTTAAGCAAGGCAATTGACAGGTGCTCAGCAAGGGATATCCCCTGAATTATGAGAGGGATCATAATAGAGATCCTGGCCTTTAAGCCTCTCAACCACTGCCCCGTTTCCATATCGACACCGCGCGCCCGTTGAGCATTAATTATCTGCTCTTTCTTGCGGTTGAGTTCAGGGACAAACCTGATCGCGGTGGTTATCACAAAACTGACAGAGGGCGGTAATCCGGTGGTATTGAAAAAATCTATAAAATCATCAAGCGAGGTGGTCTGTAAAAGGATTGAAGTCGAGAGGATCATGAGGGTAAGCCGACATAAAAAGCTCACCCCCAGCAGAAATCCTCCCCTGGTAGCGCACACACTGTCACCAAGACAGAACAGCACACCATTATTTGCCTGATCGGTGAACCTGGCCACAGAAAAAAATCCGCTACTAATACCAAGCAGTATAAAAATCGGCAGTAAAGGAAGAAGTATTGCTGCCACTTTTTTCATATCCACAGAACAGACCATACCGATCAGTAGGGTACAAAGTAGCAGGCCGGACAAAAAGAAGGGGGAGTTGAAAATCATCGAGAACACGATAACAAGAAAGAAAAGAGCCAGTTTTGAACGAACATTCACAGATAAATTTTTCATTGTCCAATAAAGTCCCTAAATTCTAAGCTTTTCAGCGCATTAGTGGTTGGCATGTTGAGCTTGATCTCGCCCTGTTCCAGCAAAATAAGCCGGGAGCAATGCTCTCTTACTAGTTCCATATCATGCGTGATCATTACAATTGCGGTTCCTCTGTCGTTGAGCTCTCTTAATCGGGATAGTATTATCTCTTTTCCTTTTGTGTCTAAACCTGTGGTTGGTTCATCAACCACCAGAATTTCAGGCGAGAGGGCCACTATTGAGGCCACACTGATAAACTGACGAATCCCCTTTGGCAGGGTGGCAGGATGATGGTCCCGGTAATCCTCCAGAGCCATGAAGCCCAGAACTTCATCGACCTTCTTCTTGATCTCTTTAGTATTTATGCCCTGCTGAACAAGCCCGAAAGCGATCTCTTTTTCCACACTTGTTTCAAATATTTGATGATCAGGGTTTTGAAAAACAAAGCCGATCGAACGTGCTATCTCAGCGCGACTAAACTTCTCGAGGGATTTCTTCTGATAGCTGACGGTACCTTTTTGTGGTTCAAGTAACCTGTTGAGGTGCATTGCAAGGGTTGTTTTACCGCTGCCGTTGTGTCCGACCAGTGCAAGAAAGTCCCGTTGCCTGATTTCCATGCTGATGTTTTTCAGTACTGGTGTTTCAGGGCGATATGCAAAAGAGAGATTGTCAACAGTCAGGACCGTCGGAGCTTCGTTGCTCGAAAGAACTGGTGGCAGCGTGCAAGGTACGGAACACTCTCCTATGCTATCGGCTTCTTTCAGCTCACCATCCTTTAGGAAGAGCACCTCATCTACCAGGGGATGACTTGTGGGAAGCTGCTGGTCCACAATGACGAGAGTAAGACCCTCTTCACGTTTAAGCGTGAGCAGCAAATCATAGAGATTTCTGCGGCCTGCAGGATCTAATTCTGAAGATGGCTCGTCGAGAATCAGCACCTGAGGCTTCATCAGCAGTACACCGGCGATAGCCAAACGCTGCTTTTCTCCTCCTGACAGCTGGTATGTTTCTCTGCCCTCATAACCTTCGAGCCCAACTGCCCGAAGAACAGAGGGGAAATCTGAAACGATTGTCTCTTTGGCGATCAGGAGATTGCGAGGACCAAAGATCAGATCTTCATAAACAGTACGGCCAACAATCTGGACCTCCGGATCCTGAAGAACAAAGCCAATGTGCCTGGAGAGAGTTTGGATTCTGTATTTGGTTACATCAATCCCGGCTATTTCAAGCTGACCGCTAAAATCCCCTTCAACAGCCTGTGGAATCAGGCCTTTGAGACAATAGCAGAGAGTTGTCTTGCCAGAACCTGATTCACCTCTTACAAGGGTGCATGTGGCGGGTGGAAGCTGAAAGCTTACATCGTTTAAGGCCGGGACGTCCCCTGTCCTGTATTGAAAAGATACCTTGGAAACAGATATTGCCGGGCCAAGATCTCTTCGTATTGCCTTGCCTTGTTCAGTCATGACAAATGTTGGGAATACATCAAATCAGTTTGCCCTTTTTCAAGCTTTTATACGCAATTGCGGCGACTAATATATTGAACAGAGATCCTGCAATGAGAAATGGCATAATTCCAAGAGCAGCACCCACACCACCTATAAAGACCATGGTGAAAGCGGAAACCACCCCGTTGAGGACAACACCGGTTAAGACTGCTGGCCAGAGCCCAAGTTTTTGTTTGATAAAACGGACAAGTATCGCCCAAAGTGCCATCTGTAATCCGATGAAAAGGTGGAGAGGTAACCCTAAGGGAAACCCGACAACTCCAGCTGTGAGCAGATGTCCGATAAAAATGACAGCAGTACCTTCAACATACCCGAAAGCCAATGCACAGAAATAGCCGGGGGCTGAATCAAGGCCGATCGTGCCCACCGGGCTTGGAATTTTAATCATCGCTCCAACTGCACTGAGAGCAACAAAGATCGCAATGTATGCAGCACGTTTTACCAGGCGCACATCATTCTTAAGGTCTGGGGCGGTAATATCTTGCATAGCAAACTCCTTAATCAGATTTCATGATGAGTTGACCAACGGGATAAATTTCGAAATGATTCAAGTCTTCTATAGATTCACGGCTAGAAAAAAGAACGCAGGTTGAAGGACCTGCTGATTTTTCAAGGTCCAGTTTGCAACCTTGGGCGGCATCGAAAATAGTTCCAGACTGTCTTGCCAGTAATTCAGCTTCTGCCCTGATGCCCCTTGAGCCAACGGGAAGGATATCATGAATCAGTGGATGTGGTCTCAGTTGCGCCACGGTGCCGCTGTGTATGATATCCATGCAGCCTGAAATAATGACTTCTCCTCCTAGTCTGGGTACTCCAAGACAGAAAATTTTGTCAGCTGCTTCTGATTGGGCAATCTTGAGGTTACTTGCCTTGCAGGTCCCTGTGGCACCAATTCCAAGACCCGTCTGCCGCGTCTCAAAGTTTTTCTCGGTGCTCACGGCAAGCTTTACATCAGGATGACCACTCATCTGCAGTTCCTTTTTGATACCCCGCAATATTTCGTCTCCAGTCGGGCTGGGTTCCGCACAGATAGAGACTGTCATAGCAACAGGTGAGGCCCCCACGGCTACAAGCTCCATGAGGACTGTTCGAGCTGTCAGGCGGCCAACAATTTCCGGCGGAGCGTTAACGAGATCCAGCTCCTTGCTGCCAACCGATCCACAGGAGTCGCAGGCAATAACCAGGGAAATACCGGATCCTATATCGATAACTTCTACATCTCGTCCTCTGTATCCCATTGACAACCACCATATTGTAAAAACAAAAAAAGCTCATAGCTGTTACCCCATGAAGGGTATAACAACCATGAGCTTTACCATTGATCATGATGCATGCGTGAATCTGACAGGCAGGCTTCCTGACTCGGTTTCATCGAACAATTGCGCCTTCCCGTAAAATACAGTGGCTTAATGCAGTGTTCTCAACCTTACAGTGGCGGGACCGTTCAGGTTTTTCACCTGATTTCCTTTTATCCGTCTTCGTTTGTCATTGCGAAGACAGCACCTGTAGCATGTATATTAAAGAAATATCAAATATTTTTGTGATGAAAAGTCAACCGTTTTTCCGGTTTCCCTTGCCCACCAAGTCGATTCTGCAGGTCAGTGAAAAGCCCGAACAGTGGAGTTGACATCATAGAAGAGCCAAAGCCTATGCTGCCGTGAACTGTTGCTGCAAAGAAGAATATCGCTGCTGCCGGCAGAAACAACTTCCAATTTACCTTCCATTGGCTATCGCCTCGCGTACACAATCTTTTCACAATTGGTTACAGCCACCTTAATGCCCAGGCAGCGTTGACCTGGAAATGGTGCTGTAACTAGTCGATTTTATAAAGGTTGATGTAGGGTTTTTTTATTGCTGGCAGGTGTCTGATGAAAGATGTCTGGGGGAGTGAAAGCGGCGCCATTGCAGATGGTCCTCCCGATTGCGGTGGATAAAAAATGCTCTATCTTTTAGATTGGTTCTACCTCAGGTAACATTTGATTTTGGAGTTTGCATTATGAAAAAGATAGCTAGCAGTATTGTGATTGTTCTGATGATGGTTGTTTTTATATGCCCATCATCAGTTTTCGCGAATGGGAGAGGCCCTCACCATAAACCGCATAAGGTGTATAAAAATCATAAACCGGTTCAGTTGCCCAACTATAAGGGGAAAAAACACTACAACCATAAACCCGCTCATCTGCCCAGGTATCATGCGAGAAACTATCGCAAGGCACCGCCTCGGTACTACCATCATCCTCGATCCTACCATAGGAATCATCTACCTTCGGTAGCAGCTTTTGCCATGATTGCAGGTGTATCCTATGCGATCATCGACAATATGTATTATCGCCAGCAGGGAGATACGTACATCTATATGGAGCAGCCGCCGGCCTATCGCTAGCGTTCAGGGATGTATAGCTTGTATGCAGAGCCGCAAAGTGAAGAATTCATTCACTTTGCGGCTTTTTTTATGCGTTTTCCTTTTTCTTTAGCAGCAGATTGACAACTGCAAAGGTCGAGGTGGTGATAATCAGCAGAAAGGACACCGCATTGATGATTGGAGTGGAGCCGTCACGTACCTGCAGGTAGAGATTAATCGGCAAAGTTGTCTCTGAACCGACCAGAAACAGGGTGGTATTAAAATTCTCAAAGCTCATCAGAAAGGCCACCGCGCCGCTGCCAATGAGGGCCGGGCGAAGATAGGGCAGGGTGATATGGCGGATCACCTCCAGCCGGGTTGCTCCCAGGTTGAGAGCCGCTTCTTCCAGGCTTCGGTCAAACTTTCTCAGCCGGGCAGAGACAACCAGCAGCACAAAGGTGGTAATGAAGGAAAATTGCCCAAGCACCACCAGCCAGAAGCCGGGACGAAAGAGGGGGATATCTATACCAAAGGTGTCTTCGAAATAGATGCCAAGGCTGTTGGCGGTCAGCAGTATTGAGATACCCAGAATAACCCCGGGAATGACCAGCGGGGTCAATGCCAGAAACCATAGCCCGCGTTTTCCCGGGAATTCTTCATGTTCAAAGAGAAAGGAACCGGCTGTTCCTACAATAACTGAGAAAAGAGATACCCAGAAAGCGGTCTGGCTGGAGACCCAGAGCGACTGCATATTTGAGCGGTCATGGAACAGGCCTATTCGTTCCGGACCATCGCTAAAAAACCAGTCGAGAGAGAACCCATGCCAGGGCAGTGCCGGAAAGTTCGAGTCATTGAACGCCAGAACGCAGGTGACCACCAGCGGGGCGAAGAGAAAAACATAAAAGAGTGCTATGTACAGCTTGAAAAGGGTCGCGTAGCCCCGCTGCTGTGGCAGAGTACGAATCATGATAAGGCCCTCCCCAATTCCTGCCTGCTGATTTTAAGGCCGGTCCAGATGATTATTGAGCTGAGCAGCAAGAGCAGGAAGCCGAAGGCGGCGCCCTGGTTCCAGTTGAAGCTGGCAATGAACTGATTGTAGATCTGCTCGGTGAACCAGAGTGAGTTTTTGCCTCCCATCAGGTTCGGAGTGAGATAGTTGCCGAGAGTCAGCATAAACACCACAATGGAGCCGGAAGTGATGCCTGGTGCAGCATAGGGGATTATGATCTTGAAAAAGATGGTCAGAGGCGAAGCACCGAGATCGTGAGCGGCCTCGATCATTGAATCGTCCATACCTTCCAGGGAAGAGATGAGAGGAACCACCATAAAGAGCATCGAGGTGTATACCAGCCCCATCACCATGGTTATGTCGTTGTAGAGCATTTCTATCGGGGTATTGATAATACTGATGGAGAGCAGCAGGTGGTTGAGCACTCCACTCTCGCGCAGCAGGATCATCCAGCCATACACCCGGACCAGTTCACTGACCCAGAAGGGCATCAGCAACAGGATAGTGAGAAAACCGGTAAATCTGGGGGAGACAATCTTGGTGATGTAAAAGGCTACCGGAAAAGTCACCAGAAAGGTGAGGATGGTGACAGTGATCGCGTATGTTGCGGTGCGGGCAAATGTGTACCAGTAGATCTCTTCGCTGAAGAAGGAACGGTAGTTGTACAAGGTCCAGCTTGGTTCCCCGTAATCATTGGTGCCGCGTAGCGACATAAGCAGCAGCTCGATATGGGGGATGAGAATCAGCAATACCAGCCAGAGCAGTACCGGGGTCAGAAAAATCAATAATCCAAGGCGAAGATGTTGCTTCATGCCTGTTCCCTCCGCCTGTAGCAGCGACAACTGTCACGATGTACACCGGCACTGAGAATATCACCTCGTTGTATGTGGGCGAACTGTTCATTCTGGGGCAGTGCCACGGTGAGCTCAACCTCTGTATCGGCATTTTCGACAGTGGCGAGAAATTTGGTGTTGGAGCCATCGAAGAGGATGTTTCTTACTTTGAGTAGGAACCTGTTGATACCTTCCAGCTCTTTGGCCGGGTTCAAGATGATGGCTTCGGGGCGGATGAAGAGGTCCAGTTCGTCTGTGAGTTGGCCATCTGCCACGGCCTGCATTTCAAGGCCGAAGGCGGTACGTACCGTCAGAGGATTATGCTGCAGCTTTTGAACCGGGAGCGTATTGGTCTCACCGACAAAGCTCGCTACAAAACGGCTTTTCGGATGGCGATAGAGGTTGGTCGGGCTGTCGATCTGTTCGAAGCGACCGTTATTCATAACAGCCACCTTATCCGACATCACCAGAGCTTCAGATTGGTCGTGGGTAATGTACATGAAGGTGGTGCCGATATCAGCCTGCAGTTTTTTCAGCTCAATCTTCATTTGTTCACGAAGTTTGAGATCAAGCGCTCCCAGGGGTTCATCCAGAAGCAGCAGCGAGGGTTCTAAAACCAGGGAACGGGCGATGGCAACCCTCTGCTTCTGACCACCGGAGAGCTGGGAAATATCCTTGTCTCCATAGCCTGTAAGGTGAACCCGTTCCAACATCGTCTCCACTTTTTTTAGAATCTTCGATGAAGGAAGTCCCTGCCGTTTAAGGCCGAAGGCGATATTGTCGCGAACATTCATCATCGGGAAAAGCGCCAGATTCTGAAAGACCAGATTGACCGGCCGCTTGTTGGGCGGCACCCCGACCATATCACGGCCACGAATGGCAATTTTTCCGGAAGAAGGTGACAGAAAACCCGCAATCATTCGAAGCAGGGTGGTTTTTCCGCAGCCGGAGGGACCGAGAATTGAGAAAAAGCTGCCTTCTTCAACCTGAAAGTTGATGTTATCTACGGCTGTGAAGGTGTCGAATTGTTTAATAAGATTCTGGATATCGAGAACTGGAGGCATAATCTGGTATTGAATGAATAACGAAAAAAACGATGCCGCCTCCAGCTTGGAAGCGGCATCGTTAGTGGAGGTTAACGAACTCTTTTTCGAGATGGGGCTATTTTGCGGCTTTCACCTTGTCAAGAATCTTACCTTCAATCTGCTCGATGTTTGCACTGACCGGCGGATACCAGTTGATGTTGTCAATATCCGCAGGGCTAAATGAACGTTCGAGGTTCTCACGTACTTCGGCTATGAGGTACTGGCCTGCATCCTTAGAGGCGGTCGGATATCTCTCAGCATTGGTGAAAATAGCAGCATTTTCAGGGCGCAGCATGAAATTGATCCACTTGTAGGCGCCTTCTACGTTATCGGCCTTGGCCGGAATGGTGAAGGTATCGATCCAACCCAGGGCACCGCTTTTCGGGGCGATGAAATCGATATCAGGGTTTTCGGCGTGCAGCTTCCAGCCACCATTCTCCCAACCCATGGCCACGGTTACTTCACCGCTACGTACCATCTCCAGCAGGGCGTCACCGTTTGACCAGTAGTTCTTTACGTATGGTTTGGCCTGGATCATTTTTTGCGAAACTTCATCCATCAATGCCTTGTACGCTTTAGGATCATCATATTTGGCAAACGGATCTGCACCCCCGGCAAAAGCGAGTCCGATCAGGGTCGGGCGCTTGAGACGGTAACTGATGCGGCCTTCATAAGCCTGGTCAAGCAGCGCATCGTAATCTTTGGCTTCAGGAGCAAGCTTGGTGTTGACGATAAGACCGGAGGTTCCGTAGCAGAATGGTACACCGAAAGAGTCATCACCAACCTTGGTGTTTTTCTTAACCGCGTCGAGCATTGAAGGGATGAACTGAGCGCTTTCCACCTTGCTGTAATCAAGTGGCTGATAGAGCTTGAACTCTGCCTGTACGGAAGAAATACGATCCTGGCTTGGCTGGGCAAGGTCAAAGCCTGCACCACGGGTGGCGCGGAGTTTGGCAATCATCTCCTCGTTGTTGCTGAAGGTCAGCTCAACTTTCATACCGGTCTCTTTTTCAAATTTCTCAACCAGCTCCTGGGGGGCGTATCCTTTCCAGGTAAGAATCTTCAGGGTTTCCTGGGCCTGGGCAGTGGTTGCAAGGCCGATGAGCGCAACAGAGGCGAGAGTCAGAAGTCTCTTCATGGTATTCTCCTTGTTTCAATGATAGGGTGATATCTCGAATGCAGGTTTATAAAAGCGTCACGTTCTATATAGCTTTGGGTGGTTGCAGGTCGTCTACCCATTGAATTTATAGGATATAGTGACAGAACAGGGACAACCCTAAACCCTGAGAGAGCGGGAATCAACGACTATTAGCATCTACAAACTGGCTTAACTGACATTTAATGAAAGATCAATGAAATTATAATGTTTTACAGATCAGACCTTAATGGAGATGTCCTTTTGCAATAGTCGGGGGCGCGGACGACAGCATTGGGCAACACACAAATATTGTTTTGTTCGTCTTAACCTGTACAATGGGCCGCTGATGTTGAAAAACAGGCAAGGGCATTGCGGATGGGATGCTTTTTGCCAAAGTAATAATCCATAGAGACGTAAAGAAATTATGACAGCGCAGAAAACAGCACTTATAACAGGCGGGAATAAAGGTATTGGTCTGGTACTTACAGAAAAATTCATTGAGGCGGGATGTAAGGTTATCGTTGTTGCCAGAAACTTCGAAGGCTTCGAATTCGCCGACCATCCCCAGGTGACAGTTGTACCATTCGATTTGAGTAACATAGCCGGTATTCCGGAGTTGATCGCCGATCTCCCGGCGGTGGATATTCTGATCAACAATGCCGGAGTACTCTTTTCCCTGCCGTATGATAACTATCCGCAGGAGAAGATGGAGCAGATGATTAAAATTAACCTTGAGGCTCCAGTGGCTCTGATCCGTGAAGTTTCAAAATCCATGGTAGAGAAAGGGTACGGGAGAATTGTCAATAACTCCTCCATCGCCGGCCACATCGGTCACCCGGATCTCTGGTATGGTATCACTAAATCCGGCGTAATCAATATGACCAAATCATATGCCAAGATTCTTGGCGGCTATGGCATTGTAATCAATGCTGTTGCTTCGGGTCCGGTAGAGACTGATATGCTGTATACCATTCCTGAAGATCGAAGAAACGCCATAAAAGCGTCCGTCTATACCGGCAGGTTTGCCAAACCTGAAGAGGTCGCCGAGGCCATGTTCTGGCTGGCAACCGATTGCCCGGAGTATATCAATGGTACCTGTACCGATATCAATAACGGGGCGTTTCCGAGATAAACCGGTATGGCATATCCCTTAAAAAGAACTTTCATTATGCAGGGATGGCTATAATACGTTTTGGTTATAAATGGCAGGGGATTACGACAAAAATGTAATCCCTTATTTGCCTATCTTTCCCGTTCTGGCGAATTCCTCTCCCCATTGGCACACTCCATACATTTTTAGATCAGTAAATCAGAGGGTTCAGTTAAAACTTCTGATTTGCCTTTTCCTGGCATCGTTCTTGATAAATGGCATCCATGCACAATGCTGGTTCGGCAAAATTTGCACCGTTTGCAAAGCCTGACAACGCGATGTGTTTATATTTTGTTTTGACTCGGAGTAGCCGTGTAAGGGATAAAATATAATAACGCCAAACTATCTATGGAGATGAATCATGAAAAAGACACCGTTTTTCTTGTGCAGCGTTCTATTCATTGCGCTGTTCTGCCTGCCAATCAGTTCATTTGCTGAAAAGATTAAGGTCGCCGGCATTTATACCCAGCCAATTCAGCAGAAATGGGATGCCACTCTGCACAGGGCGCTCGTTGCCCTCGCTGATGAGGGAGAGGTTGAATATGTTTTTTCCGAAAAGGTCTCTAACACAGACTATATTCGGGTGTTGCGCGAGTATGCAGAATCCGGGGTGGCCCTGATTGTCGGTGAAGCATTTGGTATTTCCCGCGATGTTCGCAAGGTGGCGGCCGATTATCCCGAGGTAGCTTTTCTGATGGGTGACACCTTTGGCCCTTCTGGAAATAATCTGTCGGTTTTTGATAATTACATCCATGAGCCATGCTACCTGATGGGCATGATCGCGGCTACCATGACCAAGAGCAACAAGATTGGCATGGTCGGCGGATATCCAATCGGGGAGGTTAACCGCCTGTTCAACGCTTTCATGGCCGGAGCACGTTCTATAAATCCCGAAGTGGAGTTCAAGGTTTCGTTTATCGGCTCCTGGTATGATCCGCCCAAGGCCAAGGAATTTGCCTATGCGCAGGTAGAAGCCGGTGTTGATGTCATGTACGCCGAGCGTGCCGGTGTTGTTGATGCGGCCAGGGAAAAGGGCATTGTGGCATTTGGAAATGTGAATGACATGAACAAGGAAGAAAACGGCGAAAACGTTGTGGTTGCCTCCGCCCTGTGGCATATGGAGCCGGCAATCGGGCACGCTGTCAAACTGGTGAAAGCCGGTGAGTTCAAGGCTGAGGATTACAGGGAGTGGACCATGATGGCCAAAGGTGGTGCGTCCCTTACTCCATACTATGAATTTGAGGACAAACTGCCTGCAGAGATCAAGGAGAAGGTTGCTGAAACCGCTGCTGCGATCAAGGCCGGTTCTTTTGTTGTTGAAATTGACGATGATGAGCCGAAATCGACCTTCTAAGTTAACGGGCTGTCGGCGGTTTTAGGCCGCTGACAGCGACGAGTTTTATCCATGGACGGGAATAAACCGCTTCTCAGGCTTCAAGGTATTACCAAAACCTTCGGTCCGCTGGTCGCTAATGACTCCATAGACCTGAAACTGGACAGAGGTGAGATTCTGGCCCTGCTCGGTGAGAACGGGGCCGGCAAGACCACACTTATGAATATCCTTTTCGGCCATTATGTTGCCGATCAGGGGACCATTGAAATCGACGGCTTGCCCTTGCCGCCGGGTTCACCGAAAGAGTCGCTGGAAGCAAAACTGGGCATGGTTCATCAGCATTTTACCCTCGCGGACAATATGACTGTCCTCGACAACATTATGCTGGGGACCGAGCCGCTTTTTTCGTTTCGTCGCAAAGACAGTGAAGCGAAGGCGAAAATAAAAAAATTGTCAGATCAGTATGAGATCGATGTCAATCCGAACACATTGGTCAACAGGCTCTCTGTTGGCCAAAGACAAAGGGTTGAGATACTCAAGGCACTGTATCGGGATACCAGAATTCTCATCCTGGATGAGCCAACGGCAGTTCTGACTCCCCAGGAGAGCGCTCATCTCTTTGCCACCCTTAAACTTCTGGTTGCAGAAGGATTGTCTATCATTTTCATCACCCATAAGCTGCGTGAGGTAATGGCCGTCAGTGATCGTTGTCTGGTGCTCAGGCACGGCAAGGTTATTCACCAGTGCAAAACCGCCGAAACTTCTGCCGATAAGCTGGCAAGAGAAATGGTTGGCGGTGAATTGCCAACAGTTGAGCGCAAGATAGCGTCACCGGGAGAGCCACGCCTTGAACTGGCGAATATCAATATCAACAGTAACGACGGACATCAGCTGCTCAGAGAGCTGTCTCTGACTGTTTATAGCGGTGAGATCGTCGGTATTGCCGGAGTTTCCGGTAACGGTCAGGGGCATCTGGCCGATCTTGTCTCCGGTTTGCTTATCCCTTCTTCCGGCAAAATGCTTCTCGATGGCGAGGTAGTACGTTCGCCTTCTCCGCTCACTATGTTGCGGCAGGGGGTGGGAAGAATACCTGAGGACAGAACTTCGACAGGAGTGATAGGTGATATGACGGTGGTGGAAAATGTTGCCCTGGAAAAGTATTGGAAGTCGGAGTTCAGTAGCTTCGGGCTACTCAACGGGGCAGCTCTCGCCAATCACACCGATGAACTGATTTCGACCTACGACGTACGCTGTGGCGGACAGGATGCCAATGCCCGCACCATGTCTGGCGGAAATATGCAAAAACTCATACTCGCGAGGGCATTGTCTGAAAAGCCCAAAGTCATCATCGCCAACCAGCCGACCTGGGGCCTTGATGTCGGGGCTACGGCCTTTGTTCATCGTCAGCTGATCGAGGCGAGCAGGGATGGCGCCGGAGTAATTATCATCTCAGAAGATCTCGATGAACTTTTCACCGTGGCCGATGTGATTCAGGTCATGTATCAGGGCAGCCTGTCGCCACCTATAGATCCGGGCCAGACTTCTGCTGCAGAGCTGGGGCTTGCCATGAGCGGCCATCGGGATGTGCTTCATTCGAAGCAACTGAGGGAGGAGCAGTCATGAGACTCGAACCTCGAGAAAACTCAACCCTGTTGCTCAAAGCCATGGTACCGGTCAGCGCCGCCTGTATCGCCCTGTTTTGCTGCTCACTGCTCATTCTCTGGGCCGGAGCATCACCTGTTGATGCAACCATCTTGCTGGTAAAAGGCGCGGTTGGCTCACGGTTTGCCATCTCAGAGACACTGGCCAGGGCAATTCCGCTGATTTTTACCGGCCTTGCCGCCTCGGTGGCTTTCAGGGCCAAGCTGTGGAATATCGGTGCCGAAGGCCAACTCTACGCTGGTGCTTGCGTTGCCACCTGGCTCGGTACCGGCATGATTGATCTCCCTGCCGGGTTGATGATTCCCTTTCTTTTTCTGGCCGGGGCGTTAGCTGGTGGTCTGCTTCTGCTTGGGCCAACGATTCTGAAAACGAAATTTGGCGTTGATGAGGTTGTGACTACGTTGCTGCTCAACTTTATCGTGCTGCTCTTTGTCAACTGGCTGGTGTTCGGCCCCTGGAAAGATCCGATGGCCATGGGCTGGCCCCAGGCTGCACCAGTGGTCGATTCAGCGATACTTGGCCATATGATTCCCAAGACCAGACTCCATTGGGGGCTGGCTATTGCCGTGGCCACTGCCGTATTTGTCTGGCTGCTGATGCGCTTCACCACCTGGGGCTATGAAATCAGGGCGGTAGGGTATAACCCGAAGGCGAGCAATTTTGTGGGTATCCCGGTAAACAGCACAATTATACGTACCGCTCTCATCTCCGGAGGCATCGCCGGTTTCGCCGGTGTTTCAGAGCTTTGCGGGCTCAGGGGTTACCTTACCCTGGATCTCTCTCCGGGATTCGGCTATTCGGGTATCGTGGTTGCCATGCTTGCAGCCCTGCACCCCCTTGGCGTTCTACTCTCCTCGCTCTTTATTGCCGTGCTCTCCATCGGTGCCGACTCCATGAGCAGGTCGTTGAATATTTCTAATTACATTGCTGATGTGGCTACTGCAGTCTCATTGCTCGCGGTACTCTTCAGCATGATGCTCACCAGATATCGTATCAGGTGGAGGTAGCCAATGGAGATCCTACAATTCCTCTTTGAAGTCGGTTTTTGGGCTGCGACTGTGCGTATGGCAACTCCGTTGATATTCGGTACTATCGGTGAGCTTATCTGTGAACGTGCCGGTGTTCTCAATCTCGGGATTGAAGGCATTATGGCTGCAGGCTGTATGACCGGCTGGACCTGGGTGTATTTCGGTGGAGACTTATGGGCCGGGGTGCTGGTGGCAGCTGCGGTAGGAGCTTTGTTTGGGCTTTTGCATGCACTGTTTACTGTGTATCTGGGTCTGTCACAGCACGTGACCGGGCTGGGGATAACCATGCTTGCCACGGCCCTCTCATCGTTCGTGTTCAGGATGCTGCTGCCCGATGTCACGACGCCCCCGAAGATTATCCCGTTTCAGCCTCTGCAGATACCTGTACTGAGCGATATTCCATTTCTGGGGGAGGTACTGTTTACTCAATCACCGATGACCTTGCTGGCCCTGCTATCAGTTGTGGCAGTGGCCTATTTTTTGAAGAAGACACCGGCGGGGCTTGCTCTATGCATGACCGGCGAGAACCCGATGGCAGTAGAATCCCAGGGGCTTTCAGTATTCGCCATCCGTACCGCAGCGGTGATGGTTGGCAGCGCCTTCATGGCCATTGGCGGCGCGTTTCTCACCATGTCCGCCTTTGATGCCTTCTATATTGGCATGGTCAACGGCAGGGGCTGGATCTGTATCGCTCTGGTTGTTTTCGCTTCATGGAATCCGGGTAAAGCGCTGGTGGGCACAATAATATTTGCAGCCTTTGACGCATTGCAGATGAGGGTCCAGCAGCAATCCGGCATGGTCATTCCCTATCAGTTCTACCTGATGATGCCCTATGTGGTGTCCATTATAGCTCTTATTGTTATGTCCAGAAGATCTGCGTATCCCAAAGCACTGTTGGTACCTTTCAGAAAAGGCGAACGGTAAGGAGAAACAATGTTTGACTATCTCGTAAGAAATGCAATGTTACCGGGCAGCACAAGTCCTGTGGATATCGCGATTGACGAAGGTCGATTTGTGGCCATAGAGAGTGTCATTACCGGTGATGCGCATAATGAACTGGACGTGCAGGGATGTTTGGTAACCCCGCCATTTGTTGATTGTCATTTTCATCTGGATGCTGCTCTCTCACTTGGCCTACCGCGATATAACCAGAGTGGCACCTTACTGGAGGGCATTCAGATCTGGAGTGAGCTGAAGCCTGACCTTACTGCCGAGGCGGTTAAGGAGCGGGCACTGAAGCTGCTTCAGTGGTCAATCGCCAAGGGGACACTGGCTATCCGAACCCATGTGGACGTAACCGATCCATCTCTGCTGGCGGTTGATGTGTTGCTTGAAGTTCGGGAAGAGATGAAAGAGTGGGTCGATATCCAGCTTGTTGCCTTTCCCCAGGATGGGGTACTCCGTACCGAAGGTGGTAAGGATTTGTTGCTGAGAGCGCTGGATAAAGGGGTGGATGTCGTTGGTGGTATACCCCACTTTGAGCGGACCATGTCCAAGAGCAGTGAGTCGATCAGCTGGCTTCTTTCCGTTGCCGAGTCCCGTGGCCTGCTGGTGGACATGCACTGTGACGAAACCGATGATCCCATGTCGAGACATATCGAGCATCTCACTTTTGAAACGGAGCGCCTTGGGCTTGGTGGGCGGGTTGCCGCTTCCCATCTGACCAGCATGCATTCCATGGATAATTATTATGTCTCCAAGCTGTTGCCGCTTATGGCAGAAGCTGGTATCCAGGCGATCTGTAACCCGTTGATCAACATCCATCTGCAGGGTCGACATGATAATTATCCGAAGCGGCGTGGTTTAACCAGGGTTCCCGAACTGCTTGAAGCAGGGGTTAATGTTGCCTTTGGTCATGATTGTGTTATGGATCCATGGTATCCGATGGGGAGCCATGACATGCTTGAGGTTGCCCACATGGGCGCCCATTGCCTGCAGATGATGGGCGCCTCCCAGGCACATACGCTTGTTGAAATGGTTACTTCACGAAGCGCCGGAGTTCTCAATCTTGACGGCTATGGTATTTCTGTGGGCAATCAGGCGGACTTTGTGGTCTTGCAGGCTGTAAACGAAATGGAAGCACTACGCTTGAAACCCGCCAGACTCTTTGTGTTTCGCAAAGGGCAAATCATCGCCTCAACACCGCAGGTCGAGAGTACACTCCACCTTGACGGAGTGCGGTCTAAGGTATCTTTTCAACAAGGAGATCCTGGCTGAAAGCGACAGAGATCCTGTGCTTGACAACCTGGTGCCGGGATTCTCCCGGCACCACCATGTACCTATTCAATTCAGCTTGTCTGGGCTGATTCAAACTCTTTCTTTCCTGTGCTCATATGATACTCATTTTATGAGTATAATTACCTGTTGCGCATTGTTCTTGGAGTTAATCCGTGGCGGTGCTCGGCTTTGGTGAATGATTTGTTTGATTTGCCTGGAGTAGTTAAAGCAATCCTTTGTATTTGCTCGAATTTATTAATTTTAAAAAGGCATGAAATGGTGACTGGTGATAGTATAACCGAATCTCTGTGGGTAATGATTGTGACTGACAGAAAATAAAGAGTATGTGGTTGGCATAGACTTCAGGTTCTTGGATTCCAGATGTTTAAATTTCATCCAGATTCAAGAGGAACAGGGAAATAGCTTAAAACTAGAAAAGCTCTTCTCTACAGGCCGGTTGGATCATGATTCCAGGGATGGGCATTTGTCAACCTGGTCACGTCTCACTTCGTGAAACTGTTTTTTAAAGGTAATCCGAAAGGTGTTCATAAATTGTTATGGTCTTTAAAAAAACTTTTAACGCAATATTGATGAATAATATAATTTGTATTCTGATTTTTATCTTTATTCCGGTAACCTCGATTGCCGGCGAGTTAAAACCATTAACGACTGATGGTTGTAGTGTTTTTCCCGATGGTACCTTAAAACACCAGTCACTATGGGTGAATTGCTGTATCAAACACGATATCGCCTATTGGCAGGGCGGCGACTATGAAGAGCGGTTGCTGGCTGATAAGGTATTGGAGCAATGCGTCGCTCAGGTAGGTGAGCCGGAAATAGCGAAAATTATGCTGACCGGTGTTCGTGTGGGAGGTTCTCCCTACTTTCCGACCAGTTACCGATGGGGATATGGTTGGCCATATCCCCGTGGTTATAAAGCACTTACAGCAGAAGAAAAAGAGGAAGTTCGTTTAAAACTCAATGCCTTGGAAATATTGATCGAGGGGCTACTGGTTGAACTGCAACAGTGAAAAGTAGACGCATTTTTAGAAATGGTTCCCTTTCTGTTTAAATGCACCTGCAGGCATTGCAGGTATATCTGTTATCAATTGTATGAAATTATTATGAAATAATTAGAAAAATGTGGGTTGTTTCAGCTAAAATATTTTCAATTTCGATTGCTGCACAATCGACAGATGCTACTGCAACTTGAGTAGCATGTTCTTGCTCGCCTTACAAAAGCGGGTACGCAAGAGATAACGGAGAATAGAATGCAAAAGTTCAAAGAGGCGGCTATAGCGTTACTATTGGGGTTGGTCGGTTGTAATTTCTATATACTGCTCAGTCAGTGGCTCTTTGAAATAGACCTTCTCAGAAACTATCATGGTTGGATTGATGGGATGCCCATTGCCTATCAGTATTTTGCCTCAATACTGCATTTTGCAGCCTCAGACTGCCTGGTGGTGTTTTTTACCGTAACAATGACTGGTATTTTGCTAGGTCTTATAGTTCCCCGCAATCCACTGGTATATGGAATCCTGGCTTCCATAGGATTTTCTTTTTTCCTGCTTGTCTCCTCCTCTTTTGGCATAGCGAGCCTCTTTATTGCACTTTTCCGTGCAGTTCTCTGGTGCGTTCTTGTTGTTGTGGCAGCCTCTACAGGTATGCGAATACGAACAAGGTGCCGACCTTCCCGGGCAGAATGAATACCTGCCAGATGACACCTTGATCCCACCTTCATACGTTTAATCTTTCTCTGTATTTTGGCGTGCTCTTATGGTACACTGGTCCTCTGCCTAACTGTAAAAAGGTGTTTTGTTGTCATGCCGTTATCAGTGGAACGCCCGGCAGGGTGGCCTGGAATCCCAGGGTAATTTATCTACATTGGGTGTGGGCAACATAAACGCAACAGGTCCAGCAAAAGAAGCGTCAAAACTCCGCTGTATTGAAACGGTAATCCCATACTGCCAATAACGCACTGAGGTATTGAGGAGGGAATATGAAGAGCTTCAAGGTCGGAACATTCAATCTGTATAATCTGGTGCTGCCAAACCATACATACTACGGCAATAGAAAATATTCTGTCGAGGATTTCGGCAGGAAGGTGCAATGGATTCGCAACCAGGTCGAAGAAATGGATACCCAGATCATGGGATTTCAGGAGGTCTTCCACAAGGAGGCACTGGTCACCGCCCTCGGCTCGACCAGCTTTTCGGCGGAAGACATTCATGTATTTGGCGAAACCGGGAACTCACCCGTGGTAGGTCTGGCGTCGACATTTCCTCTGGCGGGAGAGGCAGAGTCGATTTCACGAATTCCTGAAGAAGTAACTGAATCGATAGAAGGGGTTGCAGGTCATTACAAAACTTTTTCGCGACCGGTTTTAAAAGCGAGGTTGAAATTGGCAGAAGAGGTTATGGCGACGGTGATTGTAGCCCACCTGAAGTCGAAGCGGCCAAGCATCGCCGAAGGTGAGGATGATGATGACTTTTTGGTGCAGGCTATTGGGCAGACCAGGTCATTGTTGCGGCGATCTGTAGAAGCGACGGGCCTCAGGAAACTGGTACTTGATGCCTTGAGTGAAAACAACGACCCGGTGATTGTACTTGGCGATCTCAACGATGCGACCCGTTCAGTTACGAATTCCATTATCGCGGGGCCTATGCCCTGGAAATTCGATTCCAAGGCAAACAAGAAAAAGCATTGGGACAGGGCGCTGTACAGCGCTTTTGATATTATCTCTTTGAAATCATATAAGAATGAGTGGCCTACCCATATCTATAACGGTAATTATGAGTCACTGGACCATATTTACGTATCTCAGGAGTTCTTCTTTCGGAATAAAGAACGGCTTGGTGATGTGAATTTTGTCCATGTCCTGGACGATCATTTAAAAGACGATACTCTCTCAAGAGATAAACTGCCCAAGTGGCAATCGGATCATGGCCAGGTTGTGGCAAGTATTAGATTCAGGGATGAATGATCTCTGGATTGAGCCGGCGGCCCAGAGAGAAGGGCACCGGCTTAATCCAGAGGTTTTGCATACTCTCTTTAAAAGAGTGAAATACTAGAAATGGTATTGCAGATAGATGGTGTTGTAGTTCGCTCCACCTTTGATCCTGCCAAATTGTGAGGCCGATTCAAAAATTGCCGATCTGTGATGGATCGAGTAACCCAGATACCAGTTGCGCATGCGCTCGCTCTTGAAAAGATCACCAAGATCGACATCAACTGATAAATCCAGATAATTCATAAGATTACTCGGTTCATAATCCTTTCTGTCCATTTCTGACTGCTCGATATACGTGATATCTGAAAGGTAGGAAAGACCTTCTGCAACACCAAAACGCCAGCGTGTTGGCCAGTTGAAAGTATAGTATGCTTTTATGGCTACTACGTATTCCTGGATAGAACTTTGTACCGACGAGTTCCAATGCCAGACCAGGCCGGGAGTAATATAGACATCTATAGGGATACCGAACAGCTCGTCAGCGATCGGGTAGCCGTAAAAGATGGAGGTGAGCTGGTTATTGTATTCGTCTGAGACGGTTCCGCCGGTGATGATATCACCTATATTGGATTCCGTTGCCCAACCGTGGGCAATCCGTAAGTAAGGAGTATTGGAAAGAGGACGTTTTCTTGGTTTCTTTTTGTCGTTGAAAAAACCAATACCCAGTGAAAATTCGTCAACCCTGTCCTGGTCCACAAGTTGGGAATTTCGGATACTGTCACCAAGAAACGTTGTCTGTATATTGCCTATTGCGTAGAGATTCTGCCAGAGATGATAGCGAGCGTTTATGCCAATTGAGAACTCTGTGCCGCTACCCACACTGGTCTGATCATAGCCATAGTAATAATCGTTAAATGTACTCGTGGAATAGCGGAGGTTGGCATAGGGCGAGAGTTCGAGATCGTCGCCGTGGTAGTTGTATTTGATACCGATATTTGAATGTACCCGGCCGTGATCATCGGTAAGAACCTCCAGATCACTGACAAGATGCTCAGTGGGAAAGAGACGCAATCTCAGCCCCAGATCAATGGTGTCGGCCTGGACATCGTTCTGATAGCCACCCGGAATGTCAACGAATCGCAGGCGACCAAACAGGTCCAGGCGATACTTCTGCTCTTCAATCAGTTTGACGCCGCCACCCATTCCATCCAGAAAAAATCGTTCACCGTTGAAATAGAGCATCGGCACGAAGCTGCTCACAGTATTATTATCGGATGCGTAGGGGATGGTAGCTGTACGTACAACAGCTGCAACACCCCATTCCTGTTCCTCTATGGTCTCGAACTCCTGAAAGAGAGCGTTGCCGGTGCCGGGAAACCAAAGTATGGCAGACACAAGAATAGTAAAGATCAGAGGCGATCGTTCTTTAACTGGGTAACGTAATAACTTCATAAAGGTAAAATGTGAAATAAACTTTCAGGTGGTACTGTGAGGTAAACTACGAAGTACTGCGGGCAACAGGCAGGCAGTTGTCGTATCACTTTATTTACGGGGCTTTTTCAGCAAGGCTTACGCCTGTTTTTGAAAATTAACAGAATGTTAAACGCAAATTTTCGACATAGCTTATAACAAAAACGCTTGTAAAAGGGCAAGGGCTTATGAAATCTCGGGGAGATTTCGAATAATACGCGTTTGGGGAGGACTCCAGATGAGAAAACGAATAAAGTGGAGTGGTTGGCAGAATCGTGATTGCAACAGTGATTTATAATGACTAATGATATGAGCGCTATTATGTTTTTCAGCCCTCTTGTTCGCCCGATCTGACGACCCGACCGGGCCCCTGTATCTGTGGAGGATCTGCATTCCCATTGATTGCTGGATTTCTCTTCCCGGCTTTATCAGTGAACAACTTTTCGTTCAGCTTACATTACGGTTATGGCGATGCTTTTCCAGGTTTATATATGATTCAAATTATTGCACTTCTGGCACTTCTTGCTGCTTTTCCCGCGCTATCCACAGATATGTACCTCGCTGCTATCCCCCTGTTGGTGAATGAATGGCAGCAGCCCCTGGTTATTGTCAACCTGACCCTTGTTGGCTTTTTTATCACCTACTGCGGTTTTCTGCTCATCTATGGTCCCCTTTCAGATCGCTATGGCAGACGACCGCCGCTGCTCGTCGGGTTGATCATATTTGTCATTGCCAGCTTGCTCTGTTCCATGGCGGACGATGTCTTCACCATGATTGTTGCCCGGGTCATGCAGGGTGCCGGTGCTGCAAGTGCCTCGGCCATCTGTTTTGCCATCTGCAGGGATCTGTTTGATGGTAATATGCGGCAGCGGGTATTTGTACAGCTGGGGATTATTGTGGCGGCGGCGCCAATGCTGGGGCCGCTTATCGGTAGTTGGATTATTGACCACATTGGCTGGAATTGGGTTTTTGTGGTGCAAGCCGTTATGGGAACGATAGCGTTTCTGGGGGTATGGCGGCTGCCGGAATCATTACAGGAGAAAAGTACGGAAAAGCTGCGGCGGGTGATGTTGAGTTACGTGCGTCTTGCCAGGAATCCCAGGTTTTTCCTCCTGAACCTGGCCTTCTCAGTGCTCGGCATTCCCATCTTTGCTTTTATCGCTGTATCTTCAAATATCTACATAACCACCTATGGCTTCTCCGAGCAGGTCTACGGCTATTTCTTTGCTCTCAACGCTTCGGCATTTATGGCGGCTCCTCTTTTGTTCTCAAGGGTTTCCCGCAGCAAGCCACTGGCGAGGCTGTTACCGTTGAGTTATACGGTATTGCTGCTTGCGTCACTGCTGATGCTGTTGCCTCTTCCAGACCCTTACAGGCTGGCTGTACCAATGTGGCTGGTGACTTTTGCCTTCGCTTTCGGCAGGCCGCCAGGCAATAACCTTCTCCTGGAGCAGGTCGAGCAGGATATCGGTGCGGCGTCCTCCCTGATGGTGTTTCTTTACTTTCTGACCGGTGCCATGGCCATGTGGTTCATCTCTCTGGATTGGCAGGATACTGTCCGTGTTCTGGGGATACTCGGTACCTGTTCCGCCACGCTGACTCTGACGGCCTGGATCGTGATCAATCGGGTCTTCAAATTGAAAATGGTGTCTTGATAAGGTCTTTCTCAGTAATGTATGATACGTGCTGATGCTGAAAGGCTATTATTTCTGCCGGATTCAGCGGATAGAAAGGGCAATCTCCTCGAATATAGAACCTGTTTATATATAGGAGTATCAATGAAAATAAAATCTTACGCTTCGGCCACCATTTCTATGGTATTTGCGGCTTTACTTGCATCGTGTTCGGTAGCATCCGGGCCGGGCGATTCGTCCTCCGGCAGCGAACAATCCCTTCCAGCAGAAGAGGCAGAAACCTTTGTCTACCAATGTGATAACGAGTTTGAATTTGTGGCCCGTGTTGGTGGAGAGAGTAGCTGGCTTTTTTTGCCAGAGCGGACTGTTGAGTTGCCGCGGGTGGTTTCCGGGTCAGGTGCAAAATATACCGATGGCGATACCACCTTCTGGAACAAGGGCGAGCGCGCGTGGTTTGCGGGGAACGAGGGAGAATACAAAGAGTGCCGGAACAACCGGCCAAAGGCTATCTGGGAGCATGCCAAACTGGGTGGAGTCGATTTCAGGGCCCAGGGGAATGAGCCTGGCTGGCATGTGGAGATCCGGCCGGATTCCATCATTTATGTGGGAGATTACGGAAACGTGCAACATAGGTTCGAACGCCCTGAGCCACAGATTTATCAGCAGGAGCGGACGACAATCTATGAAACTGCTGCAGATGGTGTCTCATTCAACATCCGGATACGGGGCAGGGAGTGTCAGGATTCCATGAGCGGCGAGGTGTATTCCAGTGAAGTGACCATCTGGGTTAACGGGCGGGAACTTCACGGTTGTGGCAGGGCTCTGCACTGAGTTCCGGCAGAGGAGTAGCATTCTTTAAACGTGACCCTGAATCAGGAGATGCTTTACAGCCGCCTGCAAAACAGATGCGGGTGGCTTAGCTCTAAACGGGAAAAAATTGTTTGAGGCATGGTTGTGCTTGGCGTTGACACAGCCATTGCATAGTGGTAGGTGTGTTCCTGAAGGTTCAGTTCAGTTGTATCCTGTCACGGAAGACCGATTAGCCTGAGTAATCGCTATTCAGGGTTTTTTCCTGGTCTTTCCATCCAAATAAGAAGGCGATATCATTCACACTGAGTGCAATTTGCATGAGAGGCCGGTTCACAAGTCCGTCTCCTGAACATTGCTGGTCTTCATCTTGATGTATATCTTTCAACTATTCTGAAAATCCGCACTTTTTCCGGGGGGAAAATGTAGCCTGCATAATGCAGAATATTGCCTGAACGGCGTACAAATTTCTAATGGAGGAAAATATAATGATTTTAAAAAAAATACTCATGCTCATGGTAGCCAGCCTGGTGCTTGCAGGCACCGCAGCCTTTGCAGATGATGAGGAAACTGTAATACTGGATCTTGAGACCCTGACCTGCAAAGAGCTCATGGCGGGTAACGACACGGAGCGTGCCGCTGGTTTTGGTCTGTATCAGGGGATCCTGGCGGGCGAAAAAGGCCAGTTTAAACTTGATGTTGATAAGGCCTACAAGCTCACTGAGGATGTGAAAGACTATTGCCTTTCCAACGCGACCAGTACAGTTCTGGATGCATTCAGGAAAGCCGACCAGTAATCATCAGGGAGGCTGAAATGAACAAATTCGTTGTACTACTTGTCGTGCTGCTTGGGCTGCAGTTTTCTGCCTCTTTGGCAATGGCCAAAAATCACAACAAGAAAGGAAATCACCGTCAATGCGACAGCTACGCTATAAGAAAGGCTGATCGCGACAATTCAAAAAGTAGTAACCGCACGTTAAAAGGGGCGGCCTACGGAGCGGCTTCCGGAGCACTTGTCGGAGCCGTTGTTGACGGTGGGTCAGGCGCCTGGAAAGGTGCCGCTGGAGGTGGCGGTGTCGGGGCCATCGTCGGCAGTATTCGGAATGACCGCAAATGGCGCGACAACTACGATAAATATTATAGAGATTGCATGCGGGGTAGAAGATAGCCGCTTGCTGGATATAAGAATAACAAAGCCTCGATGGGAATGTCCATCGGGGCTTTTTTTATATTGATCTGTGGTCTGTGCTGAAATAATTCGCAGATGTAAAAACTGGTTCAGGACAAGATACGGTTTTAAAACAATGATGGTGCAACACGCAACGGGGTAACGCGAAGACTTATGCGGCGGAAGGATATGGAATAGAACCACAGGTTCTTAAAAGGCGCAAACAAGAAGAACGTAGGGGTGAGGCGTTCGCAATTCAGTGTTGGTAACCATTTGAGATTAAATTCAAAAAAATTCATGATAACGGGAATTTAGGGATCTTTTGGTAATTGTAGCATATTAATTACCTATGTATCCGGCCAGCCACATGGAAAGTGGCGGATAAAAGGAGATGATGAGTAGGTCGACTATCAGTATCAGCAGAAAAGGGACAATCCTTCTGCTGATGGCACCGATATGCTCCCCTGAGATTGCACCTGAAACGATCAGGCAAATGCCCATGGGTGGGGTGAGCATGCCGATGGCCAGGTTGGTGACCACGATAACCCCGAGATGGATCAGATCGATACCGAGGGCCGGCACCATGGTGACGATCATCGGCACCAGCAGGATAAGCGCTGCGGTGGTTTCCACAAAGGTGCCGGCGATAAGCAGTAGTAGGTTGATCAGTAGCAGCAGGATAATCGGATTATCCGAGATGGAGAAAAGTGTTTCGGCGAGTCGTGCAGGAAGATCTTCAATGGCTGCAATCCAGCTGAATACAGACGCGGTTGAGATGATAAACATGACCACTGCGGCGATGATCGAACCTTCTATGAAAACTGTGGAGAGGTCGCGGAGCCTAATTTTTTTATAGATAAACATTCCGACGGCCAGGGCATATGCGACAGCTATTGCAGCTGATTCCGTGGCGGTGAAAATGCCGAACAGGATGCCGCCTAAAACGATAATGGGTGCCCCCAGCGACAGCAGCGCCTGGCGCAGGGCTGTAAAAACCGCTTTGGTGCTGAAAACATTTTGCGCCTTATACCCGTGTTTGACCGAGATGAGGGTGGCGGTCGCAATAAGGGTCAATCCTATAAGAATGCCCGGCAGGATACCTGCGGCAAAGAGTTTGCCGATGGAAGCCCCTGTCAGAAAGCCAAAAATAATCATAGGAATTGATGGTGGAATAATAACACCTATACTCCCCCCGGCCGCCTGCACCGCCGCGGCGAAATCTGCTCGATATCCCGATCCCCTCATTGCCGGGATGAGCAGTCCCCCAACCGCGGCGGTGTCGGCGGCCGCTGAGCCGGAGATACCTGCAAAGAACATGGCCGAGACAATGGTCACAGCAGCAAGACCTCCAGGCAGCCAGCCGACCAGTGCATTTGCCAGATTGATGAGCCGCTCGCTTATGCCGCCTTTTTCCATCAACAGTCCCGCATACATGAACAGCGGTACCGCCATCAAATGAAAGGAATCGGCTCCGGAAAACATTCGCTGAATAACAACCATCAGGGAAAAATCGCTGCTGATTATCATCACCGATACGGAAGCAAGGCCGATGGCGATTGCGATGGGCACATTGAGCAGAAAGAGTGTCAGCAGGAGTATCAGCAGTAACGATCCGCTCATTTTTTCCCAATCCTTGTCTTTATCTCATCCTGCACTTTTCCGGGGCAGAGCTCAAAGAGGAGCATGGCAAGCCCGTGCAGGCTCAACAGGAGGCCGCTGGCGGGAATGATTGAGAAGATAATCCATTTGGGAAGCATCAGGGCCGGCGTGGTCTGCAGCCGGACAAAGTAGGCGAACTCGATCCCATAGCGGATGATGATGAAGAAAAAGAAGAGGCAGAGCAGATGAACAAGAAGCCGGTTGAACAATTTAGCCTGTGAGCCCAGGCGCGAATAGATGAGATCAACCCCGGGATGCATACCGCGCCAGTAGGCTACGGCGGCACCCAGGAAGGTCAGCCACACCAGTAGGTACCTGGCCAGCTCTTCAGACCAGAACAGTGAACTGTTGAGGACGTAGCGGCAAAACACCTGGCTGACCACGACCAGTGTCATCAATGAACCGAGCCCAAGTAAACTGTGTTCAGTCAGCCTGTTACAAAAACTACTGAAACGGGCCGTCTGCAGCGCAAGCAGAGCCAGCAAACTGATCGACCGGCCTCTGGGCTCGGAGGGAATTAGAGGCAACATTATCTTATGAAGATGAAAATAGTATTCTGATCCTATTCTTTTGTTGCCTCAAGCACCCTGCCGAGAAGATCCTGTACTTTGGGTTCACCAAAAAGAGCAATGTTTTTCAAGTCTGAAACTTTTTCCCTGAAAGCAGACCTGTCCAATTCTTCGATCACCACCATGCCTTTTGCTTTGAGAAGAGTAAGCCTGTCAGCGTCCTTGGCCCGATTATCGGCCCGTTGGAATCTGGCCGCCTCCTGCATCGCCTCAGTTATGAGCTGCTGCTCTTCGGGCTTCAATCTTTTCCACCAACTCAGGGAGGCCACGTCAATATGAGCCGAATAGACGTGGCGGGTCATACTCATATATTTCTGGATTTCAAAGAATTTGTAGACTTCCATAACCCAGAGAGGGTTTTCCTGGCCGTCGATGACTCCCTGCTCAAGCTCAGTATAGATGGGCCATGGCATGGGGGTGGGGTTGGCTCCGAGTCCCTGCCAGATCGCTTTGTGCAGGGCGGATGCCATGACACGGATTTTTAACCCCCGCACGTCGTCCGGGCTTTGCACACTTCGCTTGGAATTTGTCAGGTTACGAAAGCCATTTTCGGAAAAGCTGATGCCTTTAAATCCCGATGATTCAAGACTCTTAAGTATTTCACTGCCAAGCGGACCGTCCAGTATCTCGTCGGCTTGATCATTGTCTTTAAAAAGAAACGGATAATCGATCACCCTGACTATCGGGTCGAAACTGTCAAAAGGACCGGAGGTGATAACACCCATCTGGATGGTGCCCATCTGTATTTGCTGGAGAATCTCGGTCTCATTTCCCAGGGAGGCGGAGTGGAAGATCTTGACCCGAAACCTGCCTTCGGAGCGGGCTTCCAATAGTTCCTTGAATTTGTCGGCGACAATATTCTGGGCCGAACCCGGCTTGGTGACTACTCCAAGCTGAATGGTGGTTGCAGCGTTTACTGAGGAAAGAAGAACAAGGCAAAGAAAAAGAGGGAACAGTAGAAAGGAGTGTCTCATAGCCTGCGTACTCGCGTTGAGGGTGAATGGAAAGACAATCGTTTCGGACAGTTCGGGAACTATATCATTTTGCGGTGAAATGTCAAAGAAAGCCCGAACCGTTTTACGTGTATTGAGGCTGGCACAAGGGTGCGGGCAGTGTGGGAAACGGGCTGACTTAGTTGTACTGATCGGCTATGGGCTGGATTTATCCCTTAAAATTTTATAATGGAAGACATGGTTCCGGATTTGTGTTCCTATGGCTGCTCTGAAATGGTCGCTTACCCAGAGACCGGAAAAGAGCGCTGAGAGAAGGATGGGCTGACAGGATCATGCGGGGACCCTTTTGTATCGAAAAGGAGTCTCCGGGGCCCTGTCGGAGCCTGTAGTCGCAGCACATTGAACATGGTCAGATCGACAGAAAAGCATTCAATTGCAAACAAATAGAGAACAGGAAAATGACGATTACACGAATGGAAACCAAACAGCGGATGAGCAGGATCGTTATCCATAACGGTACAATTTATCTCTGTGGTCAGGTTGCGGAAGATGCGAGCAAGGGTATTAAGGAACAGACTGAAACGATGCTCGCCAAGGTTGATTCCCTCCTGGAGCAGGCAGGGAGTGACAGAAAACATATCCTCTC
This sequence comes from Desulfosediminicola sp., assembly GCF_048381775.1. Lineage (NCBI taxonomy): Bacteria > Pseudomonadati > Thermodesulfobacteriota > Desulfobulbia > Desulfobulbales > Desulfocapsaceae > Desulfosediminicola > Desulfosediminicola sp. The sequence continues at coordinate 484,393 of NZ_JBLXGE010000003.1, read as the reverse complement.
TGCCACTATCTATATCAAATCTATGGACTATTTTGCAGAGATGAACGAGGTGTGGGACAATTGGGTCCCTGAAGGGCATGCACCGGCGCGTGCCTGTGTGGAGGCGTCCATGGCCAGAGATGCTTTGCTGGTCGAGATTTCCGTCGTAGCGGCGGTAGTGGAAGAGTAGTTGCAGCAGAGGGTCGTGGAATCTGTCCCACCCAGGATAAGGTAATGTGGTAGAACCTGGGATCGTACATGATTATCTGCAGAGCGTCCTTCTGCTGTTGTGAGGAGGGCGCTCGTTGTATTTACGCTGGGAGTCTGCCGGACTAAGCCCTCTTCAAACAACTCATCGTTCTCGAAGGGAAAATAATATTGGCAATATCAAACATATGGCTCCGCTTATTTTCCTTCGATGCCTCGACAGAAAGCTCAGGAGAAATTCGGGCTAACGCGCAGAGGCCGGTGGGTTGAGATTGGTTATAAAGCTTGGGAAGGCTGTCCCACCAAGAACTTCTGCCAGCTTAGTAAATATTGCGGTAATGTTGGGCAGGAGTTCATCGGGAACGATCGCCTCGATTTTCGTTTGAGTGGAGTGGTGTACCACACGTTCAACACCTCTGTATGTCTCTGTTTTAGCCTCACCTCTATTGAAAACCCGTATTTCCGCCGCCGCCACCGAAAGGGCTCCGGCTGCAAAAAGTTGTTCTTCAAATTCGGTAATCTGCATTGATGTGGGTAAAAACGCCTCAATTTTAATCATCTCTTTTCCCCTAGTAGTGTCCCTTCTATAGATCTGGCCAGTTCTTCTGTTACACCAGTGTTGCTCAGTGGCTTGAGGTAGTAAATGTCCTCTATGCCATTCTCTCTTGCAGTGAAACGGGCGATCACGGTATCGAGCTTTTGCCGGCAGAAAATTTCCTGCAATGATTTGCGGGCTGCGGTTACATTCCCTGTTGCCCTGATAATAAGCGCTGGAAGGTTGCCGCTGGCGTCCACTGTTATTGTAATATCATCACAGACGGCTCCAGAACTGTCAGGCGGTGTTGATTCTGAAAGTTCTCCCTTCTCCAGCATATCCTTTATTTCATCCTGAAGACGCTGGATGTTGCCAACAGTTGGAGGAGCTGTTGTGAAGGTTATAAAATCTTTGTTACCTTGCCGGTATTTTCTGCCACCGGTAATGGCCATGTCCCTTATTGCGAGCACGTGAAAGATTTTATAAAGAAAGCTGTGGCTCAGAGTTGAGTCGATTGTCATCCGGATGGAAGCTTCGGACAGGATACTTACCCGGCAATTCGCAGGAACAGACGACTGGGGAATGAGTTCTTCCATATCAGAATGAACATCGTTTTTCTCTTCCTTAAAAGGCATTCGAGCAAGAAATGACTGGCACGGGTATGACTGGATATCGACAACGTTTTCAAGCGCGGAGAGTTTACCCACGAGCTCTGTCGGGTTTTCTCCGGTAAAGATTTCGACTCTGGTATCGGCGGAAGCATTTACGCTATCCTGGCCACCCTTATGCCGGAAAGAAACGTCCAGTGCACCAACAAGACAAGGGGTGTCGGGCAAGTTACCAAGCAATTGAGTGAGTTCTTTCTGCTGGGTATACACTTCAATTTTGTGCATTTCCATCTGTTTACCTCATAAGTGAATATTCTTTTCTTACGAGGGTAAAAGCAATAAACGTGCCTGACCTTTGTTTGGTTAATTAGCTGTGATTATTTAACTAAAAGCTCGATTGTGGTAGTTGCGACGTTTGAGGATAGAGCGAGGCTTACCAACAAATATGTGTAGGATAGTTACAGAAATGTAATGGCAGCTGAGGCTGGAAGGAGGCAGTGAACGTAACTGCCTCCAGTAAATACAGGTTAGTTTCGATGACCGTTACTGGCAGTAACAAGCGCTGAGAAGAGACCGAGAAAATGGGTGTGTTTCAAGGTAAGGTCTTCAGGGTGCCATTGAACGCCGACGGCGAAGGAGTGGTCCTGGTGTTCGATCGCCTCGATGATCCCGTCGTCTGAGCGGGCGGTAACGGTAAAAGAATTGGCCACATCTTTTACTGCCTGGTGATGAAAGGAATTGACCATGAGCCTGGAGGACTTGAAAATTGATTCAAGTTGGGATTTTTCTTCAAGTGTTACCGCATGATAGACTGAGTCCACCGGCATGTTTTTGGGAAGGTGCCCGAGAGAGGCATCAACCTGGCTGAAGACATCCTGATACAAGGTACCGCCACAGGCGACGTTTAAGGTCTGCATCCCCCTGCAGATGCCGAGGATGGGTATGTTCTGCCGCATCGATTCAGTAATGAGGTGGACCTCGCTACAGTCACGCTCCGGACAGATGCATTCCAACTGACGAACTGGGTTTTCACCATAAAGCTGAGGGTTTACTCCTTCGTCTCCACCGGTGATCAGCAGGCCGTCGATGATGGCCAGATAACGTTCCCGGGTCTCGGCATCAGCCACCACCGGCAACAGCAGCGGTATCCCCCCGGCTCGTTCAACGGAATGAACATAGTTATTACTGACGGTGGCATACACCTTTTTGGCACCCTGGATAAGGGCGGTGGTAATTCCGATTACTGGTTTCATCTCATCTCTCCAGCCAGGTAAAAAATATTATAAAACCGATTACTCGGTGCAGGCAATTCCGAGGTTTGGTCATGAATGACGGTAAAAGCGTTTATCATCAAAAAACTGCTGACGTTCTTCGAGAATATCCATCACTTTGTCTTTCTTGCGATACAGCACCATGGAAGAGACAAGGTTGACCCAGAACAGCGGGCCAATGAATGAATTGCCGAAAAACATGGCATCTGTCGGGCAAAAAAAGGTATTTTCAGCCAGCTCTGCCAAGGGGCAACGCGGCGAATCTGTTATCACGGAGATGTGCACTTTGCGATCAGCCAGTCTTCGCACTGCTTCAATCACCTCAAGATTGTAGGGGGGGAATTCAAAAACAAGTAATATATCTCCAGCTTGTAAAAGTGTAGATTCTTCAAGTAAAGTTCCATGCTTACGTGTGATTGTGTTGCAGCGAATACCGGTCATCTTCATCCGCAGGGCGAAGATCTCAGCCAGATGGCCGGAGACTCCCCAGCTCATGGTATGAATTTCACCCGCCTGCAGGAGCGCTTCCACCAACGTGTCGATCCGGTTAAAATCTATAGATTCCAGTGTGTTGGAGATGTTTTCTTTTTCTTTTTGACACAGTTCTGCAGCATCAAGATGGTAATGGCTGTTGATGACACTCTTCATTTTGCTGGCCGGAGAACCTTGCAGCAGTACTTCCTGTTGCAATACCTTCTTGAACTCGGCATAGCCTGAAAATCCTGCTTTGGTGGCAAAGCGCATCAAGGTGGTTTTTGAGATGTTAAGCGTCGATGCTACTCTGCCGATCGAGTGCAGGGCAAAAGTCTTGGCGTCTTTGGCCATCAGGTCATAGATGCGTTTTTCATTGGCGGTCATCTCCTGGTAGCGGGTACCTATGCGTTCTATCAAGGTCATTGTTTCCCCTCCGCAGCTTTTTGATCACGTTTGATATCCTGCCAGTGGTGGCAGGCGATCTGGTGTGGTTCGAGATCCCTTCGTATGATAGTCTCCAGCATGGGCTGCTTTTTTCTGCATATAGCAGTAGCGTAACGGCAGCGAGTCTGGAATTTGCAGCCTTCAGGAGCATTGATGGGTGAGGGGATTTCACCCTCAAGGCCTATTCGCTTTTTGCGCTGCCCCGGTAAAGCGGCGGGGATAGCTGAAATGAGCGCCTGGGTGTAAGGATGCCGGGCCCCATCCCGGAGTGCACTGCTTGGCAGCAGTTCCACAATGTTGCCCAGGTACATGACAGCGATGGAATGGGCGATATGCTTGACCACCGACAGGTCATGGGTGATGAACAGGTAGCTGACATGTAACTGCTGCTGGAGACGTTTCATCAGGTTCAGCGATTTGGCCTGCACTGATACGTCGAGTGCGGACACCGGTTCATCGGCTATAACGATTGCAGGTTCGGTGGCCAGCGCTCTGGCGATACCCACCCGCTGACGCTGACCACCTGAAAATTCATGGGGATAGCGCTGGGCGTATTCTCTTCTGAGTCCGGTCAGTTCCATATATTCATGGACCAGCTTCTCGCTCTCTTCTTCCGGCCGGTGAAACTTCACTGCCTCACCGACGATCTCACCTACAGTCATCTTCGGGTCGAGCGATGAAAACGGGTCCTGAAAGATCATCTGCATCTGTTTTCTGAAGGGCTTCAATTCTGCCTCACTGCAGGAGAGAATATCCACGCCTTTGCAGGTGACTTCACCACCACTGGCGGCGACAAGTCTGACCAGTGCCTTGGCCACGGTGGTTTTGCCGCAGCCGGATTCTCCAACCAGGCCAAGGGTTTTGCCGCGATACAAGTCGAAGGAGACACCGTCCACAGCCTTTACATGGCCTACAGTGTGCCTGAAGAGGCCTTTTTTCACCGGGAAATGGACCTTGAGATCTCTTACAGACAGTACTTTCTCATTATCCATTTTCCTGGACCTCTTCATGCTTGGTATCGGAGTAGAGCCAGCAGCAGGCATAATGCTCATTGCCGAAGCTGGTGCGGGGTGGTTCCTCGGTTTTGCAGCAGTTCATTCGCTTCGGGCACCGTGGTTCAAAATTACATCCCCCGGGCAGATCGAGCGGGTCGGGTACCGTGCCGTCGATGACGTCGAGCATATCCATCTCTTCATCAATATCGAGCACTGAGTTTATAAGGCCTTCAAGGTAGGGATGCCTGGCGTTGAAGAAAATGTCATTCACTTTGCCATATTCAACAATCTGGCCACTGTACATCACCGCTACTTTATCCGCGGTTTCGGCAACTACGCCCATATCATGGGTGATAAGGATCACCGCCATGCCTATTTTTTGCTGCAGTTCGGCAATCAGTTCAAGAATCTGGGCCTGAATGGTTACATCAAGGGCACTTGTGGGCTCATCAGCGATGAGGAGTTCCGGTTTGCAGGCCAGGGCGATGGCGATCATCACCCGCTGACGCATTCCCCCGCTTAACTGATGCGGGTACTCATCCACTCTGGCCCGGCCATCGGCAATTCCTACCATGGCCAGCAACTCTATGGCTTTCTGCTTCGCCTCGGAGCGGGAGTACCCCTGGTGCAGAACCAGACTTTCACCTATCTGCTGCCCCACAGTCATGACCGGGTTAAGCGAGGTCATCGGTTCCTGGAAAATCATGGCAATGGAGTTGCCGCGAATGCGCTGCATTTCATTACTGTTCAGTTCCAGCAGATTTTCGCCCCTAAAGAGAATTTCGCCGCCGGTGATCTCGCCCGGCGGGTTAGGGATAAGCCCCAGGATGGACATGGCGGTAACCGACTTTCCGGAGCCGGATTCACCGACCACAGCCAGGGTCTCACCTTTATTGACCGAGTAATTCACTTTGTCACAACCTTTGACAATACCGTCTTCGGTGTGGAACCAGGTTTGTAGATCCTTTATTTCCAGCAAGGGTATTATTGGAGGTGTTGTTTGTGATTTCATAATTGTTCCACCTCTAATCGTTGAGTCTGCTGTCAAGAGCGTCCCGCATTCCGTCACCAAAGAGGTTGCAGGAGAGCACAATGAGCAAAATGGTTACACCGGGAACAACCGACATCAACAGGTTGTCATGGAGGAACTGCTGACCGTTGGAGAGCATCCCCCCGAGACTCGGCATGGGTGGCTGGATGCCAAGGCCGAGAAAAGACAGGCCTGCAATTACCAGAATGGTCTCACCGATTGAGAGACTGGCCATTACCAGAATTGGTGATATACAGTTGGGTACTATGTGGCGTGTGATAATGGCCGGGTTGGAGATACCGATAACCCGTGCAGCGGCAATGTAATCTGCCTCTTTTACCGTGAGCACCGAGCCGCGGATAATTCGGGCGAAAGCCATCAGGTTTGAAAGGCTGACGATCAGGATAAGTTTGCCTACGCCGGTTCCCAGGGCAGCCATAATGGCAATTGCCAGCAGGATAAAAGGGATGGAATTCCAGATTTCCAGTGACCGCATGATGATCGAGTCGGTTCTGCCGCCGTAATAACCGGCGATCAGACCAAGGAAGGTACCAATCAGCGTGTTGAGGATAACCGCGGTGATACCGATGCCGAGAGCGACCCGGATACCGAACAGGGTGCGGGCAAAAATATCACGGCCGAGATCGTCAGTTCCCAGCCAGTGACTACTGCTCATGCCCTGGGACAAGGCACCCCAGTCGGTCTCAAGAGGGTCATGGGGGCTGACAAATGGTGCCAGCAGTGCGGCGTAAATGAGGATTATGAGTACCACCATGCCGAACATGGCGTTTTGGTTTTTTGAAAGTCTTTTCCACATCAGCTGGCCGGAGCTTTTTACTCTATTTGTAGCCATGCGCTGGTTACTCTTATTTATGGCATAGGCCATGAAGAGTGTAGCGGCTGTGAGGAGAGCGAAGAGACAATAGGAGATCAGATCCTGTCCGGCCTTGGGAGCGAAGCTCACCAGCAGGACAAAAGAAAAAAGAAAAAGATAAAAAGTTTTAACCCGCAGCATAATATCCCCTATTCGTAACGCACCTGGGGATTGATTACCCCATAGAAGAGATCAACGAGCAGGTTGACCAATACATAAATGACCGAAAGAATCAGCACTGCACCGAAGACCAGTGCTTCGTCGCGGCGAAAGATGGCGTTGACAGCAAGCCTGCCTACTCCGGGCCAGGCAAAGACAGTTTCGGTGAGTACCGCACCGGCAAACAGTCGTGCCACCTGGTTACCGATATTGGTGGTAATTGGCATCAGAGCATTGCGGAAAGCATGCACCAGAATGACAGAGCTTTCCCTGACACCTTTGGCGCGGGCGGTGCGAATATAATCTTCGCGGATCACATCGAGCATGGCCGAGCGGGTGATTCGGGTGGTGGAGGCCATCAGGGTAAAGGAGAGAACGAGCGCGGGAAGCAGCACGTGCCTGGCGCCATCGACGGTATAGATTGGGCCACCATACCCGGAAGCGGGCAGCCACTGGAGCTTTACGGCAAACAGATAGATAAGAAGAATACCGCTGAAAAATACCGGAATCGAGATGCCGAACAGCGCTGTGGTCATCGAGGCATAATCAAAAAACGAATTTCTTTTGATCGCTGAGACGATACCTGCCGGAACGGAAACCACCACCGCCAGAAAGAGGGCGGAAAAGCCGAGCTCAAGAGTTGGTATCATACGCGACATCACCACTGAAATCACGTTATCGCGATAGTAGATGGAGTTCAATTCCCCGGTGAGGAAGTTCTGCATCATCTTCAGGTATTGCACGATAAATGGTTGATCCAGAGCATATTTTTCCCGGGTCAGACGCAACAGTTCCTCGGTGGCACGGTCCCCCAGCAGGATCATGGCAGGGTCACCCGGGGTGAGCTTTAAAATGGCGAAGATGATCACCGATATGGCAGCCAGTATCGGTATGAGCATCAAGAGTCGCCTGATGGTGTAGTTGAACACAGTGTTGTCCCTTGTGATTTCTTAATTGATTCTTGAAATCTTGATCTCCGGCGGGAAAAGTGAATATCCCGCCGGAGTTACAGCAATCGCGCTCTGTTTGCTACTGAACGCTTACGTTACGTTTTTCGGTCACCAGGTGGAAATAATCCTGCGGGGAAGGCGCGAAGTCCTTCACCCGGTTGGAAGTGACTGCGGTAACGCTCTTGAAGACCAGCGGAATGTGAACATATTCCTGGGCCAGGGCGGTACGCATAACCTTTTTATACTGCTCACCACGCTCCGCGACGTCTACCAGTACGCGACCCTTGTCCAGCGCTGCGTCGATATCGGGGTTGGAGTATTTGGAAAAGTTCATGGAAGAACCGGTGTAGAAGATCTTGTAGGTCCAGCGATCCGGATCGGGTACAGAACCCCAACCCATTACGTATATACCGAGATCGTTACCCTTGAGGATCGGGAAGAGGGTACCCCACTCCAGAGATTCGACCTTGGCTTTGATGTCATATTTGCGAAGCTCGGTGGCAACTGCGGTGGCAATTTTGACCCGGAACGGGTTCTGGGAGGTGTAGATGGAGAACTCAAATCCTTTTGGCAACACTCCCTCTTGTCTCAACTCGTCAAAAAGGGCGGTAGCTTTTTGGGGATCATGCGGCAAGGCATGCTCTTTCATGTAGTTGGTGTCTTCAGGAACCACACCGTTGGGTATCCAGGAGTAGGAACGTTCGCCAACGCCTTTCCAGATACCTTTGATGGCAGGCTCAAAAGGGACTGCATAGTAAACGGCCTGCCGGAAGCGCAGGTCGGAAAACGGTGCCTTGTTCACGCCAAAACCGAGGTAGGAGTTGGAAAGACCTGGGATGGTCATAACCTGCACGCGGTCGGAGCTTTCAAGACGGGAAACATCCTGGGGCAGCAGCCGGTGGGCGATATCGATACCGCCGGACTCAACCTCGGCAGCCATAACTTCAGGCTTGGGGATAGGGCGGAAGATAACCTTGTCGAGCTTCGGTTCAGTTAAGAAGTAGTCACTGTTTTTTTCCAGCACGATACGCTCATCGGGCAGCCACTCAACAAACTTGAAAGCACCGGTTCCAACCGGATGCTTGTCAAACTCATCCATGCCAACTTCAGTTACCAGTTTCTCAGGAATAATGCCTGAGGTGGCACTTCCCAAGGCGAGCATCAGCGGTGCATACGGATCTTTCAGGTGCAGCTTTACGGTATAGTCGTCAACAACTTCCACGCTCTCGATCGGGGAGAAGAACTCCTTGCTTGGCGAGGCGTTGTCCGGGTTCATAATCGCTTCGATGGTGTACTTGACGTCTGCTGCGGTGAAATCCATACCGTTGTGAAACTTTACGCCTTTACGAAGCTTAAAGGTGTAGAGCTTGCCGTCCGGAGTGATATCCCAGCTCTCAGCCAGGGCTGGTGCCGGACTGGAAGGGCTCTCTTTAAAAGAAATGAGGGTGTCGAAAATGTTGCCGGCAAGTGCTTCACCAAATACACCGGGAATCAGGACCGGGTTGAGTTTCGCCGGTTCCTTGGCGATACCGATTGTCAGGGTGTTGTCGGCGGCCAGAGCATTAAAGCTGGCGCAGACCATCGCTGTCGATACTGCCAACGATACGAAAAGCTTTTTCATCATTTCTCCTCCAAAGTTTGAAAAAATAACTACGGTTACATTTTATTCTCCTGGGATAACTTTGGTTACCTTATCGGAACTAGTTGGAAATTGCGAATAAAAAACTTTTTCGGTACTGGTGCTGGGGTGTTTGCGGGGTGCGGGCAGAATAGGTTGAAAAACAGGTATTTAATTAAATGCTACACTTGACAGTTGTGACCCCACAAAATAGTATTGCAATAAAAATGTAATAAATTCGGAGTAATAAGCTTTAATCGTTATGGCGTATGCCAGGTTGTCAGAAGCGCATATTCGTATATGCATTTGAGTTGCACTACCATTTTGCCCGAGGGGAATGGAGTATGAGTATCAGAGTACGGTTTATCTTGGTTATCGGCTGTCTTAGTCTGATTGCGACAGGTGCTTTTGCTTTCTTGAGTTACTCGTTCACTATTAACACAGCACTGGACGAAGCACAGAAAAAGGGGGATATCGTATCGGCATTTTTGGAGTCATCCCTGGCTTTTTACAGGAGTGAGCAGCGACCTCTTATCATGGATATGGTTGATAAAGAGCGCTTTCATCCAACCCTTATGTCCGGTTTTGCCATATCCCGGGGCGTGTGGGACGAGTTCAAGCAAAAGCTGCCGGGTTACCGGTTTAAACAGGCAACTGTAGACCCGCTCTATGCTCCAAACAAGGCTGACATCGATGAAATCAGGCTTATTACCGATTTTAATGACAATAAGAGTATGCAGCGAAAATCAGGAATAATGGAGAAAGATGGAGAGGATTTTTTCTATTATGCTCAGCCCATTGAGGTGAAAAAGGGCTGCCTTCGTTGTCATGGTAATCCTGCCGATGCACCTGAGGACCAGCGAAATATGTATGGCACGGAAAATGGCTACAATTGGGTCGCCGGCAGTGTGGTAGCCGCCTATGTGACCTATGTTCCCGTGCAAAACGCAATTGATGATGCACGTAACTCGGCCATGACTCTCTTTGGTTATGGTGTGGCCGGAATCTTTGTGTTGTCGCTGGTAATCTGGTTTTTCTTTGAAAAAAAGGTGGTATTGCCAGTTAGGGCGTTGGAAAAGAGGGCCTCGGATATCAGTGTAGGTAAAAGGCTTGATGAGAAAATTGAAACTTCATCGGAAGATGAAATCGGCAAGCTCGCCAAGGCCCTGGAGAGAATGCGTATCAGTGTAGTGAAGTTAATTGAACGTCATAGCAGCAAGTAATCTCAGATACTGTATTTTTCAGCCAAAACACAAAACCTAATTACCCGCTGAAGTCTGGTTCCAGGGTGTGAGGTGCGAGAGCGAGCGGGGAGGGGGAGAGGTTTAAGGCTGAGGATTGGTGGGAACCAGAAAACAAAAAAGGCGCTGCCGAACTATCGGTAGCGCCGATCCGGGTACCATTTTGATAATTACCTGACTATTTGGTATCAACAGACAAATCCTGAGGCTTGAGGACGCTGAGCAGCTCTTGTCTGTCTTCATTGCTGTCTATCTCGGCAAGGGCAGCCTCAATCACCTCCTGACGTGCGCTGTCGCTGTCATTTTGTAACAGGCTGGCGTATGGTTCCATAGCCACAGCGGCGAAAGGGCCTACAAATTCGGCCAATTCCTCGGTAACTCGTCTAAGAAAGGCAGCTGGAGTGTGTTTTCCTGCTTCACTGCCGGACTCGCCAATGGCGAGAAAGTTGTGTGTCAATAACTGCTGTATCCCTTCCAGCCCTTCATTTTCAGCGACCATTGCCTGTCTGATGATCTCGGACACGGTCCGCTTACCGTCTGCGAGTATAAAAAGCCTGCGAACTTTGCCATCCTTGATTGGAAGTGCTGTAAGTTCAATACATTTCCCGGGTACTGATGATATATCCATGGAATTACCCTTACGTGAGAAGATGCTGGACCGGCCAGACTGTGCCTGTCTATATACGGGTGAGCATTACTTCTACTATGTAATAAGGCAGAGTAAAGGTCAAGATTAAATTTAGTAATAACAAGTATATAAGCTAGTCAAGTATGGCTGAAAGGGTTGAAAATACTGTTCTGGCGGCTGACTGAGGAAAACGTAAAAATGGACAATGTCATAATATGAAAAGAGTGAGCCTCCTGGGTACCGCCGGCGGCCTCATTATTCGGTTTCTGCGGTAGCTGTATCAGTAACAGGTTGATCTATGTTTTCTGTGTCCCGATCTGTCCCTTCATTTTCTGCCCGGCTGGTTTCGAGGCCCTGCTCAAGTTCTTCCAGGGACCGTTTATGGCCGATATGAAAGAGGGCAAAACCGGGGCTGACAAACTGGTTTTGCGCTCTGCCGAGGATTGTACCGGCAACGGGTGAGTGGATGGCCACAGTGGTGTTATCCAGAGGGTTGGAGATTTCTGCCAGCAATGCGCCTTTTTTCACAGGTTCCCCAAGTTGCACCTTGTTGATCAGGATGCCGCCTGAATTGGAACGAACCCATTCACTCTCATAGAACACAGGCTGTGGGCTTGGCCAGAGGGTGATTTTATCTAGCATGCCAACAGATTGCAGAAAACTTCGAATTGAGCGCAGACCCACCTCAACCTTATCTGTTTCAAGGCTCAGTGGTCCACCGATCTCCATAACAATAGTGGGGATTCCTGCATCTGTTGCTGCCCCACGGAGACTTCCTGCAGGAGCAACACTATGAAGTGCTGTAACGGCGCCGAATCCTGTTACCAGCTCAGCAACTTGTGGAACAGTGAGGTCAACTCTCAGTTGAGGCAGGTTTTCTCTATAGAATGAACCAGTATGGAGATCGATGACCATATCGCCCCGCTGTACTATGGTGGTGAACAGACTGTGGGCAATACGGGATGGGTGTGAGCCTGATTCGTTACCGGGGAAATAGCGGTTCAGGTCTTTGCGGTCGCCCAGGTACCGTTCTTTTCGCCAGAATCCTTCAAGGTTGACGATTGGTACACCAATTACAACTCCTTTCAGCCTCTTGGGGTTCAGCTCATGCAGGAAGCGGCGGTTAATCTCGATGCCGTTGAGCTCGTCTCCATGGATAGCCGAAGTCATTACCAGTACGGGGCCGGGTTTAGCACCATTGACGACGATTACAGGTATCTCAATTCTTTTGCCGAGCGGCGATTGCAGAGAAGGCCATTCCAGAGTCCGGGTCGTGCCTGGGGCAACGGTGTGCCCGATGATTTCAAAAGGTTGAGCCTCTTCTGCCTTAAACGTTTCAGCAAGATCCTGATGGGCTTGATCGGCAGGTACCTGGACAGCAGCACCCTCATCAACATCCTTTTCCGGCGTTTCTTGCTCTACAGGCTGCGTAGCCGGTTCAGTGATGGTGTCACTATGATCTTCGATGGTCTCTGTTGCGTGGGAAATTTCTACTCCCGAGCCCAACAAAAAGACCCATATAAGAAAGCAACAGGTCAGGTTTGAAGTGAATTTCATGGTTCTGATTGTTTCCTCGATGCCTTTTGTGCAGTTAAACTTTGGATAGATGCTCCATGGAATATTCGGCACGTTCATGTGCACTGAGATTGGATATCACCTGGGACTGCATGGCATCGATGGCATCGACCCTCGGTTGCAGGCCACTGCCGTTAGCTATCTGAATGGCGAGGCCTGGTCTGGCATTCAGTTCGAGTACCATTGGGCCCTTAAGTTTATCGAGTACGATATCAACACCAAGATAACCGAGCGAAGTGATTTCATAACAACGTGATGCCAGCAATAGAAAGTCAGACCACAGTGGTACCTCGAAGGTCTGCAGTGCAACTCCCGTGTCAGGATGGTGGCTCACTGGCCGGTCAAACTGGACAGCACGCAGGGCCTGTCCGGTTTGTAAGTCGAGCCCGACTCCAACCGCACCTTGATGCAGGTTTGCTTTTCCGTCTGATGCCTTGGTCGAGAGCCTGGTCATGGCCATCACCGGAAAGCCTTTATAGACGATGATGCGAATGTCGGGCACTCCCTGGAAAGAGAACCCGTCAAATGTATCAGAGAAATGGACCATTTCCTCTATCATTGCCACATCGTTGGCTCCACCAAGACTGTAGAGGCCGCTGAGAATGTTTGAGGAATGGCGCTGGAGCGAGCGGAGCCCGATAGTTTCGCCGCTCGCTTTGGTATACTCTCCGTCTGTATGAGATGAGACCACAAGAATTCCTTTGCCGCCACTCCCCTTGGCAGGTTTGATTACGAAGGCCTGGTGTTTTTGCAGGAAATCTTCAAGTTCACGGATATTACCCTGGTGATGGACGACACCAAGCAGCTTGGGTGCTGAAATACCTGCCTTGGCGAGGATTTCTTTAGTCTTAACTTTATTGTCGACCAGCGGGTAGAGGCTGCGGCGATTGTTTCTGGCGATCAGCTGAACATTTCGGCCGTTCATGCCGACCACACCAGCTTTGCGTAATTTTGCAGGTGAAACAAAAAACATGGCTATTCCCCTCTGGCGAGTGGCTCGAAGCGGCGCAGCTCAGTCAACCGATAGCCGGAGTAGGAGCCAATCATGATGATGATGGCCAGTACAACCAGTAATAACTCGGGAAACGAAAAAGTGAGATGTTTGAGGTAACTATTCGACATGGCAAAGTAGATAAGGCTTGCCGCGAAGAGGCTGCCGCCACCCTGCTTGAATACGTCGCGTGGGCCTTCTTCTTCCCAGAGTACAGACATTCGCTCGATAGTCCAGGAGATGATAATCATCGGAAAGAAGGTGACCTGCATGCCTCCGGCAATGCCCAGTTTATGGCTGCCGACACTGATAGCCACATAGATGATAATTACGAAGACCAGTACCGCCGATATTCGAGGTACCAGTAATAAGTTCAGATGACTGAGGTAGGAACGAAGCACCAGTCCCACGCCCACTACAGTAATGAACAGCACAAGTCCTGCTATCAACTTGGTTTGCAAAAAGACCAGAGCTATCAGGATCGGCATAAATGTACCGGAAGTTGGAATGCCAATAAGATTTCTGAGGACGACAACCACCAGCGCGCCTATGGGGATAAGCAGCAACAATTTGAAGGTGTTCTGGTCTTTGATCGGCAGGCTGTAGATGGAAAAATCGATTAATACGCTGCCGGATTGATGGCCATGGAGTACAGCGGCGCGTTCCGCAGCCATCCGGCCTCCAAGGATTGAAATTGCAACCTTGCCACCACTGCCGCCAATAAGGTCGAGCAAAGGTTCATCATCAATTTGCCAGCTGAGGAATGTTTCTCTGCTTTCCGGTTGGGCCGTAGTGGGATTAAGGAGTACCAGCTTGTTGTTGTCAACGATTTCAATATAGGTATCCAGGCTGGCGTTGTTCTGGTCCCGAACCAGGTTGATGCCGCGAACAGGTCGTGCCTTGATGCCTGCCTTGTTCAGTACGGTCGCCGCAAGATTGGCTTTGGTCGGGAAGAATTTTGCCTCGCTGATGAGAACATTCGTGTCCGGCGATTCTGTATTGTTCAGTGCCGTAAGCAGATAAATGGCTTTTGTTATGGTTTCACTTTTTATGGTGTCACTTTTGATCAATGGGCTGTTTGTTCTGTTCTCAAGCCTTTTCTCAACCTCTGCTATTATGTTGTTTGCTGCAGTGGTGGCTGGTTCCTTGAGTTCCCGTGCATACGGTTTAAAGGATGACGGCACCAGGTCCTGACCGCCTTTTAAGCTGGAAACCGTGGCTCTGAAAAATATCTTCTGGGCCCCTTTTGCCTGTTCGCGACTCCACTTGGCCTGGTTTTCCATCAACTCAAAGGTATAACCTGAGTCGATGCTCGACATATCAAGAACAGCAATATTATCGGAGGTGTTGGGCAGATTGAAAATCATTTCAACCGGACCGTCGTTGGCGGTAAAGGTTATGGCGGATTCAACAGTCCAGGTTCGGATACTTTCAGAAGGCAGAAAGGAAAAACCGAGAGAATAATGCTTGTAGATCGCCGAGCTTAAGCCAACAACAACGAGGGTGGTAACGATAATGATAAGTTGTAGCCGTTGTTTCACTCAATTACTCCTCAGCCATCGATGAAGTGGTGTTCTTTCTGGAGACATCCACAATAAAATTACTGTCAAGTATGTTTCTGCCTATGAGCACCGGGAAGTCCAACTGGCTGCGGTCGGCAAGAGTAAACTCTTCGGTAAGGGTTTTATTACCCAGGCGAACCTTGAGGCGAATAACCGGTCGCCGATGGGATTCGGCATCTATTCTCTTGATCAGGACAAATTTAATAATCCTGTTCTCCAATTCAGCCACTTCACCCGTGGTACGCTCCAGCAGGTGGTAGCGGACCCATTTTTTGCCGTCGCGTTCAAATTCAGTGTAGTCTTCCACATCAAGAGAAGAAGTTGTAGCTCCTGTATCTATCCTGGCCTGCTTTATCATCTTTGCCCGAACTATGGTGACAGGTTCGATCTCTCCGATTATCTCAGTCGCAGGTCTGGCAATCACGCTCGTATTTCTGCCAGTGACAGCTTCGGGATTGATGATGATTTTTGCCGGTTCATCGATGATAGGCTCTTGAGGGCTGAGGTCGGGTGCGGGCAGCACTTCTTCAATAACGGATGGTTCAGTTGGTGGTTCATTAATGGTCCCTTGCTTGTTCGGAGCGGAGCAGGCCGCCAGAAATAAAATAAATAAACAATTGAGTAAGGTGGCAAATAGATTACAGGTCCGAGACTTCATGTTTTCTGTTGTGGTTGATTTTCGGTTGTTTTATTGGTCGGAAGGGCAGGCGCTCAAGAGTGAAACGGCAAACCGGACATTGGAACTGATTTGTATTATTAAACAACTGAGATGAGAACACAAGGGTGGCGGGTAACAAATTGTGTACAAATCCATGGTTGGAAGGCCTGGGCTAACACCAGGGGCAAACATTGCGGTAACGGAGAGGTTGTCGATAATGGCGTAAATGATCATCGGGTTACCGGGAGGGATGAGAACAGCGAGGTTGCTAAGAGGCTACCAGGCATTCTGTCAACGAGGCTTTTCACAGCCTTGAGATCTTCCCTGTACTTGCTGATGAATTTTTCAACGATGCGGATGTTGATCAGCAGGAAGCAGGCATGAATAACAATTTCGACGTGGGCTATAACTACCAAGAGGGTTGGAGAGATCTCAGTAAATTCCGAAGCGATCAGATGGGTGTCGTAGCATGCCCAAACCCAAGCCAGAAAGAAATTGATGCCGATCCATGAGGTGGAGCGAGAAAGCTCCTCTGTGAAGGCAAAGGACGTGCTGAAAAAGGCTCTGGTTATAATCTGAACTACAAGGCACATGATCATTATGGTCAGCAGAGACATGCAGGCATATTTTTCGAAATTTCGATAGAAATCTTTCTGATTACCCCCACAATTTTGCCCAATGCTCAGCAACTCGTCCGGGAGCCAGATTGATTGTAACGGAAGTGCAGGGAGGACTGATCTTTTTTCACGTAGCCCAGTGAAAACAAATCTGTTTCCGGGCTTAAAAAAGAAAAATTAAATCAGTCCTCTTGCCACAACTTGGATTGCAGTGCTGAGTTTCAAGGGTAATTTGATAATTATTTCATAGCTATTAGTATGTAAAAAATGCAATCCGGTCTTTTGGGAAGATTACGGCGTATTCATGATTTCCAGCGCGCGGTCGATATTTTCTTTTCCCCCAACTGCTCTGTAAAACCTGGGCCAGAGGGTTCGGGCACGTGCTTTCCACTCATGCTCATCACTGAGGCGGGTGATTTGCATGCCGTTGTCCAGACATTCCTGAAGTGCCAGCCGGTTTTGCTCGTCAGCCCATTGCCACTGGTGGGCAACTGCTTTGCGGGCGGCACGATCAATCAGGGCCTTCAAGTTGGGCTCAAGGTTCTGGTACCAGCGCTCGGAAACCAGCAGCGGACCAACCCACAGCATATGGTGTAGGTCGGTGACGTATTTTTGAACTTCCCAGAGTTTCTGGTCACGATTGACGGAGTGAGGATTTACCTGCCCGTCAACAACGCCCTGTTCCAGGGCATTGACGGTCTCGGACCATGCGAGAGGATGTGGCTCTACTTCCCAGGAGCGGAACAATTCGAGTTGAATCGGCGCCTCCGGGACCCTGATTTTCAGACCCTGAAGATCAGCAATTCGGGTAATCGGTTTTTTGGAATTTGTCAGTGACCTGTAGTCGCTGATCATCCAGCCAAGAGGTCGGGTGAGACTTTCAGCAGCCACCCGATCGCCGAGCTCCGTTATGAAGTTGTTATTCTCAAAAAGCGTATATGCCTTCTCAATTTCAGGGAAAAGATAGGGCAGTACAGTTATGGTTGCAGAAGGTGCAAATGGGGCAAGGTCACTGGTGGCAACCGCTGCGACCTGGAGTTCTCCGGTGCGAAGCTGTTTGACATTGTCGAGCTCGTCCCCCTTGGAACCGCCGGTAAACAGGGTTACGGTTACATTGCCTTTGGACTCATGTTCCAGGATTTCGGCAAATTTCTCAAGTGCCGTGACATGGACTGAACCAGCATGATTGGCAGTCGCTGCCATAATCCGTGTTTGAGGATATTCAATATCGGCAGCATGAATGGTCTGAAAGGAAAGCATCAGACAGACAAAAGCTGTAACGAGAATTGTTCGCACATTTATACAACTCGATATCATCGGACCTCCGTTAACTTCACGATTCTCCAGGCGCCTTCTCCTTGGCTACATGGAGACCTGTCTCATAAGCGGTATTGGCATAGATGAGTGTTCTTTCATCGTCTGAAATGCAGATAGCTTCATATATGGCCTTAAAATTGAGCATACGCAGCGTTGGATCATAGGAAAACTTCTGGGAACTGCTGTGCCGGCCTGCAAGGTGGATGTGCGGTTATTTATCGCGTGATGAATGGATTGTGGGGGCATACATGGGACGGCGGCTACGTTCTGTCAAACTGCTAAAGTTTCTCCCCGAACGGCTTCCTATTCTAGCTTTGGCTGCGAAAAGTGCAACAGTATCGTCCTTTCCGTCACCGTGAGAATAATAGTAACATCGATTTTCTGAATTTTTTATGTCGTGAAATGAAGTGATTAATCTATTTTTATGCCAGGTGTTTTTTTTTATTGCTGCTATGGATATGCTGAATAAACCGCCATAACAGTGCAGTTCTGACCTGCTGGGGCAGTTCCATGTGGTCGATTCGGTATCAACTTGTATCGACTGCTGGTTGGGCAGTTGTCGTTTGAGCAACCTTTAGAACACCTTTTTTGTTGCAGAAGATTGCAACGTGTTGCTTTGGCGATCGGTTGATGACAAATCCTGAGCGATATCGGGAATTGAGTTGTCGATCTTTTGCAGGGAAATGTGTAATATTTGATTCCATCCTGAAGTTGTAAACCTTTGAGCCGGTCTGAACAGACGGCGCATTCCCGATGAAGAATAATGCTTGAGTTGTTCAATATTTGTTGGAATTCAACAATTCAAAGAGGTTTTATATGTCATTTGCAGTGCTGGTTATTGATGTTCAGAGTGGCCTGTTTGATCCGGAACCGAGACCATTTGAGGCTGATGTTGTGGTAAAAAACATTAACAGAGTTACTGCTGCTGCACGATTAGTCGGTAAGCCCGTTATTTTCATACAGCATGAAAAGGCTGGTACCGTGCTGGAGTCTGGAACTGATGGTTGGAAACTTCAGGCCAATCTGGAGATTGGTGATACCGATCACTACGTTCGGAAAACAACACCGGACTCATTCCAGGGCACAGATTTGCAACAGCTTCTGGCCGATTATGGTGTCGAGAGCCTGATGGTTTGCGGGTATGCATCTGAGTTTTGTGTCGATACCACCGTCCGACGTGCTGCCGCTCTGGGTTTTTCGGTGCACATTGTAAAGGATGCACACACAACCCACGATAAAGAGCATATGGAAGCAGCCCGGATACGGGAACATCACAACAAAACGTTATGTAATATTCGAAGTTTTGGCCCTGAGATCAGAACTGTTTCAAGTGATGGGATTAGTTTCTCCTGATCTGGGTGAGAATAACTTAACGACATACTTCTGAAATAATTTCTGCTGCATTTCATTTAGGCTAAAGGTGGTGTGAGTTAATGAATCACGTACTGAACTGTACCGGGCATGAAATGAAAATGGATAATATCGTCAGGGCTGATGGAGTCTATCTCTTTGATGAAAATGGCAGACGGTACATGGACCTTGAGTCTGGTGTCTGGTGTATTTCTGTCGGCCACGGTAACAGGAAAATTATCGAAGCGGCAAAAGACCAGCTTGATTCGATCATGCACGCGGGGTTTTGTTACACCAGCAGTGTGATCGGAAAATCAGCCGGAAAACTACTTGACACTTGTGGCCTGGAAGATGGAAAATGTCTTTTTCTCTGTTCGGGGAGTGAGGCCATAGAAGTGGCACGGCAGGTTGCGCGTCACCTGACCGGCAGGAAAGTATCGATGACCTTCCACGACGCCTATCTTGGTGCATACAGCTCCGCCACAGATCGAAGCCGGGACTGGTACCTGTTTGACTGGAGTTATTGCCGGCAGTGCAAAAAAAACGACACATGCGATACTGACTGTCCGTCACTTGGTGATATACCGGTTGAGGTTTCGGATTTTATTTTCGAGCCGGGCAGTTCCTCCGGTTTTGTCCGCTTTCCTCCTGAACCGCTGGTGCGGAATATAGTAGATAAAGTGCGGCAGAATGGGGGACGGATAATCGTCAATGAGGTGACGACCGGGGTAGGCCGTACCGGCCGCTGGTATGGTTACCAGCATTACAAGCTGGTGCCGGATATGATTGCGCTTGGTAAGGGGATAGGGAACGGTTATCCAGTTAGTGCTGCTCTGTTCAGTGGCGAAGTGGCACGGGAGTTGACCCGAAAGCCTTTTAAGTACTCGCAGTCACATAGAATGACCCGCTTGGTGCTGCTATTGCCGGCCAGGTTGTGGCTGAGATTACAGAACGTGATCTTATTGCCGAAGCAGAGAAAAAAGGATTCCTGTTCCTTGCGCAGTTACAATCACTTGTCGATGGACAGATTGTACGGGCTGTTCGTGGAAGGGGTTTGATGTTTGCTATTGATCTGGTTGATGAAGGTCTGGCAGACAAAATTTACAACAGTCTTATAGTCAAGGGGTATATCATCGGTAATCGAGGTTCTACATTACGGATTGATCCGCCGCTTATAGTCAATGAGGCACAATTATCTGAATTTATTGATGAGTTCGGAAAAATCATAACACTAATAAAGAGCGCAGGCAGAAGTTGATGGTCGATTTTCCGGAGCCCTCATCCTCCGCAGGCGCATGAGGTGAGAGCATGAAAATGAAATTTTTTTTATTGACGAGTATATTAGCTTTGTTATTATCAACGTCTGCGCTTCACGCGGCGGACAACATGAAAGCCTTTCCCGAGGCTGAAGAAGGGCTGGTCCGCTATGTTTTGAACCTTCCCGCACAAGAAAATGAATCCCACTACCGCGTGGAGCTTATTGTAGGCAAAACCGTCCAAGTAGATACCCAGAATAAATACTTTTTTGGTGGTAAAATAGAGAGCGAGACCATTCAGGGGTGGGGTTATACCCGTTACCTGGTCAAAGAGTTCGGGCCGATGGCCGGTACGCTGATGGCTGTTGATCCGAACGCAGAAAAAACAGAGCGTTTTATTCCTATCGGTGGTGAACCGTTCATGATTCGCTACAACAGTCGTCTGCCAGTGGTAATTTATGTCCCTGAGGGTGTTGAAGTACGCTACCGGTACTGGGTTGCAGGTCCTGCTGCGGACGTGAATAACGGGTAATAGACGTTTTTTGCTAGCGTTGAAACAAATCAGTATAATGCACTTGTGGAGTCCTGTATTAGCTGCGGGTGCATTCCTGTCGTATTGTAATCCTGAACTCTAGGCTGTTTTCACAGAATTTTATCCAGGTAACAGCAGCGTATTAGGCGCATTACTTTCGCCCGCAGCAGATTCTCTCTGCTGTCGTTCTGCAGGCTAGTAGTTTCAGTCTCCTAATCATCCAATTACACTCGGGAAATGCTTTGAAGAAAAAAATTCTTGTTGCCAATCGAGGGGAAATTGCCATTCGACTGATTCGTGCGATCCAGGAGTTGGACTGCACCGCTGTCGCGGTATTTGAAAAACCTGATGAACGTTCCAGGCATATCCGTCTGGCTGATGAAGCTGTGCTGCTGGGAGATGGTCCCAGAAAAGATTATCTCGATATTGCCAAGGTGATCCAGGCAGCCAAGAGGACAGGAGCTGATGCGATTCATCCAGGCTATGGCTTTCTTGCGGAAAACCCGGAATTTGCCAAAGCCTGTGAAGCAGAGGGTATTGTCTTTATTGGTCCGTCATCGAAAGTGATTTCCGATCTGGGCAATAAAGTCATTGCCCGTCAGATCATGGCTGATGCCGGCATTCCGATGGTTCCCGGTACTGAAAACCTCTCCCATGGTGATGCCGGTGTCCAGGAGGCGAAGGCGTTTGGAACCAGGTATGGGTATCCGGTTATGCTGAAGGCGACATCCGGCGGTGGCGGCAGGGGAATCCGGCTGATTGAAAATGAGTTCCAGTTAATTGAGCAGATTCCTGTGGCGCGTTCTGAAGCGCTGGCTGCGTTCAATGACGACTCAGTTTATCTTGAGAAGGTTGTGATTAATCCGAAGCATGTCGAGGTTCAGATCCTGGCCGATAAGGCTGGTAAGACTTTGCACCTTGGCACCCGCGACTGTTCTATCCAGCGTCGTAACCAGAAGCTGATCGAAATTGCTCCCTCACGTGTGGGCAACCCTGAGTTGCTTGAAAAGATCTGCCAGACTGCTGTCAAAGCTGCCAAAGCTGCAAACTACCTCAACGCTGGTACCGTTGAGTTTCTGATCGACAAGGATTTCAACTACTATTTCATGGAGATCAATACCCGAATCCAGGTTGAGCATACTGTAACCGAGATGGTTACTGGTATTGATATAGTAAGGAACCAGATAAAGCTTGCTTTTGGCTACGAACTCTCTTTCGGGCAGGAAGATGTGCAGATTCGCGGCCATGCCATCGAGGTGCGCATCAACGCCGAAGATCCGAAAAACAACTTTATGCCTGAGGGCGGCAAGAAAGTGAGCGTCTACCGTTCCACAGGTGGATTCGGGGTTCGCCTCGACGGTTTTGTCTATCAGGGCTATGAAATTCCAGAGGTTTACGATTCACTGCTGGTGAAGATGACAGTGCATGGTTTCACCTGGGATGAAACCGTTGAGCGTATGAAGCGTTGTCTCAAAAACTTTGCCATTGTCGGACCGAAGACCACCATTCCGTTTTACTTGAATGTTGTTGATGAACCGGATTTCATAAAGGGAGACTTCAATACCTCATATCTCGATACCCACCCGCATCTTTTCCACTATGAAGAAGAGGTGGGGGAAGCCGGCAAGCTCGCCAAACTGATCGCAGAGATTCATCACCGTGGTGAGAATCCGTTTGCATCGTAATTTTCCGTATCTTGATTTCGCTGATCATTAAAAAACGTGAGGATTTAAAATAATCATGGAAAGAATTATTCAGGGAACATCGGCGGGCGAGGTGCTGAAAAAACTTCGTGCGGCCAAGAGCTATTACATAACCAATACCGCCCGTGACATCTCTCAGTCCGATTTCAAAAATCGCATTCTCCTGCACACCGATTTACTGGCGGCGGAGCAGCGGGATAAGGCGGGATATTATTCACTGGAAATCACCGGTGGCGCTTCCGTCCATGTGGATATGCTTAAAAAACAGGTAAATCCATTTACCAAGCTGGAGCTGTTGCGGGAGAAGATGCCGAACACTATGTTTCAGACCCTTTGTCGGGGTGTGAACCTCTTTGGTTATCGGCCATATCCACAGAATGTAATTCGTTTTACTGTGCGGGAATTTGCCAAGTACGTGGATGTCTGGCGCGTGTTTGACTTCCTCAACCACGTACCCAATATGCAGGCAGTGCTGGAAGAGGTTGCTCTTGCAGGTAAAATCAGTGAGCCGTGTTTGTGTTTTTCGACCGGTGATGAGCATACCAATGCATTTTACCTGAATAAAGTACAGGAAATACTGGATGTTACCGGGCCGGAGGCAGTGCTCTGTATCAAGAATCATGGTGGTCTTGGCACCCCAAGAAGGATCGGAGAGCTGGTGGATGCGATCAAACAGCGTTTTCCTGATCTGGTTCTGCATTATCACGGTCACAATACCGATGGTAATGATGTGGGACGAATTGCCGAGGCGGTGATTAAAGGTGTGACCATTATCGATGCGGCCGACGCAGCTTTTACCGGTTTTTACGGCCCGCCACCGGTACTGACAGTTATTCAGGTGTTGAAAGAGCATGGCTTTGATCCTGTAGGTATTGATGAAGAGGCGGTGATTGCCACCTCTGATATCATCCGTGACGAGCGTCAGCATTATCAGCAGTTTGAATCTCAGATCAAAGGTTTTCAGCCGACAGTGCAGATCCATAAACTGCCTGGTGGTGCCATGGGCTCAAGCCTCGAGCAGGCTGTGAAGGGTGGATTCCTGAAAGAGATGCCTGAGATACTGCATAAGGAGCTGCCCAGAGTTCAAAAAGATCTCGGCAATTTCTGGTCGGTTACTCCGGGTTCCCAGATTCTCTGGACCACTGCGGTATCCAACGTGCTTGGCGGAGAGCGTTACGGCAATCCATCCGGCGACCTGAAGAACCTGCTGCTCGGCAAGTATGGTCCGTTTCCTTTCTACCAGCCGGCAGAGTGGATTTACGAGAAGGTCCTTGGTGAAGATTGGAAAGAGCAGCTCGCCAGTGAAGGTGGTGTGGATACAATTGCCGACATCGATCTTGCCGAGGAGAAGGCGGCTCTGCAT
This sequence comes from Desulfosediminicola sp., assembly GCF_048381775.1. NCBI lineage: Bacteria > Pseudomonadati > Thermodesulfobacteriota > Desulfobulbia > Desulfobulbales > Desulfocapsaceae > Desulfosediminicola > Desulfosediminicola sp. The sequence goes on along the minus strand of NZ_JBLXGE010000003.1, from coordinate 460,456 downwards.
GAAAAAATTGGCAAAGAACCCACTGATCGGCAGCTGGTACTCTATCTGCAGCATCCCGTCGACGCGGTGGATTTTTTCAAGTTTGAAGAAGAGTACGGCATGGCCTATGTGCTGCCGCCATCTATCTTTTACCGTCAGGGTGGTTTTGAAGTTGGTGACACCCTTTACTTTACTGACCTGGTAGGTAAAGAGCACATCGTTGAGATTGGTCCATCCCCAACGGTGGATACCGGGGAGACTGCGGTCTATATGAACGTTGACCATCATCCTATGGTGTATACCTTCCAGCCTGAGCGAAACGGTAGCGAAGCTGCAGCCCGCATACAGCTCAGCAAAGAGGAGATCATGGATCTGGCCATGGCGGGTGATGTGCGCGCTGGATTTGCCGGCAACCTTGTTGAGGTTACTGTCGCTGAGGGTGATCAGGTGAAACGTGGAGACAAGGTCGCCATCATGGAGGCGATGAAGATGCAGACTCCTCTGGTCAGCGAAATCGACGGTATCGTTACCGTCATTACCGCCAAGAACGGGGCGGCATTGCAGCCTGGCGACAAGATCCTGAAGATCGATTTTGACGAGTAAGGTATGTAGATTTATAGATCTATCGATCTGATACGATTGTTCTGTTACCCATTGACCCCAAAAGGCCTGAAAGAATTGAATTTCTTTCAGGCCTTTTTTGGTACTTTCAGTATCCTGGTGTATTGTTTCCCTTAGCTTTGTACTAATAAAAATATACACTAACGCTCAGCTCTAAAGAGTGGGGAGTAACAACATAAAGATGAAATGATCCTGCTATAAAAGAGTGGACACTCAGATAAGCCAATATTAAAGAGATTGGCAGGAGGAAGATATGAGTGTTCAAAGAAGAAGATACGATCCAGATTTCAAGCGCAATGCAGTTCAGCTGACCGATGATCCCGGCAGGTCAGTGCAAGATGTAGCCGACAGTCTCGGTATCTCTAAAGACCTTCTCTACAAGTGGAGGCGTGAGTTTCGAGCCAAAGAAGAACTAGCTTTCCCTGGGAACGGTCGTGAGGCTCTGACTGAGCAGGAAAAGAAAATCAGGGACCTGGAGAAAAAGCTCAAGGATGCCGAGATGGAACGAGATATCCTAAAAAAAGCTGTGGCCATCTTCAGCAGAGCACCGAAATGAAATATAGATTTATTGAAAAGAACCGCTCAGCATTTCCGGTGAAGAAGATGTGCCAGGCTTTAGAAGTTACCCCGAGTGGTTTCTATCGTTGGGAGAAAGCTCCTATCTCCAAGCGAAAACGAGAAAATATACGGATTAAAGAGCGCGTGAAGGAGATCTTTAGCGTTCATAAAGGCATGGTCGGCAGCCCGCTTGTTACCGCTGACTTGCGAGATGAGCGTGAATTTTCCAGCGTTAGTCGGCCTCGCGTTGCGCGATTAATGAAAGAAATGGGGTTGAGGTGCAAAACAACAAAGAAATTCGTAGTAACAACCGATTCAAAACATAAGCAACCTGTAGCGCCGAATCTGCTTGATCGTAATTTCTCAGTTTCAGCACCGAACACCACCTGGGTGAGCGATATCACCTACATCAAGGTCGGTGCAAAATGGCATTATCTCACAGTGTTTATTGATCTATTTTCTCGCGCGATTGTTGGCTGGGATCTGAGCGAATCCCTGGAGAGTAAATCTGCAATATATGCACTTAAAAAAGCAATAATGAGGCGCAGGCCTGCACCAGGTTTGATGATCCATAGTGATCGTGGCATTCAGTATGCAAGTTCCAGTTTCAGAGCTGTACTAACACAGAATGGATATATTCAAAGCATGAGTCGCAAGGGAAATTGTTGGGATAATGCAGTCGCTGAATCCTTCTTTGCCTCTTTGAAGACACAGCTGACTCATCATGTGAAATTTCGCGACAAATTGGAAGCCGAGCATTCACTGTTCAACTATATAGAGGTCTATTTTAATCGTCAGAGGAAGCACTCGACGAACGGTTACAAAGCACCAGCTCTTTTTGAGCAGGAGTGGTGGGATAGGGACAAAACGGCTTAACTAGGGTTCCACTTTATTGTTGCAAGATCACCTCTGTCTGCTGAGCATTTTGACCAAAGAGTTGAAACTCCCATTGCTTGCAAGTCCCTTAAGCCTGATGGTTGGTCTTCATGCTCACAAAATATCCTCATAAAAAGCACACCAAGTTTGGTGTGTGCCGGTTTTTTTGAAAAAATCATACTTGAAACAAGAGCCTATTGACCAGGAACTGTCATATCCGAGTTAAATATGAAGCTACTGGGGATATGCCTAATTGAAGCAACCTATCATCCAAATGGTGCATTCGTTTGGTGTGTCTGCTATTATTGAGAAGTTTAAGTAGGTCACATAACCAGAATGAAACACTGATGATATAAGCCTATAAATACAGTTTATCAGCAAGAGGCACTGCTTGTGTGCTTACACTGGATGAGGAGTCAGAAGTTGATGCCGGAGTGGGTTGCGGAGGGAGTATTATGAAAATGATACTAAGACGGATACGGCATTACGTTTTCACATGTTCTAACACCTCGTATCGAAAACTCTTGTTTTCAAGGCTTTTCGACAGCAGGTATTATCTGGCCAGCAATCCTGATCTCAAAGCTCGGCGATGGGATCTGATGTGGCACTATTTTGACCATGGTTGGCGTGAAAGAAGAAGGCCAAGTCTTTTTTTTGACAGTCATTGCTATTGTAGAAAGTATTTAGACGGCGCCGAAGAACAGGTCAACCCTCTCGTCGACTATCTCGAAACTGGATGGAGGGAAGGCAAAAATCCCAACAACTACTTTGATAGCAATTTCTATATTGAACGGTATGGGAGAGCTATCAAGGGGAATATCAACCCCTTGACCCACTATCTGAAGATCGGGTGGAAACGTGATTTTCTTCCTTCTCCTCTATTTTTGGAGCGAAAGTTCGAACGAAAGTATTTCTATCTAAGAAGTAAAGGGTTCAATCCAATTTCCTACTTTCTTGAGCAGGAAGATCAAAAGAGAAACAGTCCTCCGGATTACTTTGACGCAGATTGTTACCATGATCGACATCCGTTTTTGCCGAAACAGAAGAAACTTCTTTGGCAGCATTACATTGTCCGCGGGTTACCGGATGGAAAAAGCCCTCTTCCTGTATTTGACTCACGCTATTACCAGGAGCAGAACCCCGATTGTAAAAAATCTCTGTCTGAGCCTTTTCAGCATTATCAGAAAAAAGAAAAACTTGATTACAGACGTCCCTCACCGTTTTTTGACCCTGAATTTTACAGGGCCGCTATCTGTCGCAGGCAGGAGCAGCACAAAAGTCTATTGGAACACTACTTGAAAAAAGGTGTTTTCGAGTTCAAGTATACCGATCAGCGTGTGGCAGATCTTGAATGTAAGCCTCTTATTAGTATTATCCTGCCTGTCTATAATCCCACTCAGGAACAGCTCAACCTCTGCATCCGTTCTGTCCTTTATCAGGCGTACCCGCACTGGCAACTGTGTATTTGTGACGACCGCAGTACAGAAGAACACGTTCAGCAGACCCTGGTGGATTGGGCACGTTTGGATGGAAGGATAACTGTGGTCTGTCACCTGAAAAACAGAGGGATCGCAGAGACGACCAATACTGCAGCGAGTATGGCATCAGGAGATTATATTGGTTTCTTAGATAATGATGACGAATTGAGAAGAGATTGTCTTTATCACGTTGTCAAGGCGATATCCAATACGGGCGGAGATGTTCTCTATACGGATGAAAACCTTGTGAATGAGTCAGGTGATCACCTATCTGCTTTTTATAAGCCCGGCTATAACAGGGAGTTGCTTTTAGGGCATAATTATATAACCCATTTTCTGGTGATTCAGCGTGGTCTTTTTGAACTGTGTGGTGGCTGTGACAAGGCAATGGATGGAGCACAGGATTTTGACCTTGCCTTAAAAGTTACTGAACAGGCAAAGCTTGTGGTGCACATTCCTGAGGTTGTCTATCACTGGCGGGTTTCTGATACATCGACAAATATTAATCACTGCCAAAAACCATATGCGGCAGAGGCCGGAAAGTTGGCAGTGCAAAGGGCTTTTTTGCGTTCAGGCATTGAAGCGAAGGTAGAGCATGCTGACTGGAACTTTTATTACCAACCGCGCAGAAAGCTTGTGGCTACTCCATCGGTCTCTATCATTTTATATCCTGAAGATGGAGTTCAGCATCCAGAAGATCGACTGGCAACTCTAGATCAAATTACCGATGGCTATGATAATGCCGAGCTACTCTTTACTTCTGGAGCATGTAACTCAAGATTAGGAGAACAATATCTGAAGATCGAGGCTGAATCAGATCGGTGTACATATCTCCCCAATCATGATTCCCCGGGAAAAGCTGAGCTACTCAATCGCGCAGCTAAACAAGCATCCGGCAAATATCTGATATTTTTATCAAGCAATGTTGCTCCGAAAGATACGAACTGGATTCAGCAGCTGTTGGAGTACGGACAAAACGAAGAAATCGGGTTGGTCACCGGCAGGCTCGAGTCTGCTGAATCCATGCTTGATATTTCACGGGTACCTGACGTACGTTCGGAATCTGTACTTTATTACTGGTGGTTTCTTCTAAACTGTTCGATTCATCTGAATGGATTGAACCTCGCCCAGGAAGTCACTGCAGTCCCGTTTGAGATGTGCCTGGTGAGAAAAGAAGTGTTTGAAAGGGCAGGAGGTTTTTCAGCTGCCAGCTTCCCGTACCTTTTCATGGGCATGGACTTGTCTTTTATCCTGCGTTCCAAAGGTCTTATTAACATATATACACCATATTGCAGGGCATTATGGGATTACCAGCCGCTGCTTCAATTAGAGCAAAAAATGCAGGTGGCGTGGCAGAGAGAACAAAAAATATTCCAGAAGTTGTGGGGAGAGATGCTTTACCAGGGAGATCCCTACTATCACCCAGGTTGTTATCGTGAAGAGGGTATCAGTGATGAAGATTTTTCCGCGTGGTGTACTGGAGTAAGCGAAAAATAGGTGATTTTTTCCATTTTTTTTATTTCCAGGATTCTTTACATCTCTTTTGCTGTTCCCATCAACAGTTACCTATGTAGATGATCGTCAGTTCTTTCTGCAATACCTGAAAATTCAGATAAATCTCGACGAATTTCACAGAAACCATTTCAGATCTAACACGTGGATGGTGTATTATTTCTTGTGTGAGATGAAGGCTGTTCCGGGAAGAAACTTTGTGTGTTGAACGCTATTCGTGGGCGAAAAGGAGGGAGTGCATGTTCAAAATTTCTCGACAAAGAATTCACGAGGTGGTGAACACTATTCTCTATATTGCGTTTTCCTGTATTTTTTTAATAACTTGTCTGGTAAAGCCTTTGCCTGCGACTGCAATTGCGGACGATAAAAATGGTAAGGTTGATGTAGAAAATGAGGTTACTGATAAGTCGGCTAAAAGATATCAACCGGCCGAGCCTAAGGAAAGTAAGAGTGGCAGTGGCAAAACCAAGTGGATAGTTCTTGGTGGAGCCGCAGCTATAGGTCTCGGAGCTCTGGCGATCGGTGCGGGCGGTAGCAGTAGCAGTGATGATGGTGGCGGGGGAGGAGGTACTTCAAGCCAGTCAGAATGCGAGGATGGTCTGATAGGCCCAAGTTTAGCAGGACAGTGGCAAGGGGTGCTCGATCTTAAAAATTATGGGTCACAATCGGTTTCCGCCACTATTACCCATTGCGGAGAACGCATAACTATTCGAACATCGACTACTTTACCATACGGACAGAACTTTACCGGCAGAGTGAGTTCCGGTGGTAGCATTATTTTAAAAGAAGGCGTGACCTACGAGATCTGGTCAACCCCTTTAGGACCAGCAACATCGAATAGTCTCAGGGTGTATGATTATGTAAATAATCAAACCCAGCTTGATGCTCTGAAATTAGCACGATAAATAAAATGATAGGATAACGATCATCTACTTATTGAGATGATCGTATATCTGTCTGGCGAGGTCGTTGCCGATTCCGTCGACCTGGGTCAGATCTTCAGGTGTGGCTTCGCGTATCCGTTTTAAGCTCCCAAAGTTCTTGAGAAGTGATTTTTTCCTCTCGTGACCAATACCGGGTATCTGGTCAAGCTCTGAAAGAAAACTCGTCTTATTCCTGATCCTGCGGTGAAAAGTGACTCCAAAGCGATGAGATTCATCTCGGATTCGCATCATGTAGAGCAAAACAGGGTTATGGGCTGGCAGTATTATTGGATTCTTCCTGCCGGGTTTATAGAGCTTTTCGCCTTCGTCTTCGCGTTCTTTGGCGATACCAATCCAATCGAGTTGGTCACGTATGCCAAGTTCGTCAGCAACAGCAAGGGCCATACTCAGCTGACCTTTACCACCATCCACAACAAAAAGATCCGGCAGATTCTCTTCCTCAATTCCTCGACTGAGCCTGCGTTGCAGGACTTCTCGCATCATGCCGTAGTCGTTCGGTCCGTCAATGGTCTTGATTGAATAGTGTCGAAAATTGGGTTTGGACGGCTCTCCCTGTTCATAGCAGACCAGCGAACCTACGGCAAGTTTTCCACTGGTATTTGAAATATCCAGGCATTCTACGCGTTCGGGCGAACGTTGCAGCTGAAGTTTTTGTTGAATCGTTCGGGCAAGGCTCTCCCAGGATTTTTCCTTTTTCTCTTTAGTGGCAAATACTTGATCACTGTTAGCCTGAGCCATATTGAGCAGCTTAACTCTGTCACCGCGTTGTGGAACAGACATCTGAATATTTGTCCCTCTCAGATCTGTCAGTTTTTCATTGATAAGCTGAAGATCATCGGGTTCAAAGGGCAGAAGGATCTCTTTGGGCAGATATGAATCCTGATCGTAAAAGAGATTGACTACCTGGGCGAGAATTCGACTATCTTCTCCGTAGGGTTCTTCAAGAAAGAAGTTCCGGCTACCACTTATCAGTCCGTCCCTGATAAAGAGGATGGCGACAGCTACAGCGGCACCTTTCCTGGTGAATCCAAAGACGTCTCGATTATTTTTCTGTTGGCTGGCTACGACTTGTTTTTCCAGGGTTCGGTTCAAAGCTTTAAGCTGGTCGCGTAATGATGCTGCCTCTTCAAAATTCAGTGCTTCTGCAGCAAACTCCATTTTTTCGGTCAGCTTTTTGATCAGATCTTTATTACGTCCCTCAAGCAGCATGATAACGTTTTCAACGTTTTGCTGGTAATGCCTGGCATCTGCGTAGCCCGCGCAAGGGGCAAGACATTTGCCCATTTGGTGATTGAGGCAAGGTCGTTTTCTGGGCCTCAAGGTGCCACCTTTACATTTTCTCAACGGAAAGAGTGAAGATATCAGCTTCAAAGTTGACCACATATCGGATGAAGAGCTGTACGGGCCAAAATATCGGGCTTTATCTTTTCTCCTCCTACGGGCCATCATGACGCGTGGCCACTCCTCGTCAGCAGTAACTTTGATAAAAGGGTAATTTTTATCGTCCCTGAGAATGATGTTGTATTTGGGTTTATGCTTTTTTATCAGTGAGGCTTCAAGGATCAGAGCTTCTTTCTCTGTTCTGGTAATGATGGTGTCGACCGAGGAAACGAACTTGAGCATAATGGTGGTCTTATTGTAATCAGAACCATTATGTCTGGCATATGATGCGAGACGTTTGAACAGATCCTTTGCCTTGCCGACGTAGAGCACAGCAGATTTGCTGTCGAGCATCAGGTAAACACCCGGTGAGTGAGGAACAGAGCTGAGAAAATCCTGGGGAAACATATTCTAAGTGTAATTTATCTCATTGGTGCTGCTATTTTTGCAGCGCACGTTTTTGAAATTCTGTCATGGCGGACCAGCTAAAGAGACAGCTACGCAAAGCCATCTAACCTAAAGATAGTAACTCATCGTAAGAGTCCCGTCATCTCAATCCTCAACCCTAAATGATAGAGTATCCTTTACAAGTTTATGTAATTGTTCTAGCTTATTGATAAATCATAACGTATCGGCTTATTCAGGTGCTTCCTCTTCAATTTTTTCAGCAAGGGGAGTGAAAAGGGAATACGGTGAGAATCCGTAACGTTGGGCCGGCGCTGTATGCGGGGACGATGGCTGCACAATGCCACTGTCATACCACTCTTTGTGAGAGGTGGGGCGGGAAGGCGCAGCCGGAGGATGATTCGCGAGTCAGAAGACCTGCCTGGATGAGATAACGACTTTATTGCTCAAGAAAAGTCCGTGTAGTGGCGTATGCCATTGCACGGACTTTTTTTATGCCCGCGAGCGATGTATACCGCAATGAATAACGTTAAGGAGCGGATATGAAAACCCAGTTGGAACTAGCGCGGGAAGGTATTGTAACCCCGCAGATGAAGCAGGCTGCACAAGATGAGGGCGTGGATGAAGCGGCAATTCGCCAAGGCCTGGCATATGGCCACATTGTCATGCCATGCAATCCGAATCGACCGGAGCAGAAGGTAGTTGCCATAGGCAAGGGCTTACGTACCAAGGTCAACGCCTCTATAGGGACTTCATCTGATATCGCCTCTGTTGATCTCGAGATAAAAAAGGCAAAAGCAGCGGAGGAAGAAAAAGCTGATACCCTTATGGAGCTTTCAACCGGCGGCGATCTTGATGCAATTCGAAGAGCAGTGCTTGCCGAGTGCAACCTGCCGGTCGGCAACGTGCCTCTCTACCAGGCATTTGCAGAAGCTGCTAAAAAATATCGTAACCCGAATAAACTCGACAGTGAGTTCCTTTTTGAACTGATAGAGCGTCAGTTGCAGGACGGTATCTCCTTTATGGCTATCCACTGTGGTATCAATCGATTCTCTATCGAACGACTCCGAAAACAGGGGTTCAGATATGGTGGGTTGGTATCGAAGGGAGGTACGTTTATGGTCTCCTGGATGGAATATCACCAGAAAGAAAACCCGTTATACGAACAGTTTGACAGAGTTTGCGCATTGATGAAGAAATATGATGCGGTATTGTCACTGGGCAACGGTATCAGAGCAGGAGCAATCCACGATAGCCATGACCGTGCTCAGATGGCCGAGATGATCATAAACTGTGAACTGGCAGAACTGGGGCGGGAGATGGGCTGTCAAATGATGGTTGAAGGTCCTGGCCATGTACCGCTAGACGAAATAGAGGGCAACATTATGCTCGAAAAAGCGATGAGCGGAGGTGCACCATACTATGTACTTGGTCCGCTGCCTGCTGATTCGGGCGCAGGGTATGATCATATTACCGCAGCCATTGGTGCGGCTAATTCGGCTCGACATGGTGCCGACCTGATCTGCTATATAACTCCTGCCGAACATCTGGCCTTACCGAATGAGCAGGATGTGCGCGAGGGCATCAGGGCCACTCGGCTCGCTGCACGCATTGGAGATATTGCAAAATACCCAGAACGAAGGGAACAGGAAAAACGAGTTGCCAAGGCCCGGCGGGATTCAGATTGGGAAGAGCATTTCAAGCTGTTGATGTTCCCGGAGCAGGCAGAAGAGATCCGTAGAAGCAGAACGCCGGAAAACGAGAAAACCTGTACAATGTGTGGAGATTTCTGCGCCATGGAGAGGGGCTACTCCCTCTTCAAGGATGATATTCGTGGAGATCGCTGCACCAGGAAGGTGGATGGCGAGGCCGAATAGGCTGCAGAGTGATTCTGTACAGGCCAGTCAGGTGTAGCTTGCCTGACTGGCTTCTGGTGGACTTTAGCTGGCAGCAGGAGCAGGAGCAGGAGCTTCCAGGGCTGCCGAGAAAAGTGTTTTGGTATATTCTTTTTCCGGTGCGGTAAAAACCTTATGAGCCGGCCCCGATTCGACCATTTGCCCGTTCTGCATAACCACAATATAATCTGAGATCGACCGGATAACCCGCAAATCGTGGGATATGAAAATGTAACTCATATTGTATCTCGACTGCAGGGTTTTCAGTAGCTCTATGATCTGGGCCTGGATGGTGACGTCAAGAGCAGAGGTGGGTTCATCCAGAATGAGTAGCCGTGGTTTTAATATGACTACCCGGGCAATGGCGATACGCTGGCGTTGGCCACCAGAAAATTCATGGGGATACCGATGGGCCATTTCCGGTTCGAGACCAACTTCTTCGAGCGCCTCGTAAACCCTGTTGATTCGATCTTCCCGATCGCTTTCGGGGAAATGTATAACAAGACCCTCCTCAAGTATCTGATATACGGTCAGGCGGGGGGAGAGGGAGGAATACGGGTCTTGAAAGACTATCTGAATGTCGCTACGCTTCGTTCGCATCTCCCTGTTTGACAGCTGTTGCAGATCAACTGCATCAAAATCTATTATGCCGGTGCTTTTGACAAGTTTCAGGATAGCCATGGCTAAGGTCGTTTTGCCGGAACCGGACTCTCCGACTATACCGCAGGTGGTTCCTTTATGCAGGGTGAAGGTGATTTTGTCTACTGCACGGATGATACGTTTTTTACGTTTAAAGAGATTAACCCAACCAACGTTGATGCTGAATGTACAGCTTAAATCGCGGGTTTCAAGGATTGGGGGACTAATGGGTTTTGGCCCTGGCTGGTCCGATGGTACCGATGAGAGAAGGTGCCTGGTGTATGGATGCTCGGGCTGAGTGAGAATCCGGCTGCATTTGCCTGACTCGACTATCCTGCCATCTTTCATTATCGCCAGTGTATCAGCGACTTTTTCTACCAGCGAGAGATCGTGAGTTATGAGCAGCACTGACATCTCAAATTCCCTCTGCAGATCCTTGATGAGAGCCAGAATTTGGGCCTGAACCGTTACATCGAGCGCAGTAGTAGGTTCATCGGCAATGAGCAGTTGTGGTCGGCAGGCAAGAGCCATGGCGATCATAATCCGTTGTCGCTGCCCCCCGGAGAGCTGATGAGGGTAGCTTCTCATCCGGGTCTCCGGGTCAGTTATGCCTGTCCTGCCGAGTAGCTGAATTGCCTCCCGCTCCGCATCTATCTGGTTCATACCCCTATGGAGCTGGAGCGGTTCAATCATCTGATTGCCAATGGTGTAAACCGGGTTGAGCGAGGTCATCGGTTCCTGGAAAATCATGGCAACCTTATTGCCTCGTATGGATCGTATTTCCGGCGGCGGAAGCTTGAGGATATTCGAATTCTCAAAGAGAATTGATCCTTGAGTGCGGATGGTGGAACTTTCTTCGAGCAGGCGTAAAACAGACAGAGCTGTAACGGATTTTCCGGAACCAGATTCCCCTACTAAGGCTAGGGTCTGATTTTTCGCTATCTGCAGATTGATGTCGTGCAGAAGCTGGGAATCTATCCGTTTACCATCGGATGTTTCGGTTCTGACCCAGAGATTGAAATGGGAAATGTCGAGTAGCACACTTTACCTGTAATAACGGATTTCAAAGTTGTTCAGATCTTCAGTGTAGAACACCTCTTCGGCATGAACGGAGGTGACGTGGGAGAGTGGGGAGCCCATTTGAAACCATTCGATCATTTGATCCACGTCTGAATCATTGCCGGAGATGACTGCTTCTACGGAGCCGTCAGGCATGTTGCGTATCCAGCCTCTGATATTCAGTAAATCTGCCTGGCGTTTAGAATAATCTCGATAGAATACGCCCTGCACCCGACCCCTGACATTGACGTGTAAAGTTTTCATGATGCCATGCAAGTTACAAAACAAACAAATGGTTTATTTTAAGCAACATCTGTAATTAGCTTACCACTTGTGCCCTGGAAGGACAGCAGAAATTTTATCTGGCCTGAAAACGATGGCACCGTGTCTGGCTTAAGAAGTATAAGCTCCGGAACTGTAAAAAATAAGGCCGATGCAGCTATGAGTAGGCCGGTTCAAGGGTTTTGGGCACTTCCTCGACACTATTTTTCCGAAGGAATATGGCTATTTCTGAGTTGGCCAGCTTGGTCATTTCTTTCAGGGAGAAACTCATCCCGATTTCAAATAATGATGGGTGTGGTTCTGAGATGCGAACCACTTTACCTATCAGCATTAAAGGTTCTCCACCATTAACCGGGACGCTCATCTTCTGAATACTGCCAACCGGGAGCGGCGTGGAGCCGGAAAGTAACATGCCGCCTATTCCGATATTTTTACTGCTGAAGGTAGTGTACGGTTCGTTAACGAAGTCAAAACTCTTCAGCAGGACTTCGCGTTCCATCCCAACGCGGAGATACTTGCGTTTGTCCTGTTTGAAAAGAGATATGTTGTTTTTCCCTGCTCCCTTGGCCCGGTATACAGCTTTGTCAGCCATGGTCAGTAAATCCCTGGGGTCAGTGGCGTCTGTAGGGTAAGACGCGAGACCACCGCTGATGGTGAGGCTGAAATGTTTACCGTCAAATTCAAATTCTGTGAGCTCGATTTTTTTCCGGATACGTTCGGCAAGGATAGATGCGCTATCACTTTGGGTATGGGGCATGAGAAGAACAAACTCTTCGCCTCCATATCTTGAAGCTATATCACTGTCACGTTTCTCATCCTGAATAATTTTGGCCACTTTCTGCAGTGCGAAATCTCCGGCCAGGTGACCGAAACTGTCGTTGACTTCCTTGAAATCATCCACATCGAGGAAAAGTACGGCAAGTTCTGTGTCATATCTTTTTGCCAGCGATACCTGTTGCTCGTAGGTTTCGTCGAAATAGGGACGATTGTAAAGGCCGGTAAGCTTGTCGTGTATTGAGTCGGTGACAACATTTTCATAAGTGGAAACATCGACCAGTCTCGGGTCGTTGAGAAGTTTGGTAGAGGTTTGCAGAAAATCGCTCGTGGCAGTGAGCAGATCAACCTCTCTGCCAAGAGCATCCATCAGATGACGACGATGGGCTACAATGAGTTGCCAGTAGTCTCTTGCAGTTGCCTGCGAAAGGTCGAGAGTGGTCAGAGTTTCGAAAAGGGCGGGATAGACAGAATTGCCATATTGCGCGACAAGTCCGTTGACCCTTGAAATGAATGTATCATCATCCGGAGAGCTGGACCTGCACTCAAGTATCAACGCTCTGGTGGAATCCATGCGGATTGTCCTCAATAGGCCGAAGATGGGAATAATAACTAATTTACGGCACTCTAACACACAGTAGATTCGTGTATCAACTGAAAAGTAAACAAAATGAAAAGGTTATTCACTTTGAGTGTGTTCGGAAATCAAAATCTTTTATAGAAGGGTGTTGAGGAAATGAAAAAAGAAAAAGCCGGGTCAGAAAAGCGACCCGGCTTGTGATAATACGTGACAATACAAATAAATTGTGATGAATGACAGCTTCAGCCACCACCAACTACTGGAAAGATGGCGAGGATGTCGTCTTCTTTCAGTTCAGCTTCGAAGCTGGTGTGCCTGAAGTTTGTCATGAGCACACCAACTTCCTCTCTGTCTATGTCGAGACCGTCAACCACATTGCCGACAGTGGTACCTTTTGGGTAGTCTCTGAACTCTTCCATGAACCTGTTGTCCCGAAAGTAGGCAAAGAGTTTGACCTTGATTTTCATTAGAAGTCCCAGAAGGTGTCAATTTCCTCGCCGCTGAAATCAAATACAACGTTATGCGGTGACAGAGGCTCATTGTAGAAAAATTCAGGCAAACGATCATCCAGGTTTGTAAAACCGGCTTTCTCGTTGAATTCTCTTTCAGTCTTCAGGATGTATTTACCAAGATTTACTACGTCATCAGCAGTAAGGCTGATACCGAAGCGGGCGTTGAGCAGGTCGATAAGAGCAGGCAGACACTCCTCGTTATCCAGCGCTGCAAAAGCGATGAACAGACACATTCCGGTGGAATCGATGGCCGCAGTGGCGATCTGCAGGTTTCTGGAAAGTTCAACCTGGCCTTCCTTGGTAAGTGGATCTACCGCGCCGCCGACATTGAGGATGTTGGTGGCGATGGTGTAGCCCATGGTATGATCTGCGCCCTGGGTGGAGGTAGCATAGGTGATACCGATACCCTTAATGGCGCGTGGATCGTATGCAGGGATAGCCTGGTTCTTGACAACCGGAACACGGGTAACACCATAGGTACGGCCAACAGAACCGGCACCGTTACCAATTACTCTACCTAATCCTGTGCCGGTAGCGACATCTTCTTTCAGCATACGACAAACGCCTTCACCGTCACCAAATTCGAGGATGCCGGCTTCCATGGCAACACCGAATGCCACTGATGTTTCGATGGAGTCAATACCGATATCATCCATCAGCTTATCAGCCATTGCGATATGATCAAGGTTGTCAACACAGCAGTCTGCGCCCATAGCCCAGATAGACTCATACTCAAAACCCGAGGTGAGCTTTTTGCCGTCTGCGTCGTGGTACACCTGGGAACACTGAATAACACAACCAGGGTGACAGTTGTGCTTCACGCGGCCGCCACGCTCCTTGATGGTGTCGTGCATGGTTTCGCCGGAGATCTTTTCATGTCCCTCGAACTGGCCCTGGGTAAAGTTTTTGGTCGGCAGGCCGCCAGACTCGTTGATGATATTAACCAGAACGTTGGTGCCATACTGGCCAAGTGCCTGGCTGACCGGGTGATCAACCAGTGCTTTGGCAAAAGTTCTGTTTGCTGCTTTAAAGGCTTCCGGGTCAGCAATTTCAAGCTTGGCATCGCCAGGGGTTACAGAGATGAATTTCACGCGTTTGGAACCCATTACCGCGCCAAGGCCACCACGACCGTTGGAGCGAATACCGCCATCCGGATCTTTGATGGAAATATTCGCAGCAGCCATCTTCATTTCACCGGCAGGGCCGATAGTGATAATGGCCGGATTGTTCTCGAGACGAGTGGAGAGTGTCTCCAGAACCGCAAAATTACCTTTGCCTACGAGTTCGGTTTCTTCCTCAATAGTTACTCCCTCAGGGGTAACGGCGAGGCTGAACCATTTGTCATCCGCAGGTTGTCCTTCGAGGATCAGTGCTTTGACACCGCAGCGAGCCATTAACTGGGCGGCGGTACCACCACCGTTAGCCTCTTTGATAGTTCCTGTCAGAGGGCTCTTGCCACCGACAGAGAGACGGCCGGAGTTGGCCGCAACTGTACCCGAGAGCAGACCCGGAGCGAAAACAAGTTTGTTTTTGGGTCCCAGCGGGTGGCAGGTCGGATCAACTTCTGCAGCAACTATGGTTGAGGTAAGGCCTCGTCCGCCATGTCCTGCCCAGGATTCCGGTACATCCTCGACCGAAGTGGTCATGTCGGTGAGGTTTACCCTAAAAATTCTGTCTTTCATAAACAACCTCCTAATAATGGGTTCTAGATTTACCCTGTCCAGGTGTATGTCTTTTGATTATAAATAGTTTCATTCGTTTACTTCAGGGTGCTGATGTCTCTACCTGAGATAGCCTGAAAAGGCTAAATTCGCACAGGGGGATCATTCACCCTGTTCATAGAGAACCTTGCCGGTATCACGCAGGTTATAACCTCCAAGGGCAAGTATCTTATTATGAAATTCTTCCCCATTGCGAATGAGGTCGAGTACTTTTATTACTTTCGGGTCGGCGAGGAATTTTTGTGGAACGATAAGATCGTACCGCTCCTCGGCAACCGGTACGAAATCGAGGCCCAGGGCAACGGCCGCAGCTCTAATGCCCATGCCTGCATCGACACTGGTGCTGGCGACAGCAGCGGCAACGCTCATATGGGTGTATTCTTCATGGTAGTAACCGTTGAGTTGCTCCGGAGAGATCCCCGATTCTTTTAAGATTTTATCGGTCAGCAGGCGCGTTCCCGCTCCTCCCTGACGGTTAATGAAGGTAAGATCGTCATCAACCATATCCTGGAAGCATTGAATGTTTTTCGGATTGCCTTTCGGTACAATCAGCCCCTGTTCGCGATAGCAGAGATTAATAAGCTGCAGTGGAATCCGGGGAAGAAGTCGTTTTATAAATGGAATGTTGTATTCATCGGTAGCTTCATCGAGCAGGTGGCAGCCGGCAAGATGGGCCTCGTTACGACGAATGGCCATTATTCCACCCATGGAACCGACATGGGCTGAGGAAATCCTGGTGTAGGGCCGCTGCTGATGCAGTTGGTTGGCAAGCAGGTCAAGAATATTATCGTGGCTGCCGATGAAGACCAGAGTGGCGTCTACTTCAGCCTGGGGACGAACCAGCTCAATCTGCACCTTTTCACCGGCACCGACGCCCTCGTTACCGACGGGGATAGTAAGCAGTCCATCTGCACGAACCAATGACATTACCGCTCCGCCACCTTTGCCTGCAGGGGTTGCCATCAGGGTATCGCCGACCTTGCCCAGGGTTATACGGACAAACTCATCTACTCCCATGGCAGAGTGGACGGGCCTGGACATGACAGCTTCAATCGTACCGTGGTCATCAAGTTCCCTCCCGAGCAGGGTGCTCACCAGGTGTCTGATGAAAATCCGCATGGTAAGAACAGCGGATACAGGATAACCAGGAAGGCCAATAACCGGTGTATCACCAATAAGAGCCAGAATAACAGGTTTCCCGGGCTTGATGGCAACACCGTGGACAATGACATCACCAATCTCGGCGAGAATTGTCGAGCTGAAATCCTTGGTACCTGCGGAAGCACCTGCGTTCATGACCACAAAGTCATTTTCTGCGGCGGCTTGAGTCAATGCGGCACGCAATGCCTCCGGATTATCAGCCACTGGCTGGGACCGGCTGGCATCGACACCCCAATCCTGCAGGTAACCGGCAAGAATGCGGGAATTGAATTCAATGATTTCCCCTGGCTTTGGTTCCTGGTTGGGTTGAATCAATTCACTACCAGTTGGAATCACTGTGGCTTTTGGGCTGCGTTGGACAGCTACTTCAGTGATGCCGGTGGCAAGCATAGCTCCCTGATCAATCGGCCTGATGTGGTGTCCCTCTGGCAGAATCAGTTCGGTGGCAACGATATCCTCACCGATGGTTCGGACATGCTGCCAGGGAGTGGCCGGCATGTGAAGTTCTGCTGAGCCGTTGTCGAGGATATGTACATCCTCAATCATTACCACTGCATTACAACCTTCCGGTATGGCATTGCCGGTGTTCACCTGTTGGAATTTTTCAGGTGAGAGTTGAACTGGCGATGCTTCACTGGCGGAGGCCAGATCTGCAAAGTGTACTGCGATTCCGTCCATTGCCGCTGCGTTGTGTGCGGGGGAAGAGCGTCTCGCAAATACAGGTTCCGCTGTGACTTTGCCGAGGCAATCATCGACAGCAATGATCTCGGAACGATTTCTGGAAAAGAATCCTTTGTCTTGCAGAGCCTTGAACCATTTATCGCGGGCTTCCTGCAGGGGAGTGTTCTTAACGTAAATATTTCGTGTGCTCATGAGTAGATATATACCTCGACCGGAGAATCCTGGGTGACTCCCTGGCTGTCTTCATCAATCAAAAAATAGCCATGCGCGCGTGACAGGGTTGATATGGCCCCGGATTTACCCATGACCGGTTCTGCTATACATGATCCCTTCTCTTGTATCAGCCGCACACGAACCAGGTCGAGTCGACCTGCAGCAGAGTTGAGATTTCTGGAAAGTTTTGCTGTCACCGTTGCTGTCGGTTTCGGTCCGGTAACTTCACCAGAAAGTTGTTTGATAGTTGGTGCAACGAATAAATCAAAACAAACCAGTGCGGACACCGGATGGCCGGGAAGCCCAAAAACAGGTTTTGTGCCGCTCAAGCCTATGAGAACGGGTTTTCCGGGTTTAAGCTTAACTCCGTGTACCAATATTCCCGGAGGCCCGAGAGATTCTACAGCCTGTTCCCCAAGGTCGCGTACACCGACAGAGCTACCGCCGGAAAAGAGCACGATGTCGTTTTCTTTTAAAGCGTTTTCAAGAACAGGAAAGAACACCTCACGCTGATCTGAGACAATACCGTAATCTGTCGGAATAGCTCCGGCCCTTGAAATGAGGCCAACGAGAGCCACACTGTTGATGTTTCGAATCTTGCCGGGACCCGGTTGTTCGGAGTGGGGGACTATTTCATCGCCGGTTGAGACAATGCCTACCCGTACCTGGCGATACGCCTTGATTTGGGTTATGCCGAGTGCAGCCAATAGGCCAAGATCCTGTGGTCTGAGCAAGTGGCCGGGCTTCAGGGCCTCTTCACCTTCGCGAATGTCATCGCCAACGCCGATGATAGCTGTGCCAGGTCCACCGCCTTTTACGATTTCAATCATGGTCTCATCGACGGGAACCGTGTGCTCGTGCATGATCACCGCATCAGCGCCTTTGGGCAGAAAGCCGCCGGTGGCGATCTTGAAGCAGCAGCCACGCTGTACTTCACCTACTGGCATTTCCCCCATGGCGACGTTGCCGGTGATTTGCAGATAGCAAGGCATAGATTCGCTTGCGCCAAAAGTGTCTGCGGCACAGACAGCAAAACCGTCCATGACTGAACGCGGGTGAGGTGGAAGGTTCTCTGCGGAGAATATAGATTGTGCAAGGACCCGGTCCAGGCCATCTTCTATACGAATAGTTTCTGTTTCCGGGGAGATCTTTTGCAGCTGGTCGAGCAGTATCGATCTGGCCTCCGGTACGGGAGTAAGGGTTGTGCGCCCCAGCATATCCCGGGTTTGTGGTTTGGATGTCATGACGTCATACTACCTGTATATTCAACCTGTCATATTGCTCCAGTAAAGAGAGCATTTCAGGTTCTGTTATCGATTCGTTATTCAGTGTGATACTGGTAATGTGCTGCAGAGTGGAAGAGCGGGTTGAGAAAAATTGTTGTATAGCGGAGCTGTCAATCAAAACGCCAAGGCGTAGCATCTCTTCGCCGCGATCTCTTGCTATAGTATTGAAAAGCTTAAGACAAACGGTAATCTGCTGTTTGTTGAACGTGGTGTTCTCAGGTCCCTTTGTGGTTCTCAAAGCAGCGTGGAGGCTGTTTTTTCTGAAAATCGCGCCGGCAAGTCCCGGCATCGCCGCGGATATTGCAAGTACAGGAGCCTCGCCGACCAACGGTGTTGCCAGATCGTCAGTGGCTGTGCCATTCAGGAAAATTGTCTGTATCTGTTCAGTAATATAATCTTCACTGAATCCTGGTAACTGTTTTAAAAAAACGCCTATTGAGGTCTCTGATTCCGACTGAACGTGTATTCCTGCCTGAAGCAATGAATTGAACATCCATAATTTTTCGGCGGATACCCGTATTGCCAGGCTTGGTGATGCTGTAATAGTGTTTAACATATAAATCTGTAAGTGCTGTTACTCTCTTGAATTCAGCGGTGGCGGAAACCGAGTTTTCTCTGTGGATGTTACATTTTTGCAGCATTCGCTTGATAAGCGATACATGATGCTGACAATAGCAGAATTAGAAACATTGATAAACCTAAAAACAGCTGGCATCAAGAACAATACTAACTTATACGGAGCCAAACTAACATTTGTTGGCAGGATCTCTCGGAAATGTTCGCTTAATTTGACGGCTACATCCACAAATAGCTAAAGTCACAGGTTTAAGAATCAGAGCTGGGTGGATGTCGAACAGTTAATATGTGAGGTTTGAACTGGTGGATGGCGGGAATTACCAACAGATTGAGGCAACAGGCTGTATCCTGTGTTGCGTCATACTTTATATTCGTGGTATCTGTGACGCCACAAAATGTGTTTTCATTTCAATAATAACGGGACTTGGTCATGATGACCTGGTTCGCACCTTCGCTTGATATTCTGCTTCTCTTGTAAACCAACCAGAATGAAAAGGAGATATGATGGAAGCCCTTAAATTAGAACAATTGAAAGGATATACAAAATTCCCAGGGCCAGTGGTAATGATAATTCTGGATGGTGTGGGTATTGGCTCCAGGGATGAACGTGACGGAGTCTACACTGCACATACCCCGGTTCTTGACCGGTTGTTTCAGGAAAAGATGATGGTATCCTTGAAAGCCCATGGTAAAGCGGTGGGTTTGCCAAGTGACGGAGACATGGGGAACTCCGAAGTAGGGCATAACGCCCTGGGCGCTGGTCGTGTTTTTGCACAAGGGGCCAAGCTGGTCAATGACGCACTGGAGTCTGGCGAGGCTTTTCGCGGCAACGCCTGGAAGAGTCTGCTGGCCCGGGCAGAGAAGGGTGGAACCCTCCATTTTATAGGGTTGCTCTCAGATGGCAATGTTCACAGTCATATCGAACAACTGTATTCGTTACTGGATGGTTGCCTGGCCGCAGGTGTGGACAGGGTCCGGGTTCACCCTTTGCTCGACGGGCGCGATGTGGGGGCAAAGAGTGCCCTGAGTTATATTGTGCCATTGGAAGAAAAGCTTACCGAACTTTCGGCGGGCGGCAAAGATTACAGGATTGCTTCAGGTGGCGGCAGGATGATAACTACCATGGACCGCTATGAGGCGAATTGGGATATTGTGGAATATGGCTGGAAAGCTCATGTACTTGGAGAGGGGCGTCATTTTACCAGTGCCAGGGAAGCTGTTCAGACGTACTATGACGAAGATCCTGATATAACAGACCAGTATATGCAATCTTTTGTCGTTACGGAAAATGATGTACCGGTCGGCACCATAGAGGATGGTGACGGGGTTGTCTTTTTTAATTTCCGGGGTGATCGCGGCATCGAGATCTCGCGAGCTTTCGAAGAGGCAGACTTTACAGATTTTGACAGAAAGCGGAGCCCGGATGTTTTCTATGCGGGCATGATGCAGTATGATGGTGATGCCAAAATTCCTAAGAACTATCTTGTTGAACCGCCAGCCATTGATAAAACCATTGGCGCATATCTTTGTGCCAACGGTGTCTCCTCCTATGCGATATCTGAAACCCAGAAGTTTGGTCATGTGACCTATTTCTGGAATGGGAACAGGTCAGGTTACGTTGATCCAACACTTGAAAAATACGAAGAAATACTGTCAGACCTGGTGCCGTTTGATCAGCGCCCATGGATGAAGGCCGCTGAGATAACAGACAAGGTGATTGAGCAGGTTCAGCTCGGTGAGAAAAAGTTCATCAGGCTCAATTACGCCAATTGTGATATGGTGGGTCACACCGGCGTGCCGGAGGCTATCCGCATAGCTGTTGAAGCGGTTGACATGTGTCTAGGGAGATTGCTGAAAGTGATCGCAAAGGCTGGCGGCATAGCAGTAATCACAGCAGATCATGGGAATGCAGACTGCATGTGGACAGAGAAAAATGGCGAACGGGCTCCAATGGTGGCTCATACCAAAAACCCTGTGCCGTTTATAGTAAAAGATTATAATGGTAACAATGAATTCGAACTCGCCGGAGTAGAGGGTCCGGGTCTTGCCAATATCGCAGCAACTCTCTGTACCCTGCTGGGGCTGGAGAAGCCGGAAGACTACGAGTCATCAATCGTGAAATTAACTGAATTATAAATTTTAAAAGTTAACATAATGCATGGCACGGCTTTTGGGCCTGATGCTCTGCAAGACTAATCATTTATGGAAGAAAACATAAGCAGGTCTGAGAAAAAGAGGCAGTTTAAGCAAACGGAGCAGGTGGCGATGGAACTCGCTGAGTTTTCCGATAATGAATTGAAAAAGCTTCCCTGCACTGACGAGCTTAAAGAGGAAATACGCAACTGCAGAGGCTTGAAGGCCGGGGCACGAAAACGCCAGGTTAAGTATCTTGCCAAGGTAATGCGGCTGGAACCGTTAGAGGATATTTATGACTTTTTGGCAGAGCGAAAAGGTTCTGATCTGAAAAGTAAAAAGAAATTTCATGAGGCGGAACGACTCAGGGACTCGCTGATCAATGAAGCCATAGACGACCATGATCGCTGTATGGAAGAACATGTTCAGTGGGATATGGATTGGCCAAGCAGTGAGATAGCGGGAGTGCTGAAACGTTATCCTTCAATCAGTGAAGGTGAGGTTCGAAAAGCTGTGTATAGCTATGTGAAAACCCGTAATCGCTTGCATTATCGTGAACTGTTCAGAATGCTTAAGGCCGGTATAGATCTGGTCGATATGAAAACTAAAATCGGGTGATTTGACTGAACTATTGAGGCAAGGGGAGACGAGCAATCGTACACCCTTTGCCTGCCAGCTGGTGAGAGGCAAGGGGTGGTCAATACGTTTAAACAAATCAGGGGGCTAACTTTTATGGTGGCTTGTTGCTTTCCAAAAACGTTTTTGCCAATACGGTGAATTGATTTCTGAGACAGTCACTCCATTTGTGCTTGATGCATGCATGAAAATATTGTTGCCCATGTAGACGCCAACATGGTTCTGGTATCTACCGGTTTTGAAAAATATCAAATCACCGGGCTGTAGTTCTGACTGTGGAATTGTTGTCCCCTGACCAGCTTGGTCCCTTGCGGTACGGGGCAGGTCAATATCAAAAAGTTCTTTGTAAGTCCGAGAAGACAGGGCTGAGCAATCGATTGATTTATGTGAGTTTCCACCAAGTCTGTATGGTGTACCTTCCCATTGGCTGAGAAAATCGTTCAGCGCTTTCTGAGCTGCTTCCACATCTCCTGCTTGCAGGGTATCTGAAAGAGCAATTTCATCGTCTAACAGGCTGCCGCTCTCAAGTTCTGCGTCTGACAGGGGGCTGCTGTGAGTCGAGCAGCCTTGCTGGGTCACGAAAGTCAATAGCAGCGCGGATATCAGGGCTGTTCGTTTCCCCAAGAAGGAAATGCGTAATTGTGCCTTTTTTCGAAAAAACATATGTATAAACAGCGTAAAAAGTTACGTTGAAATTAGTCTGATATGGTGGATGATGATTGTTGAAGCCGCAGATATTAGTAGAAAAAAATAGTAAATGCAATGTTTGGTTTGAATCAAAGTACATGAGAGGCAGTGAGGATCAGAAGAGCTTGGGAGAGTATTGCAATGAAATTATTTACTTATGGTTCATTGATGTCACAAGATATCATGGATGAAGTTTCCGGAAGACGATTTCCCTCTTTTAGTGCGACAGCTGATGGTTTTCAGCGATTTTGTGTTCGAAATGAGCATTATCCTGGAATGGTGGCAGATTATGCCGGTACGGTCGAAGGTGTGGTCTATGATGAGGTAGACCATGTTGCCATGGAGCGACTGGATATCTTTGAAGGAGAGATGTACACACGCCAGACCATACAAGTGAAGCAAAAAAATGATGACGAGCTGATAGAGGTGATGGCATATATTGTTAAACCGCATTACCAGCATCTGCTTTCTGAAGAAATTTGGAGTTACCGTGAATTTCTTGAGAAGGGCAAGCGATTGTTTACTGAACAATATGCTGGTTTTCGTGTAATTGAGGAGAGATGAAATGCTGTTCTGCCATCAGCTGACGGGCTCTACAGTAATTTGCATTGAATATTGGAGTTGAGACTGGAGAAGTGTTATGAAATCAGTGTTTTTAGATGCTGAAGGGATAGATAATTGTGATCTCGAAATGTTGAAGTCGGCATGCGATGAATTGGAAATTTATTTATTCAGCACCCCCGAGGAAGTAAATGAAAGATTGTCGGGTGCAGAGATAGTAATCACCAACAAAGCCAGAATAGGCCATGACGAGATGGCAGCTAACCCTGACATCAAGCTCATCTGCCTGGTTGCAACAGGTACGGATGTGATTGACCTGAAGGCCGCCGCCGAGCGGGGAATAACCGTTTGTAATTGCCAGGCGTACGGTACTGACTCAGTTGTACAGCATGTGTTCGCCTCTATCCTTGCCCTGCAGACAAACCTGCTGCAATATCAACAGGCCGTGCGGCAGGGAAGATGGCAGTCTGCCAGACAGTTTTGTTTTCTCGACTACCCCATTACGGAACTACGTGGCAAGACCCTCGGAATAGTAGGTTACGGTACTCTCGGCAAGGGGGTGGCTAAAATCGCGGAAGCCTTTGGGATGGAGGTCGTGGTCGCTGCCCGTCCTGGTTCAGATGATAGCACGCGGCCCTCACTTTCAGAACTTTTGCCTCAGCTCGACATTCTTACTCTGCATTGCCCTTTAAATGATGCTACCCGCGGGCTGATAGGCGAACAGGAATTTGCAAGCATGAAGTCCACTGCCTTGGTGGTCAATGCTGCCCGTGGCGGTATTGTAGATGAAGTTGCTCTGGTGGAGGCTTTAAAGAACAGAGAAATAGCCGGTGCAGCCATGGATGTGTTGAGCGTTGAGCCGCCTAAGAATTCGAATCCACTGCTTGAAGCAGAACTTCCAAACCTGATTATCACTCCCCATATAGCCTGGGCCAGCAAGGAGGCCCGGCAACGGATTGTGGATCAGACAGTTGAAAATATTGAAAGCTGGAAAGCGGGCGGCAAGCTTCGTGTGGTGACATGCTGATTTTCCTGCTGTAAACATTTCAGAGGGATTGCCTGGCAATTAGCTGTGCAATCCCTCTGTATGCAGGAGATTATCAATAGTGTTGAGTCTAACTACTGAAGCTGGAATTTCACTCGCACACTGCTTTCTATGGTGACTGATCCTGTGGTGGTTATCGATACCGGGCTGGAAGGTGCCGGAGAGTGCTGCAGCATCATTTCTGACCGACCCATTGGGTATGGATTGGCAGTTGTCTCTTCTATGGTAAGGGCAGGACCAAGCTGTGCGCCAATGGAGTTTGCCATAAGCTCTGCCTTTCTTTTGCTGTTGGCCAAGGCTTGCTCGAGAGTGTCCCCTTTAGCCTTGGCATGGTCCTTCAGACCAAATTCTGTTGTGAGTATGGTAAGATTCTGAAAATGTGAGAGTTCGTTATGGATTTTATATGCATCCTTTACGTTACTCACTTTTAACAAAATATTGCTTGTGGCAGAGAATCCCTTAGGCTTGCGAATGTTCGCACTGTATTCATATTCTTCCCTTTGGCCAATCGCCCCTGCGATGATATCTGTTTTTTTCAGGCCAAGCTCCTGAACTTTCGTGGATAATTCGACCAGAATCTCGACTACTTTCAAGTAGCTATTCTCAGTGGAATCACTCACTACTTTTACCTGCCCGTGGATAGTTGCCGTTTCTGCGGGAAGAGTTGCAGAGCTGTTTCCGGTAACCGTTATAGACCGATTTGCGTCATTTTCTGCGGCCTGGGTGACGAACGCGGGATACAGGAGGAGGGTCGATAGAATAAATGATGTGAGTATACGTTTCATATTGTCAGTTTCCTGTTTTGGAGGATTGTCTTTGAATGCAGCTCATTTTAATATTACCTTTCTCTTTTAGAGGATTGAGCGGTATGCGAGGTTAGGAAAACAATCAATTCTGTGTGGTCATCATTGCCGAGATGGCTTGAGTTAGCCGGTTTAGCCAGAATGATGTTACTATATGTTAAGAAACTATAGAAGTTCAGCAATTTTTCCTAGGAGAAAAGTAATACATGTCCATTAAAGCGATTGCCCGTGATCTTTACCGCGCGCAACAGAAAGTAAACGAAATTGAGAAAAAAATGGAGACAGCAGGCCTTGCTGAGCAGGATAACCTGCGTGGTGAACTACGTGTTGCCAGTAATGAATTTAACATTCTGAAAAGGATGCTGGATGGTGAGAAGGAATCATCAGATTTCAGGAAAAAATTTCAGGGATTCGGCCAGTAAGGGGGAAGATAGGTTTTCTCTGCTGCCCTGCCCGGGAGGAAAAGAGTATGGAGATCACCAAGTTGGTGCCCAAAAAAAAACAAGGGCTGCTGGTGGTACTTACGGGGCAAGGTAAAGGCAAAACCACCAGCGCCATGGGAATGGCGTTGCGCTCCGCCGGACACGGACTGCATGTTTCTATTATCCAGTTCATGAAAGGGGATATCTATTCCGGGGAGTGGGATGGTGTTAAACTCCTGGGCGGACTGGTTGAACTCTATGCTACCGGTAAAGGCTTTTGTGGCATACAGGGCAATCCATATCCACACTCTGAGCACCGTGAAAATGCACAGCAGGCATTGCTCCTTGTTAATGAAAAAATACGATCCGGGAAATATCAGGTCATTATACTTGATGAGATCAACAACGCCCTTGACCTCAAACTGGTTGATCTTGAACAAGTTTTGGAAATTCTTGATAATCGACCACCTGAATTGCACCTGATTCTGACCGGTCGTGATGCTCACCCGGAAATTGTGGCAAGGGCTGATACTGTGAGCGAGGTACGTGAGATAAAACATGCCTATCGTAAGGACATTGAGCCACAACCCGGTATTGATTATTAACCGTATGTTTCAGGGTTCGTGATCGCAGTAAAGCTTCTCAATGTTTCATATTCGTATACTTTTTCGTCTTGGTACAGTATAATTCCGGCTCTGGTTCAGGGAACCGGGCAAGTGGAACAGGTGATATCATTGTCACCTGCGTTGGTCTTTCTGCTGAATATACTTCATTCCTCTTTGCCGTTTCCGGCATAGTTCAAGTACTCTGCCGCATTTACAATTGGTAGTACCCACCGAAAGGAAATTACAATGGAAGAGATGTTTGCACAAAGAATGGCTACTGTACCTCGGTCGTTTATACGGGAAATCTTAAAAGTGTCACTTGATCCCGAAATTATTTCATTTGCCGGTGGATTGCCTAATAGGAAATACTTTCCGGTACGTGGCATCGAGGCGGCGACGAGTGCAGTATTTGCCGAATATGGTGCAGATGCCCTTCAGTACAATAATTCAGAAGGGATTGCCGAGCTCAAGAAGATTATCGCAGACAGGTACCGGCTGAAAAAAGGGATCGAAATCCCGGTGGATTCAATCCTGATTACAACCGGCTCCCAGCAGGCTCTTGACCTGGTTGGCAAGGTCATGATCGATGAGGGTGATACCGTATTGATCGAAGAGCCCGGATATCTTGGAGCGATTCAGTCTCTGTCCATGTATGAACCTCGATTTGAGCCTGTTCCGGTCTGTAAAGATGGTCTCGACACTGAGGCCCTGGTTACGGCCGCAGGTAAAAGTAAGGCGAAATTGCTTTACACCGTGCCCAATTTCCAAAACCCTTCAGGGGTCACATATACCAATGCAACGAAGGAGAAAGTGGCCGAAGTTGTAAAGGATAAGGGGATTGTTCTGGTAGAGGATGACCCCTATGGGGAGTTGCGTTTTAGCGGAGTGGCCCAGAAATCGTTTTATCACTATTGCCCTGAGCATACTGTGCTCCTGGGTTCATTTTCCAAGACAGTAGCGCCGGGTTTCAGGGTTGGCTGGCTGGTGGCACCCGAACCACTGTATGAAAAATTGCTTATTGCCAAGCAGGCTGCAGATTTACATACGGCAAGTATCAATCAGTACATTCTGGCAAAATATTTGCAAGATAACGATCTCGATTCCCATCTTGAAATAATCATCAAAGCCTATGGCCAGCAGTGTAAGGCGATGGTGGCTGCGGCACATGAATGTTTGCCGGGGGAAGTTAAGCTTTGGGAACCTGAGGGTGGAATGTTTCTGTGGGGGCAACTGCCAGCAGGTTATGACGCAATGGAACTCTTTGAGTTCGCGGTAAAAGAAAAAGTGGTTTTTGTGCCTGGGGCGGCATTTTATACCTCCGGGAAAGGGAAGTCTACATTCCGACTGAATTTTTCCTGTACAGAACCTGTATCCATTAAAGAAGGTATGCAGAGGCTTGCCAGGGCTTTTGAGCAGTATCGCGATAGTATTGCCTGTGCCGCGTAACGATATGCACCGGGTACATTCTCCTTTGATTTATTGATAGTATCCGGTTTGTTTTATCTGTGACAACTATAGTGCTATTGAGATTGCAGCATATTACTGGTTTGGTAGGCCTTTGTTCGGGTTGATAGGATCCGTTTGGCCGGTTGCATGCTGCTGAAATGACGATTATGACGTGTTCTGAAATATGACCTGAATATTTCGCGTGTCTGTCGAATCCCCCATATGATTTAATACAGCAGGTAGTCTTTGTTGATTTTTACTGATCAACCGGGATAATGGCGTGAGGTATAACTGGTAGATGGATTGTACTCTTCGCAAGTGGACACTGTGAATAAGAACCTCATCACAATAGGCGTTATCGTCATAATAATCGGTCTTCTCTGGCCATGGCTTCAGAAGATTCCTTTTGGACGTCTCCCTGGCGATATTGTCGTCAATCGCGACAATTTTCGTTTCTTTATGCCGATAACAACCTGTATCGTCATAAGTGTTGTTATCTCCCTGATCCTCTGGTGGTTCCGCAAATAATGTGTTTTGCTTGTTTAATATACTGTAATTTCTCGCTTTCCTCTGAAGAGTCTGTACTGCCACTCCACTCATATAAACCCGCTATTGTGTAATTCAACGAAACGTATTACTCTTAACGTGTGTTAGGTTTTGGTCTTGCTGTTTTCCATAATACAGAGGCTGGGAGATGACTACACACACAAAGGTGAAAGCGAAAAAAGCCAAGATTCAGCCCATGGAACGACGGAAGTACAGACGCTTCAAGGTGCTGCATGATGCCTTGCTTTGTAGCGCGGAGAACCTGGCTGAGATAATCGATATCAGTTCCGGAGGCATCGCCTGCAGAAGCCTGGTGGGGATGACGGACAGGGTTATCAGGCTGGATGATGTTGAACTGCTCAATTGTAACAATGGTACCGCTATACAGGGGCTTGAGTGTCGGCGGGTGGAGCGCCTCGTTTCAGACCGGGAAAAACGTAAAGCTTTGCCTGTGCCGCCCAATTGTTTTTTTGAGTTTGTTGGTCTCACGGCGTACCAGGCTGAGTCCCTTAGCAGTTTTATCGATAGTTGCAGCAAAAAAGTCGGGACTGAGATTGTCTACTCGTAATTGAACAAGGTAGGCAGGCAATCTCAGCAATTCAGAGTTTAACAGCAGTTATTCCGAACCATTTTCAGGAGCTAGCGGATTTCGTCACTATCCACATAGGCGTAGGCACTATGCTTATGGATGGACTCAAAACTCTCAACACTGGCGGAAAACCGATCTATTTCAGGGTGGGCCATTGCAGATTCAGCCACCTTGCGAACTACGTCTTCAACGAACATCGGATTGTTGAAAGCTCTTTCCGTTACATACTTTTCGTCCGGTCTTTTTAAGAGAGCATAGAGTTCACAGGAAGCTGATTGTTCAACGAGGCTAATCAGGTCTTCTATCCAGACGAACTTCTTCATCTCCACATTGAGTTTAACCTCGGCCCGCTGGTTGTGTGCTCCGTGCTGGCTGATTTCCTTGGAACACGGACATAACGTGGTAACAGGTACGGCGACACTCAGGGTCAGCCCTTCAGCTTCACCTATTCCGCCAGAAAAAGTGCAGCTGTACTCCATGAGGCTGCGAGTCTCGGTGACGGGTGCTTTTTTCTCGATAAAATAAGGGAAAGTCATTTCCAGTCGGGCGCTTTGTGAACCCAGGGCGCTCTGGACTTCCCGCAGGATCTCTCCGAAGCTTTCCCAGCTCAGTTCATCAAGGGACTGGTTGAGGATGCTCGTGAACGTCTCGACACAGCTCTCCCGTTTTGAGCTGGGTAGCTTGGCCTGCATGCTGATAGTGGCGATAGTATGTTGCAGGCCACCACCTTTCTGGAGCACTTTAACGGGAGTATGAATATTATTTATGCCGACAGCTTGGATGTGCATAACCCTCTCGTACCTTAGGTTATAAAATTTAAAGCCGGAAAGACATGCCCTTAATTCCTGATGTAATTGAATCGGGAAATGAGGCGTGTCTGATCCGAGCAAAACGGACAGGTAACGGTGATTCCTGTAAGAAACTTACTTACCCTTTTTTCGAATGGCAGACAATACTCTTTTCGGTGAGAAAATCTATCGCAACAATTTTTCAAGCGTTTCAGGTGAAATCGGTGTAACCTGTACAGTCCAATTCAGAAAATTTAGTTGTTACCTTCCAGGCACAATTCGGGCCAAAGAAATTGATCAGGTCAGAGTATGGAAACTTCATCAGGTCAGGTTCCTCATGTACGTATAGACAAATGGCTATGGGCTGCACGTTTTTTCAAGACGCGGTCTTTAGCGGCTAAGGCTGTCAATGGCGGTAAGGTACATTTGAACAATACCAGAGTGAAGGCGGCCAGAAATGTGCAGGAGGGAGATAAGCTGGTAATAAGTAAAGGCCAAGATGAATTTCACATAGAAGTACTCGCCGTAGCCAGTATGAGAAGACCGGCCAGTGAGGCGAGACTGTTGTATGAAGAGACGGAAGAAAGTATTCGGGAGCGTGAAAATCAAAGGGATATGCGGCGAATGATGAATGCAGGTCATGTGCATCCTACTGCCAAGCCCGATAAGCGTGATCGAAGAAAAATAAAAGCATTTATTCGTAAAGATTGATTGGAGGAGAGAATGGCTAAAATTGAGCGCGCGCTGATCAGCTTGACCGACAAATCAGGTATTGAGGGGTTTGCCCAGGAACTCGCTGATCTGGGCGTTGAGATACTTTCAACCGGTGGTACCGCCAAAAAGATCCGTGAGGCTGGTATAACGGTCAAGGATGTTTCGGAATTTACCGGTTTTCCGGAAATGCTCGATGGCCGGGTGAAAACCCTGCACCCCAAAGTTCATGGCGGTATACTTAACCAGAGGGCGAACGAGAGTCATCGGAGTCAGTGTGCCCAGCACAACATTCAGAATATCGACTTGATTGCGGTGAACCTCTATGCTTTTGAAAAAACTGTAGCGGACCCCGATTGCTCTCTGGCCGACGCTATCGAGAACATCGATATCGGTGGACCGACCATGCTGCGTTCTTCAGCAAAGAATTTTCACGATGTAACCGTCATCGTTGATCCTGCCGATTACCCACAGGTAATCAAAGAGATCAGGGAAACCGGCAATACAACACTCAAAACCCGCTTTAAGCTTGCTCGCAAGGTATTTGCCCTTACAGCGAAATATGACACTGTGATTTCAGCCTGGCTGGAAAAGGTTGATGTGGATTCCAACGAATATTTTGCCGGAGAGTAAATTATGTTAAAAATGGCGGTCCTGTTATCTGGCAGTGGCAGAACTCTGGATAACTTTCATGAGCGTATTCAGGCTGGTACCCTGAAGGGTGATATTCAGGTGGTTATCTCAAATGTTGATGGTGCCCTGGGGCTTGAAAAGGCACGGAACTATGGGTATCCGGCTTTCCACGCCACGGACAATGCAGCGATCAATGATATACTACAGGATTATTCTGTGGATATTATCTGCCTTGCTGGTTACCTGAAGCTGTATTCCCCGCCTGAGCATCTTGCTAAAAATGTGATTAATATTCATCCATCACTGATTCCTTCCTTTTGTGGTGATGGGTTTTATGGTCATCACGTGCACCAGGCCGTAAGGGATCGGGGCTGTACAGTGAGTGGTTGCACTGTGCATTTCGCCGATGACAAGTATGATGAAGGGCCGATCATTCTCCAGAAGACCGTTGACCTCGACTATGATGACGATGCAGACACAATTGCTTCCAAGGTGTTTGCCTTGGAATGTGAGGCTTTTCCCGAGGCGATTAACCGGGTGGCTGAGCGAGGGGTGGAATTTTTCTGGAAACGGGTGAAAGCGTGAGTAAAGTACAACGTACCATAATGAACTCGCAGGATATAGATCTTGCAATCAAGAGGATCGCCCTGCAGATTTTAGAGCGAAACCAGGCGGCTAGTAGCCTGGCAATAGTCGGAATTCATACCTGCGGCGTTTTTCTGGCGCAGCGGCTATTTGCCACACTCAAGGAGCTGGTGGGTGAGGATATTGCAGAAGTGCACTACGGTAGTCTCGATATAAACCTGTACCGGGATGACTGGAGTTTGATGTCGCAAAACCCTGTAGTACGAACCACCGACATACCATTTGATGTGGACAATTCACATCTTATTCTGGTTGATGATGTTATCTTCACTGGCAGAACAATTCGCGCTGCGATGGATGCCGTGATGGATTATGGAAGACCAACCTGCATACAGCTGGCCGCTCTGGTCGATCGCGGTGGCAGGGAGTTGCCCATTCAGCCTGATTTTGTCGGTATGCAGACCACAATTTTACCAAAGGAACGAATTCAGGTTTTGCTTGAAGAAAATTCCGATAGTAATGCGGTCGTAGTTGAAAGTTAATTTAGCTTAAGAGTTGTAGAGTAGTATGGAATTACTGGCCCCTGCCGGGAATGTAGAGAATTTTTATGCCGCCCTGGAAGCCGGGGCGGATGCAGTTTATGTCGGTGCACCTGGTATCAATGCCAGAAATCTCGCCCGGGATCTCAGCCTGGAAGAGATAGGTGCAATGATTGCCCACTGTCGCCGCCACGACAAGAAAATCTACGTGGCCGCAAACAGTATGATTCTTGAGAAAGAACTCACTGAGGTTATTGAAACTCTTGGAGTTCTCGAGTATCTGGCCCCTGATGGGCTGATTGTCCAGGATCTGGGTATTATTAATCTCGTTCGTCGTTATTTCCCCGAATTACAGATTCATGCTTCCACTCTGATGGCAGCACATAACCTGCAGAGTGTTGAGTTACTGGCCCGTATGGGCTGTAGCAGGGTGGTGCTGGCACGAGAGTTGACCCTGGCCGAAATAGAAGCCATAGCCAGGCGCACCGATGTGGAGCTTGAGGTTTTTGTGCATGGTGCCATGTGTTTTTCCTATTCCGGGTACTGCTTGTTTTCCTCATATCTGGGGGGCAAAAGCGGGCTGCGTGGCAGATGTGTACAGCCCTGCCGGCGTTCCTACGGAACTAACTCCGGCCAGCGTTCCGGGGCGAGAGGCGGTAGCCGACCGGATAGTCATCGGGGAAAGGGGAGTTATCTCTTTTCGATGAATGATCTCGACGGACTTGAGGTTGTAAAAGATCTCCGGGAATTGGGTGTTGCCTCTGTGAAAATCGAGGGTCGCCTGCGTTCCGCTCTGTATGTGGAAAAGGTGGTACGTGCTTACCGCAAGGTGATGGATGCACCGGAAAGCTCGTACAAAGAAGCTTTGGGTGAGGCCAAAATTCTGGTAGATCAGGCGATGAGCCGCAAAGTGAGTTCCGGCTACTTTTTCACACCTCAGCCTGCAGAGGCGATTACCCCGCACCACTCCGGTAATATGGGGCTTCACCTGGGTCGCGCCAGGGGCGCTGCCAGACAGGGGATGCTTCGGGTTGAATTGAAAGAGGGGCTGGCCGTCGGAGACAGGGTGCGCCTGCATCTTGAGCCTTCAGGCGAGCGCTTGGCTTTCAGTCTGAGAAAGTTGTTTCTTCGCGGGGCAGAGGTTGATTATGTTGCCGCCGGTGAAAATGCTGATCTGCTTCTCCCGGAGAAAGCTTTTGATAAGAGCTGGAAACATATCGACCTTTATAAGGTTGATGTCGGCAAAGGTGGTGGCTACGGGACAAAGCTTGCGGTAGCTGATGCTGCTCACGAAATTGGCAGGGCACGAAAAAAACTCTTACCCCACCTGATTTCGGTCAAGGAGAGAGTTTACGATACCGCGCACGACCCTGCATTTGCCAGTAAAGAACCCCTGAAGCAGCCACCGAGGAAGAAACAGCAGCAAAAGGGGAAGCGGCAGAATCATGGTGAGACTGTTAAGGTTAAGCTTCCCATGGATTGGTGGCTTAAGCTCGACTCGGCCAAGCCGATTCTTGCCAGCATGGTCTTGCGGCCGGATAAGTATATTATAACCCTGGATAAAAACAGCGTTCGCGATGCAGGCCAGCTTAAACGTTTGCTCGGTAAACAGTCCAAAAGTGTGACCTGGGCATTGCCGCCCATTATGCTTGACAGGGAACTCAGCAGAATGAAAAAGCATATCTCGATGCTTATTCGTTCCGGGTTCCGTTGTTTTCAGGTCAGCCATGTCAGCCAGATAGATCTTTTTGACGGTGAAAAAGTTTTCCTTACTGCCGATCACAGTTTGAACCTGCTCAACAACCAGGCATTGTTGTTTGCGGCGGAAGCTGGTTTTGAGTCTGTGCAGTTGGCGATGGAGGCAGACCGTGAAAGCATTCAGAACGCCGTGCAGGGTTATAAGCAAATGGGTGTTCCCGCTTCGAGAAAGACTGGTGGCAGACGAACAATGCGACTTGGCATGACTGTCTATGGTGCTCCGCCATTGTTTACAGCCAGACTCGCTGCATCGTTTTTCCAGTACAACAAGCCTGTTATCAGTCCCAAGCAGGAAGGGTTTGTAATCAGCAAAAAGGATGGTTTTACCCAGACCAGACCAGCCAGACCGTTTTCTTTGCTGCCCTATCTGTATGATCTGAAGTCAATGGGGATTGACTTTGCGGTTGTGGATCTGACAGGCGGCCTTTCCGGCAAGAAAGATCTTCAGGATCTTGCGGAGAGGATGAGCGGCAACGCCAGGAAACCGAAGCTGCCGACCTTTAACTACATGGGTACCCTTGAGTAGTACATGTTTTGGCAGGTCCTGAAGCGGGTGAACTCTAGTTGGCCCGCTTCAGCTTACTTTCGTCAAGCATTCGCATCCCTTCCATAAGCAGTTTCATGAAAAAACCGATTTCGGGTACTTCGAAATCCTCAGGCGGAATTCCCGGGGTGAAACGAAACCTGCCGGTGCTCTCTTTCAGTACCTGATAGAAGGCCACATCCCCCACGAATTTACCGTATTTGGCTTTGATGAGAGAGCCCTGCCTGAAAGAGAAGTAGGCAGAGCCATCGGTAAGTTCCGATATGGTGAGAATGCCTGTTTTATTATTGACGTTCAGGGTCTGGAAGAGCGCCTCGGGTGGAATTTCAGTTAAGTTGCCGATAATTCCGGACGAAAGATCTTTTGCTCGTATCGAATTGGAAGCCTTCAGTCGTTCAGCCATGAGCTTGGAGAAAAAGAGCTGTATGGCCGGAAAGCGATCGATGATTTTTCTGAAATTGTGATGATCGATATGGAGGATAGACGTGTCTTCGGTGACCTGAATGCTTGCACTGACCAACTCGTTGCAGATGAGACTCATCTCGCCAAAAACATCCCCCTTGCCGAGTTTGGAGATGATGATGCCTGAGTCATTCAAGACGTTTACCGATCCTGAGACAATGATATAGAAATTGCCTCCGGGGTCACCCTTTCTGATCACGAAATCGTTTTTGCAGAACTTGATCAATTTGAAAAAGCTGACGACCACTTCGTGATTGGACTCATCGATATATCTGAAAAATTCAAAATCACTGAGGACGTGCAATAATGAGCCAACCTCATTGGAGAGTTGCTGGTCACCACCGTTTATGGGGGCGGCATCTTCAATGGAGTGTTCAACTTTTACGGAACCTGTGCAGCCGCTGCAACTAAGCAGACAGATAGGAACTTTATCGCCTCGCTCATACTGAATGATTAATTTTGATAAATCACCATTCAAAATTTTGCAGATGTTCTTATCTTTTGGAAAGTTGACAATAGCGGTGGTAACTAGAGTGTTGTCCGAATTCTTGTTCAACGGGATCGAGATTCCGGTAAGCTTAAATGCATCACCATACTCGTAAAGAGGGCAGCTTCGGTTTTCAACAATACGAAAAATGACTTTCGGAAATCCCATTTTCTTAATTCTTAACGCTCTTGCAAATTGATATGTGTCTAAATTGATTGAGTAACTTAGCCAGTTTTAGGCCGAATCACAGAGTATCTTATAGAAGAGGGAGTGTCAAATATCATTTGGACAGAATCGTGGATAACATGGTATTATTTTTTGTTACTTGTTGACTAAAACAGGAAACCATATTATAAACTCTCTCTTTGTGAAAATAGATCATGGTGGACAGGTGACCACGGAAAGTGGCTCTGTCTGCTCATATCAGACTAAACCGGATAAAACCGGTCGGAATATATGAGAGTCAATAACAGGAGGAATTAATTCGTGGCTAATCATAAATCAGCTGAAAAGAGAAATCGTCAGGCTCAGGTGCGTCGTCTGCGCAATAAAGTGAACAAGACCCGGATGAAGACCCAGGTTCGCAAAGTGAACGAGGCAATCGTCGCCGGTGCTGAAGAAGATGCAAAGTCAGCACTTCAGGACGCTGTCTCCGTAATTGCCAAGACTGCTTCCAGGGGTACCATTCATAAGAAGACTGCATCCCGTAAAATTTCCCGTCTTACCAAGCGCGTCAACAAGATGGAGCCGCTTGCGTAATTCCGCCTGTAGCTCTCTATTACCGGCTTAGTCCGGCAGGTTGGTGTGAAATTGTAAAGCCGTAGGATCATAAGATTCTACGGCTTTTTTCGTTTACATTGTTAAGAAGCTGGACAAATTCGATTAATAACTGGTATGTTATGATCTTCACGAGTTAGTATTTTTTCCATTTCTGTGAAGTTTCCTATCACATAGCATTTCCATGCAACCTAGAGAATATTTTCCTGACGTAAAGAGATTTTCCACAATGCTGGAGTCTTCTCAGCTTGTGCCGGTCTATACCGAGATCGTTGCGGACCTCGATACTCCTCTCACCCTGTTTGCCAAAGTTTCCGAAGCCCACGAACGTATCTTTCTATTTGAGAGTATGGAAGGTGGTGAAAAGTGGGGCAGGTATTCTTTCATCGGTTTTGATCCGCTGACGACTTTCGTCTCAAAAGACGAGAACATTGAAATTACAGATTTCAGTGTAACGCCCCCTGAAAAAAAGGTAATTACCGGCAATCCTCTAGACGCGCTACGTAACCTCATCGAAGATCTAGAGGCTGCAGAGTATGAAAACCTGCCCCGCTTCTGTGGTGGGGCTGTAGGTTTCTTAGGCTATGACATGGTGCGGTTCATGGAAGAACTGCCAGATGTGAATAGCCCTGTTGATTTGCCGGATTCGTCCTTCATGATCCCGAGAATCGTGCTGGTTTATGACAGCCTCAAGCAGAAAGTAACTGTAGTCTGTTGGGTGAAGAATGACCAGGGTGACAGTCAAAAGCTTTACCGGGATGCCAGATCGGCCATTGATGCTGTAGTTGATCGCTTGCGGGGGCCTGTTCCTGAAAACTATCTGCAACAGTCTGATAAAGAGTTTGCCACATCGCACAGCTTTACCTCAAATATGAGTCAAGCTGATTTTCAGCAGATGGTTGAGCGGGCTAAAGAGTACATCAGGGCGGGCGATATTATCCAAGTGGTGTTGTCTCAGCGGTTTCATACCACCACTGCGTTGCCGCCAATGTTACTTTACAGGGCTCTCAGACAAATCAATCCCAGCCCATATCTCTTCTTTTTGAAACTCGGAGATTTGATCCAGATAGGTTCATCACCCGAGATTCTGGTACGAAAAGATGGCAACCACATCGAACTTCGACCGATTGCCGGTACACGTAGACGTGGTGTGACAGAGGCGGAAGATCTCGCCCTGGCAAAAGAGCTGCTCGCTGATCCGAAGGAACGTGCCGAGCATCTTATGCTTGTAGATCTGGGCAGAAACGATGTCGGTCGTGTAGCCGAGGGCGGTCAGGTCGAGGTGCGTGATTTGCTGGTAATCGAGAGATATAGCCACGTAATGCACATCGTTTCGGGTGTGCATGGCATTATCGCTCAGGACAAAGATCAATTCGATGTCATGTCCGCCTGCTTTCCTGCCGGGACAGTAAGCGGCGCTCCCAAAATCAGGGCAATGGAGATTATTGACGAGCTGGAGCCTGAAAGACGCGGACCTTATGCCGGTGCGGTGGGGTATTTCGGTTTTTCGGGCAATATGGACTTCTGTATTACTATCAGGACATTTGTGATGAGCGGTGAGAATCTCTGGGTCCAGGCGGGTGCCGGGATCGTTGCCGATTCCGATCCTGATAAAGAGTATGAAGAAACTATCAATAAATCAATGGGATTACGCCGGGCACTCGAGCTTGCTGAGAAAGGATTCTAGATCATGCTAGTCATTATAGATAATTACGACTCCTTCACCTATAACATCGTCCAGACCATCGCAGGGAATGTCAGGGCTGAAGGGAGGAATGAAGAAATTCGGGTCTATCGCAACGACAAGATCAGTATAAAGGAGATCGAACAGTTAAAGCCCCGGCGGTTATTGATCTCTCCAGGCCCCTGCACTCCGCAGGAGGCTGGTATTTCGATTGAGGCAATAAAGTATTTTGCCGGCAATCTCCCGGTATTGGGGGTATGTCTCGGACATCAGTCCATGGGTGAGGCGTTCGGTGGCAGAACCATCCGTGCTGCCCGAATTATGCATGGAAAAACCAGCCCGATGCATCACGACGGTAGAGGTGTTTTCCGTGGGTTGCCGAATCCATTTGACGGCATGCGTTACCATTCATTGATCGTTGAGGAAGAGACTTTGCCTGAATGCTTTGAAATAACGTGTCGGACAGATGAAGGCGAGTTGATGGGGATTCGACACAAAAAGCTGCCCCTTGAGGGTGTGCAGTTTCATCCGGAATCGATTATGACGCCGGCGGGTATACAATTGCTTAAAAATTTCATGGATCCAGACTATCCGGAATTGATGTAATCAGCAAAACAATAAAGGGATGCAGGAGAGGCCGTTGGTCTCGACGGCACAGTAAGCATTGGGAGCAGGGAAAAGATGGATATCAAAGCGGCTATAGACCGGGTAGTGAAGCGGGGAGATCTCAGTGAGGCAGAAATGCGGGATGTGATGAATATTATCATGAGCGGAGAGGCAACCTCCGCCCAGGTGGGTTCATTCATTACAGCCTTGCGGATGAAGGGTGAGACTATCGATGAGATCGTCGGTGCCGTGCGGGTTATGCGCGATAAAGCGACTTTTGTCGATACCGGTGTTCAGACTGAAGATGGCGAATTGCTCATGGATATAGTCGGTACAGGTGGTGATGGTGCAGGTACTTTCAATGTCTCGACCACTACCTCCTTTGTTGTTGCTGCGGCCGATGTTCCTGTGGCCAAGCATGGCAACCGTGCCGTGTCCTCAAAATGTGGTAGTGCTGATGTCCTTGAGGCGCTTGGGGTCGACCTGACCATGAAAGCGGATCAGGTTGCTGACTGCGTAAAACAGGTTGGCATAGGCTTTTTGTTTGCGCCAATGCTGCATGGGGCAATGAAGCATGCTATCGGTCCCCGCCGTGAAATCGGTATCCGCACTATCTTTAATATTCTGGGGCCAATGACGAATCCGGCAGGTGCGAATGTCCAGTTGACAGGTGTCTTTGATAAAGAACTCACCACAATCCTGGCTGAGGTCCTGGTGCGACTCGGGATGAAGAGGACCCTGGTTGTCTGGGGTGAAGGTAACCTGGATGAGATGACCACAACCGGTACTACCTACGTAGCTGATGGCAGGGACGGCAAAGTGGAAAACTATACTGTAGAGCCAGAAGATCTCGGTTTGAGGCGGGCGACTATGGTCGAATTGCAAGGTGGCGAAAGCGCAGAGGAATCTGCTACACAGGTCCGGGATATTCTGGCCGGGGAAAAGGGACCGAAGCGTGACATGGTATTACTGAATGCCGCAGGAGCCTTGCTGGTGGCTGGCAAGGTTACCGACCTCAAGGATGGAGTAACCATGGCAGAGGAACTGATAGACAGTGGAAAGGCGCTGGCCAAACTGGACGGGCTTGTTGCATACTGTACGAAATAGTAGCTGTAAATCAGTTGAACAAGTTCGAATAAGCATAGCCTTGGATTGACGAAAATGATTTTAGATAAAATAGTTGAGAGAAAGCGGGAAGAAGTAGAGATACTGAAAAAAAATGGTATCTCATTGCCAGCTGACTTTGTAGATTCAGAAATATCACCTCCCAGAGGGTTTGTCAGAGCTCTGGTCGATTACCCTGGAGTGTCTATTATCGCTGAAGTGAAAAAAGCGTCTCCCTCCAAAGGAGTCATCAGCCATAATTTTAATCCTGTAAAAATCGCCGAGAATTATCAGCTACTTGGCGCTCAGGCAATATCTGTCCTGACTGATGTCGACTTTTTTCAGGGGAGTCTCAAATATTTGATGCAGATTCGCCAGGCGGTGAACCTGCCGGTGATACGAAAAGATTTCATCATTGATCCGTTGCAGATAGAAGAGGCACACCGCCATGGGGCCGATGCTATCCTGCTTATAGCAGCGATTCTCGATGAGTCGCAGCTGCGGGACTATCAGGCCCAGGCTCTTGAGTATGGTATGGACAGTCTGGTGGAGGTACACGATGAGGCCGAGCTGGATAAAGCCTTGGCAGCAGGATGTTCGCTATTGGGTGTGAACAACAGAAATCTGAATGATTTTTCCATGGATCTGGGCACCACCCTCAGGTTGAAGAAGCTGGTACCTGCCGACATTCCAGTCGTCAGTGAGTCAGGATTGAAAACCAGAGAAGACATAGAGGCACTAGAAGAAGCAGGAATAGCCGCAGCCCTTATCGGTGAATCGCTGATGCGGGCAGGCAGTTCGGGCACATTACTGCAAGAATTACGAAAATAATTGTTCTCCTTCCGAATGATAGGATCAATAATGCACAGTAGAACGAGGATAAAGGTCTGTGGCATTACCAATGCCGATGACGCAATAGCAGCAATCAATCTGGGAGTGGATGCAATCGGTTTTATTTTTGCCGAGAGCAGCCCCCGTTACATCTCACCGGAAGATGCCAAGGAGATTGTGGCTGATCTGCCCCCCTTTATCCATATAGTCGGGGTTTTTGTAGACAAAGACCCTGTAGAGATTGAGGAGATAATCGATTATTGCGGATTAACCCATGTGCAGTTGCATGGCAGCGAAGATGCGGAGTATTGCGCCAAGCTTGCCCAGAATGCGAATCCCTGCATGCTGATTAAGGCGATACGGGTGGGTTCTTCCAGCAAAGCTGAGGATTTTGCACCTTATCAGGATATCGTGAAAGGGTTCCTGCTCGATACCTTTGTCGAGGGGCAGGAAGGAGGGACAGGCAAGACTTTTGACTGGGCAATGATCGAGTCGCTTGATCTTAAACTCCCGGTTATCCTGGCTGGAGGACTCACCCCAGAAAATATCAGCGATGCTATCCGTGCGGTGCGACCATTTGCAGTTGATGTGAACTCAGGGGTCGAGCGTGAACCGGGCAGGAAAAATATTGATAAACTCGAGGCCCTGGTGAAACAGGTGATTTCCACCGATCTTGCTGTGTAATTAACGGAATACGTTTTTTCACAACATAGTGCTATCTGGTTGCTGAATAGATGTTATCTGGCGACCAGGAAAGCACCGTTGTAGCCGTGCTGGATAAGCGCGGCTTCGGCTCTTTTTGCTATGGACAGCTCGTTGCCGGCGTAAACGTGAACTCTGTAGTAAATCCTGTCCAGGCCCTGATGCGTTTTAATCAAGGCGCTATGACCTGCGTCCGTAAATCTCTTCATTAACCTCAAGGCGTTGTCCCGTCGGCTGAATGAGCCGATCTGCACATAAAACTCGCCGTGGTACAGGTCTGGCAGTGGCTTTTTGCCAGAAGCTGAGGCGGCAAGTTGAGTGGTGTCCGCAAGGGCTACAATCTGTACTTTGGCAAGTCCGTGCTGCACGATATCCAACTTGTTGGCTGCAGTATAGCTGAGGTCGATGATCCTGCCACGGACAAAAGGTCCCCTGTCATTTACCCGCACGATAGTTTCTTTGCCATTCTCCAGATTTTTGACGAGCAACATAGTCCCCATCGGTAAGGTCTTGTGAGCCGCAGTCATGGCATACATATCGTAACGCTCGCCGTTGGAGGTAGTTCTGCCGTGGAATTTTTTGCCATACCAGGAAGCTACCCCCCGTTCAGTAAAACCATGAGCGTGGGGTATTGGGTAGTAGGTAATGTTTTTTATGGTATAGGGACGCTGGGTAGGTTCGTTGCCGGAGTTGGTGTTCGCGCCGGGGCTGCTGACCGGGTAATTGCTCTTGGAACAGCCACCGAGTAAAAGCAGGACTGTCAGAAATACAATTGCACTGTACGAAAAACGGTTGGCGAGCGGCTTGCGAACTACCCTAATCGTCGTTTGTCTAAAGGTCAGAGTGTGAGGCATAATTTTTTTGTCAGCTTAAAACGATGAATATAAGCGGTAAACGCTTCGCAAAGGCAAAAGCAGTCCAAGTTTATTTGCTGTCCTGGGAAGCTTCTTCGGAACGGAGAAAATCCCTGAGTCGTTGTTCGTAGTAGATGCCGGCAGGCCCAGTGGTATGAGGTGTGTAAGGAACCTTTCCCTGATTTGGAGCAAGAGACGGGATGCTGTCAAAATGAACCTCCTCGTCTTCATCTATCCAGGAGAGAGAAATATCAAGTTTTGGACGGACAACCTGAATTGTGCCGTCATCCGCTCGACCGAGTAGCGGTTCCTCCCAGCGGCGCATTACAAAACCTTTATACCATATGCCGAGCCTCATATCGCCTGTTATTTTATCCGACATTTCAGGTGGTAATTCATCTTTATCATAGTCAAGGTTATGTTCGAGCAGGGTTTCCACCTCTTTACTGCCCTGGACTGTGAGCCGGTCCCAGCTATAGTAGTCGTCAAGATCGGAGCGCAGCAAGTTGGTGCCAGTGTCATTAAAACTCCATTGTGCGTGACACACCTGGCAGGAGACTGCCTGGTATATCTCATGGGCCCGGTTTTTCATCACCGGTAGCGCATGGGAAGAACCGCTTTTGGAAGTGAAGGAGTAGCCATCAGGCGTTGGGGTGACCCCGGAAGGCAGCTCCATTTCGAGCAAAGTCTTTTCATGGCAGGAGCTGCATGTTTTTGCTTCAGGCTTGCTCATGGTGTTGGGGAGGTCACTACCGTAGCTCGTCATCAGTTCAGCACCATGGCAGTCTACACAGAGCATTCCACGTCGTTGGTGAACGTCGGCAGCAAGATCATGGTAATCCACCCCGTATGGCCTGTCTGTAAAATCAGCGGCGCTGTACGGGGTGCGGTATTCGTGATT
Source organism: Desulfosediminicola sp. (assembly GCF_048381775.1). NCBI lineage: Bacteria > Pseudomonadati > Thermodesulfobacteriota > Desulfobulbia > Desulfobulbales > Desulfocapsaceae > Desulfosediminicola > Desulfosediminicola sp. The sequence continues at coordinate 417,885 of NZ_JBLXGE010000003.1, read as the reverse complement.
GAAGTCATGCTCGAATCGGCCATAGTAGTCGAAACCAACCCGGTTTCCATAATGACAGGAGAGGCAGGCAGTATCCTGGGGAGTGGCACTGAAGGCATGAGAGGAGAGCTCTCCATCTTGATAGTTGAGATGACATGCAGCGCAGCCGGTGCCGTGTTTTGTGGCGCTGTACTCATCACCAGAAGAAAAAAGGTGGCATCGCAGACAGCGCCTGCGAAGAAGATCCTCGGAGAGTTCAAGCGGTGTTTCTGGGTTTTCAATAACAGGGATCTCTAAAAGATTGGGGATATCCTCTTTCGCCCCGAAACCTTTCCTGACAAGGTTCACGAGATTTTTTTGGGTATAATGAAGTGACTGGGGCAGGGAATCGGCTTGCTCCCGGTGGCATTCTGCGCATATTGTCGAGATATTGTCCGGATGAGCAGGCTGGGCAATAAGGTTGACATGCGCCTCGGCAATTTCAGATGATTCGGCATTTCCCTGATGGCAGACAGTGCATGACATCTGATGCGAAGAGTCGGCCATTGCTTCATGACATGCTAGACAGGTAGATTCCGGATGTTTTTTTTCTTCCACGCAGCCGGAAATTGCAACAAGTACGACTATCCCAAGGCATAGCAGGCAGGGGTGGACGTGATTTTTGCAGAAAAATATCATTACAATTGCTACCTGTTTATTGTTAAGTTGATGGAATTACATTCGAAAATATCAAGGTAAGAAAGCTCCTCTGATAAGGCCATTTTATATTGTATAATAGTTGAACTTTCAATGATTACCTGATATATAGGCTTCTCAATGTGCCAGCATAGCTCAGTTGGTAGAGCGGCGCTCTCGTAAAGCGTAGGTCAGGAGTTCGATTCTCCTTGCTGGCTCCAGAAATACAACAAGCCCCTTTCCGGTTTCCGGGAAGGGGCTTTGTCGTTTCTAAATTTACAGTATCCAGGGATTGATCAATTGAAAACAGGAAGACTTGCCAGATTCGGTGGCGTCTCGTAAAGCTCATCCAGCCATGGATTGCGCTGATTGCGTACGACAACAAAGCGCATGTTGGGGGTGAAGTTGAATTTCTCCCCTCTTACAGCAGCACGATTTCGGCGGCCCTTAGTTGTACCTTTTGCTTTTTTCGATTTTTTAGTCTGCATCTTCTTTTCTTCAAGCAAGAAAATATTCCATTCGAGTTACTTGATCCTGGTTTGAGCAGCGGTACAGCACATCTTAAATGTTAGGATATGTCCTGTAAATAGGTATAAATACGTTGTTTGTGTTGGGTTTGTGTTGTTTTTGAGAGATTAATTTTAAAACCAACAAGTTACATGATATGCAAAAAATGAATACAACCTTGAATATCAGCATCTTTACGAAGAATTCAGGTGAATTGTCTGGAGTCATCGAATCCCTTCGAAGTGTTTTATAGGGATTGGAGTATGACGGACGATGGGTTTCTGCAATGTCGCTGAATAGCCAAAGCTGAACAGGCACGTTTGGTGATCTGAAATGAACGGATGATCAATTTTGAGAAAATTGTCTGGTAATGGCTGAAAATAAAAAAGCCGTAGAGCTTGAAAATCAAGTTCTACGGCTTCTGAGTTCCTGGTGCCTAGGGCGAGAATCGAACTCGCACGGGCGCAAGGCCCACGAGATTTTAAGTCTCGGGTGTCTACCAGTTCCACCACCCAGGCAAGGTCGTTTCTAATAACATAATTTTTGGAAGCTTGTCAATCGCAATCGCGCTATTAGTAACGTTTTACCAAATATTGACCGACGCTGATGCTGTTGTCAATAAGTTGAACTGAAAGAGTGTCTGAAGCATCTCGTTGAGCTTACGATTCAATAACTTGAAAATAGTTCCTACAATGAGTTTTTGGCTTGCTGAATAATGGCAAGCATTTCCCGAACGGCCTGATCAATGCCAACATAGGCTGCGCGGCTAATAATCGAGTGACCGATGGAAAGTTCCTCGATGGTATCCAGTTCGGCAATCCTTGCCGTGTTACGGTAATCCAGCCCGTGACCTGCATTGACTCGCAAACCTAACTGGTAGGCTTCATTGGCGGAATCTGCAATGAGTTGGAACTCCTGCTCCTGTTCAGCTTCGGTCTCGGCATCGCAATATCTGCCGGTATGTATCTCCACGAAGGTCGCACCAATTTCATGACTGGTACGGATCTGTTCAAGGTCGGGGTCGACGAAAAGAGAGACGGGTATTCCTGCCTGGCCAAGCTTCTCTATTGCTTTAGCAATTTTCTTTTTCTGACCTATTACATCAAGACCACCCTCGGTAGTCAGTTCCTGACGTTTTTCCGGTACCAGAGTGACAAGATCAGGAATTACTTCCAGGGCGATACCGATCATCTCTTTAGTGGCGCCCATTTCAAGGTTCATCTTGGTTTTAATGGTTTTGCGAAGAATATGTACATCGCGATCCTGGATGTGGCGACGATCTTCGCGCAGGTGGATAACGATACCTTCAGCGCCGGCGAGCTCACACATTGCGGCGGCTGTTACCGGGTCTGGTTCGGTGGTTCCCCGTGCCTGGCGAATTGTTGCAATGTGATCGACGTTAATTGCAAGATGCGTCATTTGATTTCTCCTGTAGTGTTCAAATCGGGAAAGTAACTCCTGCTCTTTATCATACATCTCAAGAGCTTCCTGCTCGCTTCGTTCATGATCCATACCCAGCAGGTGAAGCAATCCGTGAACGATAAGCCAGTTCAGGCGGAAAGGAAAAGGCTGGTCTAGTTCATGAGCTTCACGAAGGGCAGTGTCGAGGGAGATAATGATATCTCCCAGCTCATCAATGGGCAATTCTGAGAAGGGAGATTCCTCGGTGGCTTCGAATAAAGGAAAAGAGAGAACGTTGGTAGGTCCTTCTTTACCACGATACTGATTGTTGAATCTGCTCATTTCTTCATCGTCTATGAGCAGTATGGAAACGGAATGTCCGTTGACCTCCAATTGGTTCATGAACCATTGAGTCCTGCGTTTCAGTTTCTCAATATTAACAGGGAACGATGGCAGTGTGTACTGGGTAGAGATATCTACGGGCATGATAGGATGTCGGGATTATATGATGAATTCTGAAATTAAAAAGGGAAGAGAACCTCAAGTACGGTTCTCATCCCTTCAATCTTACCGGAATAAGGAAAGATAAATCAATCTTCATCCGTTTCGTAGGCTTGAATTATTTTCTGCACCAGCGGGTGACGGACCACGTCGGCCTTAGAGAAAGTGCAAAACCTGATCCCTTCAATGTTTTTGAGAAGTTTTTTCGCTTCCACCAGGCCAGAGTGCTGTTTGACCGGCAGGTCAACCTGGGTAATGTCACCGGTAATAACAGCGCAGGAATCAAAACCTACCCTGGTAAGAAACATTTTCATCTGTTCACGGGTCGTGTTCTGGGCTTCATCTAGAATAATAAAAGCATTACTTAGGGTTCGGCCGCGCATGAAAGCCAGAGGTGCTATCTCGATAACACCTCGCTCAACGAGGTCCTGGCACTTTTCTGCACCGACCATATCGTTGAGCGCGTCATGAAGCGGACGCAGATACGGGTTGACTTTCTGTGCCAGGTCGCCAGGCAGAAATCCTAGCTTTTCACCAGCTTCCACTGCCGGTCTGGTGAGAATGATCGAGCGTACCTGGCCGGTGACGAGAGCTGAGGCAGCCATGGCTACAGCCAGGTAGGTCTTCCCGGTACCGGCGGGGCCAATGCCGAAGACAATGTCATTATCCCGAATGGCATCTATGTAGATCTTTTGGTTTTTTGTTTTAGGAGAAATCACCCGATTCTGGGTGGTGACATACACCTTGTCTAAAAATATCTTATCGAGCCTGGCCTTCGGAGTGGATTCCAGAATACGCAGACCGAAAGCGAAATCTGAGCTGTAGACAGGATACCCTTTGCCTATCAGTTCATAGAGCTGAGAAAGCAGTTCCGATGCTATTTCCACATCGTGCTGGAAGCCACTGATGTTCAGGTTATTGCCACGGGCGCTGATTTTCACGCCGGAACTGTTCTCAATGATATGGAGATTCCTGTTGAGATCTCCAAAGAGGTTCATGGCTATCTGATTGTCGTCAAACTCCAGAACCTGGCTAAATTGTTGTTTACTCATCAAGTTACTGTTTATGTAAGCTTGCTATTTGGCGACAAGCTCTTCGTTGATCATGTTCTGGAAAGCCTGCACCGATCTGTCGGAAACTCTACGTCCATTGATAAATACGGTTGGTGTTCCTGTTACCTCGGCACGTTTGGCGTCACTGAGGTCTTTTTGAATTTTCTGGCGAACCTGGCCAGAGTTCATATCTTTTTCGAACTTCTCCATGTCGAGACCAAGGCCACCGGCGATATCGGTAATGAGCTGATTAGAGAGTTTCGGTGCGGCAAACAGTTTGTCGTGAAACTCCCAGAATTTACCCTGCAGATCAGCCGCCATAACAGCGCGGTGTGCTGGCTCAGCCATTTTGTGGAAGCTGAGTGGCATGTTCTTAAAAACAAGCTTAATATTGTCTTTGTTGGCCTCAAAAACTTTGTTCAATACAGGTTCGAGCTTCTTGCAGTATGGGCATTCAAAGTCTGTGAAGATGACCATGGTAACTGGCGCATCGGCATTACCCTTAAACGGGGAATCTGTAATGTCAATTTCCTGAACAAAGTTTAAGCTCACTCTGGTGAATGTGTTGGCGGAGGTGTCCACAAGGTAGAGCCAGTCGCCGGTTGCGGAAATGTCAATGCCTGTCACTCCCTCTCCGGCCGGGATGGTACCTAGCTCATCGCCTTTGTAGTCGTAAATCACCACATTATGTTTATCATCCAGCACGTACGTTAGCTTTCCGTCAAGTGACTGGGCGAAATCAAGCGGTTTACCTGCTAACTGAACATTCTCAACCACTTTCCACTCAAGCTTGTTGCTTTTTCCGGTGTTCTGAATAGCGTTTGCTGTGAGTGGCAGGGAAAGGAGAAGGGCGGTACAGGCCAGTAGGGAAGTTTTGCGCAACATAAGCACCTCTATAATATTATGGTGATGATCTAATGAAATGTCCTGAAGAACTGACTTATGCCAATGTTAAGCGTTTTTACAAATAAATCAAACACACTGTGTGAAAATCGCCTATTCAAACATGTAATCGTTACCTCAACTTGAAAAAACTCTGGAAACTGATCGCACGAAATGGTATTTATAGCATCTTTTTCGCACTTGGGCTCGTTAAGACTGCTTTAGAGTCTTGACTGGGGCTGTGATGTGAATTACAAGAACTTGGTTAAAGTTAATTAATTTCCTCTTATCTCTTCAGGAGATTTATTGTTTGGGGGAAAGTGGTTAGAAATATATGTTCGTGCCGAAATTGTTGGAGTACGATCAGGACTTGCGAGGGTGGCGGAATTGGTAGACGCACCAGACTTAGGATCTGGCGCCTTACGGTGTGGGGGTTCGACTCCCCCCTCTCGCACCACTGATCTGACACGATGAACGTTCTACATTTCACCCCGGCACAACAAAAATCCAGACAGTCATAGAATCAACGTGCGGCGTAGTTCAACTCCGGTGAAATGATCGGGCGCGTACGCATGCTGTGGCTGATGGACTATAGGGAACTCAAAAAAAGGAAAACTCAGATGGAAGTAAACATTGAAAGTGTCGGTACTCTGACCAAAAAAGTAACAGTAACTATCCCGGAGAGCGACGTTCAGCCGAGACTGAACGCGGAGTATGACAAGCTGAAAAAAGATTCCAAGATGAAGGGTTTCAGACGCGGCAAGGTACCTCGCTCCATCGTCATCAAGAATTACAAACCACAGGTTGAAGGTGAGATTGGCGAAAAGCTTGTTCAGGAAACCTACTTCGATGTGATTGAAAAAGAGAATGTCGACGCTGTTACCCATCCTGAGATCACCAGTGTAAATTACAACGAAGACGGTTCTTTCACCTATTCCGCCAACGTCGATGTCCGCCCTGAGTTTGAGCTTGGTGAGTACAAAGGTCTCGAGATTGAGAAGCCTGAAGCTCTCGTAACAGATGAAGAAGTGCAGCTTGAACTCGAATCTCTGCAGAAAGAGATGGCTGTTCTGCGTTCTGTTGAAGATCGTGCGATCGAAAAAGGTGATGTTGTTGTGGTAGACTTCCAGGGCTACCATGACGGCGAAGCCATGAAGCAGGTTAAAAACGAAGACTACTCTGTCGATGTCGGTTCAGGCCGGATGGGAGAAGAATTCGAGGCCAAGCTAATCGGCATGAAGAAGGGTGAAGAGGCGACCCACGAGGTGGATTTCCCCGAGTCTCATCCAAACCCGGTTCTCAAAGGCAAGACCGTTGAGTTCAAGATCAACGTTAAAGATGTGAAAGAACGTGTCCTCGCAGAGCTCAACGATGAGTTCGCTAAAGATGTAAGCGAGAACTTTGAGACACTGGATGCACTGAAGGCTTCAATCAGCGAGCGCAAAATTAAAGAGCGTGAAGAAGCAAACGATGGTGTAGTAACCGACAGAATCATGCAAAAACTGCTCGAAAGCCATGACTTCGAGGTACCGAACAGATTGGTTGCTTTCGAGATTGAGCAGATGATCAAGCAGACTGAGCAGCAGCTTGAGCAGGCTGGGGTAAGTCTTGAGGCAGCAGGTCTCTCCAAGGAGAAACTGGCTGAGCAGAATTCAGAGGTTGCCACCAAGCGTGTTCGTGGCGATTTCATTCTCAAGAAAATTGGTGAGACCGAGTCTATCAAAGTTGAAGATGAAGATCTCGAGCGCGGTTTCCAGCGTATCGGTGATCAGTACAACATGCCGGTTGCAAAGGTTAAGGAATTTTTCCAGAGCCGTGACGATCTTCTCCCATTCATGAATGAACTGCTGAACGAAAAGATTCTTCATTTCCTCCGCGACAACGCAGAAATGGTTGCAGAAAAGCCAGTTCCAGCTGAATCAGAGGGCGAGGAAAAGGCTGAATAAGCTAAAGAATGTTAACAGCCTCCTGGCATTATGTCGGGAATGGATATATATTTGATCTGCATAGTGAACTTATAAGTATCACCGTCGGATCTTATAAATAATCATAGACGACTGCAACCGGCGTGTGCCCGTTGCAGTCGTCCCATTTTAGGAGTGTGACGATATGAATCTAGTCCCTATGGTAGTTGAGCAGAGTCCTCGAGGAGAACGAGCATATGACATCTACTCCCGTCTGCTGAAAGAACGCATCGTCTTTCTTGGTTCAGCAGTCAATGACGACGTGGCCAATGTTATTATTGCTCAGCTACTGTTCTTGGAGGCTGAGGATCCCGAGAAAGATGTAACTTTTTATATCAATTCTCCCGGTGGTTCCGTAACTTCAGGCATGGCGATTTATGACACCATGCAATATGTTAAATGTGACATCGCAACCCTCTGTCTTGGCCAGGCGGCCTCGATGGGTGCCTTGCTACTTGCTGCCGGTGCTGCTGGCAAGCGTTACTCGCTTCCCAATTCACGCATTATGATTCACCAGCCGATGGGTGGTTTTCAGGGGCAGGCTACTGATATTGATATTCACGCCAGGGAAATTCTCCGGATGCGTGAAGATTTGAATAAGATTCTTGCCCACCATACCGGACATGATGTCGAGAAAATTTCTCTCGATACAGAGCGGGATAACTTTATGAGTGCCGTGGAAGCTAGGGAGTATGGTATAATTGATAAAGTTATCGTAAATCGTGATGTTTTAGATAAGGAAGAATAATATGGCCGATATTGACAATAACGAGCCTGAATGTAACTGCTCGTTTTGCGGAAAAAGCCAGGAAGAAGTTGAAAAGCTTATAGCTGGTCCGGATGTCTACATCTGTGATGAGTGCATTGAACTGTGCAATGAGATCGTCAATGAAGAGGGTGATGGAGGTGAGGAGCCTGGTGAGGAAGCCATGGCCGCTTCGCTGAAGCCCAAGGAAATTCATGACTATCTCAATGATTATGTGATAGGACAGGATTACGCCAAGAAAGTGCTCTCCGTCGCTGTGCACAACCACTATAAGCGCATTGACGCTCCAGTAACTGACGATTCCGTCGAACTTCAAAAATCCAACATCATCCTGATTGGCCCGACCGGGTCCGGCAAGACCCTGGTAGCCCAGACTCTCGCCAAGATTCTTAACGTTCCTTTCTGCATGGCCGATGCCACTACTTTGACAGAGGCCGGGTATGTTGGGGATGATGTGGAAAATATCCTTGTGAACCTGTTACAGTCTGCAGATTACGATATCGAGCGGGCAGAGCGGGGGATCATTTATATCGATGAGATCGATAAGATTGCCAGGAAGTCCGACAGTCCATCGCTTACCCGTGACGTTTCCGGTGAGGGCGTGCAACAGGCACTGCTGAAGATCATCGAGGGCACCGTTGCTTCGATTCCGCCCAAAGGTGGTCGCAAGCACCCTCAGCAGGAGTTGGTGAAAATTGATACCACCAATATCCTCTTTATTGTTGGTGGTGCGTTTGTTGGCCTCGATATGGTAGTGAAGCGTCGTGAAGGCAGAAAGTCGATCGGCTTCGGTGCCAAGGTCATGTCTGAGAACAAGAAGGACCTGGGCGAATTGCTGGCGTCAGTTCAGCCGGAGGATCTGCTAAAGTTCGGTCTTATTCCTGAGCTGGTAGGGCGTCTGCCTGTTATTGCCACCATGAAAGAACTTCATGAAGAAGATCTGGTGCGTATCCTCCGTGAGCCGAAGAACGCTCTCACCAAACAATACCAGAAGCTTTTCGAGTTCGAAGGTATTCAGCTGAGATTTACAGAAGGGGCGTTGCTGGCGATTGCGCGCAAGGCTCTCGAACGTAAATCAGGGGCACGTGGTTTGCGTTCTGTAATGGAAGAGGCTATGCTGGATGTTATGTACGACTTGCCATCTAAAGAAAACGTTCAGGAATGTGTAATTTCTGAGCAGGTAATCGTTGATGGTGAGTATCCTGTTGTTCTGTATCAGAATGCACCCGAAGATTCGTTGAAAACAGCCTGATTTTACGCCCGGCATCATTTGCCGGGCGCGGCTATGACATAAAGGAGAACAAGTGACTAAGCTCTATCCGCTTATGCCGCTGCGGGATATTGTTATCTTTCCGCACATGGTAGCGCCACTGGTAGTGGGACGAAAAAAATCGATCCTCGCTTTAGAGGATGCGATGGAAAAGCGTACTGAAATTCTGCTTGTTACCCAGAAAGACTCCGCCGTAGATGATCCTGAAGAGGACGGCATTTACGAGTATGGTACGCTCGCCTCAGTTATGCAGTTGCTGCGCTTACCTGACGGTACCATTAAGGCACTGGTCGAGGGGAAAAAGAGAGCTAAAGTTATCTCTTATGTTCCCAATGAGAATTTCCTGCAGGCTGAAGTGCAGGAACTGGCTGACCAGATTGAAAAGACAGGCGAACTCATTGCCTATGAGCGAGAGCTTCGTAAATTTTTCGAAGAGTTTGCCTCTACCAATAAGAAAATCGCCAAAGAGGTGGTGAAATCAGTCAGTACTATCGAGGATCCGGTGAAGATGCTGGATATCATTTCCTCGCATTTACCGTTAAAGGCAAATGAGAAGCAGGAGATTCTCGAATGTGATGATTTAATTACCAGAATAGAGAAGGTTCTTGAGGTAATTCACCGGGAGATCGAGCTCGCCGAGCTGGAAAAGACTATAAACGCCAAGGTAAAGATGCGTATGGGCAAAACCCAGCGAAATTATTACCTGAGCGAGAAGGTTCGTGAGATCCAGACCGAGATGGGCCAGAATGAAGAGGGCCTGGATGAGATGGGTGAGCTTGAGGAGCAGATAGGCAAAAAGAAGATGCCGCAGGTTGCCCGGGATAAGGCGCTCAAGGAGCTGAAAAAACTCAAAAATATGCCGCCGATGTCTGCCGAGACAACAGTTGTCCGCAATTACATCGATTGCATTGTGAACCTCCCCTGGCAGAAGAAATCCAAATCTCAGCTCGATATTGCCAAAGCCGAGCGGATTCTCGACGAAGATCATTACGGACTGGAGAAGACCAAGGAGCGAATTCTTGAGTACCTGGCTGTCCAGACCCAGGTAAAAAAGATCAAGGGTCCTATTCTTTGTCTGGTCGGTCCTCCAGGTGTCGGTAAGACCTCAATCAGCCGTTCGATTGCCAGGGCAATGGGCAGAAAATTTGCCCGTCTGTCACTCGGTGGTGTAAGGGATGAGGCAGAGATTCGCGGCCACAGGCGTACCTACATCGGTGCTATGCCGGGTAAGATTATTCAGTCTATGCAGAAAGCGAATGTTGCCAACCCGGTATTTTGTCTCGATGAGGTGGATAAAATGTCCATGGACTTCCGTGGCGATCCATCTTCTGCGCTGCTTGAAGTACTTGATCCAGAGCAGAACACTGCCTTTAACGATCATTATCTCGATATTGATTATGACCTGTCTGAAGTATTTTTTATAACTACCGCTAATAACCTGCACGGTATTCCGGTTCCACTTCAAGACAGGATGGAGATCATCCAGATTCGCGGCTATACCGAGCAGGAGAAGCTGAAGATTGCAGAAGGGTACCTGGTTCCCAAACAGCTTGAGGCAAATGGCTTTGCCATAGGCGATATCATGATGACGGATGGGGCAATTCTCGAAGTCATCAGGCGATATACAAGGGAGGCCGGTGTACGTAATCTTGAGCGAAACATCGCTTCACTATGCAGAAAAATAGCCCGTGATCGACTGAAGAAGAACGAAAAGGACAAGAAGTATCGGGTCAGTGCCCAGTCAGCTGTAAAGTTCCTGGGAACTCCTAAATACAGATATGGCCTGGCTGAAGAGCAGGATGAAATTGGCCTTACCACCGGCCTTGCCTGGACTGAAGTCGGCGGTGAGTTGCTCACCATCGAGGCTACCCTGATGCCTGGTTCCGGCAAGTTGACCATTACCGGTAAGCTTGGCGATGTAATGCAGGAATCAGCACAGGCAGCACTTTCCTACGTCCGCTCACGTGCCGATCTGCTTGGGCTTGAATCAAACTTCTACCAGAAGCTCGATATACACGTTCATGTACCGGAGGGTGCAATTCCCAAAGATGGACCGTCTGCCGGTATTACCATTGCCACTACCTTGGTCTCTGCATTACTCAGGGCACCTGTGCGGCATGAACTTGCAATGACCGGGGAAATTACCCTGCGAGGTCGAATTTTACCCATCGGCGGTTTGACCGAAAAATTACTTGCTGCCAAACGGGGTAATATCACTCATGTTCTGATTCCGAAGGATAATGAGCGTGATCTCGCTGATGTACCGACAAAAATCCGTAAAAGCCTCAACATTACGCTCGTGGAACATATGGATGAGGTACTGGAACATGCAATTGTATTGAAAGAAGGGGAGACTGTTCTAAAGACGCTTACTTCAAATGAGTTAGCGAGTAATGGCGAAGCATTGGAACATAATTCAGCACATTAGAACCTTTTTTGCTTGACGCGTTAGGGGGAAATTGGTAAATACTCCCTCACGCTAACGCAGGGCGGGTAGCTCAGTTGGGAGAGCATCGGCCTTACAAGCCGAGGGTCACAGGTTCAAGCCCTGTTCCGCCCACCAAAAATTTGACAGAGCGTCAAGCGTCATTACTGGGGTCGTAGTTCAGTTGGTTAGAATGCCGGCCTGTCACGCCGGAGGTCGCGAGTTCGAGTCTCGTCGGCCCCGCCAGTACAATTCAAGGGTTACAGTCACTATGGCTGTAACCCTTTTTTTGTTTCTTGTCTTTTATTCTTCTCGTCACATTCAAATAATAGGCAGTCCTGTCAAAATCATTCCGGTCTCTAATTAATTGAGTAAGTTGTCAGAATGTAATCAGGGGTAAAGGTAGCAGTTTACCCGGCAGGGGCTTTATTTTTTGTGTTTTTCGATCTGGTTCGAACAGAGCATGCCCTTTGATATTATGAGTATTTATCGGTACCACAATGGGATAGGGATGAGTTAAAGCGATTCATGTTTTGTCTGCCTTTACATTGTATTCACGGCGGCTATAATTAATTGTGGGATTTAAATTAAATCGCACTTTATTTGCTTGACGGGTTAGGGGGAAGTTGGTAAATAGTCCCTCACGCTGACGCGGGGCGGGTAGCTCAGTTGGGAGAGCATCGGCCTTACAAGCCGAGGGTCACAGGTTCAAGCCCTGTTCCGCCCACCAAAAATTTGACAGAGCGTCAAGCGTCATTACTGGGGTCGTAGTTCAGTTGGTTAGAATGCCGGCCTGTCACGCCGGAGGTCGCGAGTTCGAGTCTCGTCGGCCCCGCCAGTACGATAAAAGGGTTACAGTCAATAAGGCTGTAACCCTTTTTTTGTTTCACTATCCCTGGGGGAGAGATCAGTGGGAAAAAACGAATTCGTTCCAGCTGGTAGGGGAGCTTGCTATCTCAACCCCAAGAGTTTTTCCTTTATTTTCCTGAATCACCACCCAGCGTGGTCTGGCAACTATCCTGTAATTCTCGACCTGACCTCTGACGACCACTGAAAGCAGTGAACGTGAACTTGACAACCTGTCGGGTATATCTTGCAGGCATAGTCCGTGGGCAGAGATATTGGTTACCAGACCGCTATACGAGGCAAGACCGTCGGAAATGTCAGCTCTCAATCCATCGATATCGACACGTTTGAATTCACGTCTACAGCGACTGGGGACACCTCCATCCTGATTGTTCAGGACATTGAGGCTGGTGCGGATCAAACAGAGCCCTTCATTCAGATTCATCCTGGCGGCATACCAGAGGACGACAACCCCTGCCATGAGAAACATAAAGAGCAGAGTTGCCAGGAACAGGAGAGTTACAGAGTGATTTGAGACGGTTGTCATTATGGCACCCTCTTCGCTGGGATTCCAGGTCGTTCGATGCTATAAACTGCTGTGTCTGATACGTTCTGGCCAATAACAATGATCCAAGCCAGAATAAATCTTTTTCCGGCCGGGGCCGGGAATAAATATCTCTTTTCTACTTAAAACATATCATTAACATCCCAAAAAACATGAATGATTTGTTGTCGTGATACCACTTTTCTTTGGAGTCATTAAAAATTTCGCCTATTTATTCGATATGTCGATGAGTTGTCAATATCATAGGGAAAAATAGCATTTTTTCAGGATCATGGCAGGATTGCTTCAGTGTAGGCTACGTTTGCCTGTTCCGAGCTGTAACAGGGTAATTGTGCATTCGAACGAAGGTCTTCAACCAGGTTTGGATTGAGCAGCATCGACTTGGCAAAGAGCGCCACATCAGCATGCTGCAGTGCTGTTTCAGCCGTGGCTCGGTCAAACACCTTGCCGCAGATCAAGAGGGGAAGATTTGACGTTTTTTTTGTGAGTTCTGCCATGGTGGCGTTTGTTTCAAATGCATTTTCCTTAAAATCATATGTCGATATAGAGAGGGCATCAATAGATTGCTCCGATAGCATTGAGATAAGGTCAAGCCATTCTCCACTGTTCTGAAAAAGTGACACATCCATATCAACTATGCCCCAGTTAGATAACCTGAAAGAGAGAATTTTAGTGGTGGGTATGACCTTTCTGACTGATTGAATAATTTCATGGGCAAACCTGAAGCGATTCTCCAGGCTGCCACCATATTTATCAGTGCGTTTGTTGGAATAATTCGAGAGGAACTGGCTAATGAGATAACCGTGGGCACCGTGTATCTCAACGCCATCGAATCCAGCCGCCATAGCTCCTCTCGCCGTCTCCTGAAAACCCTGAATAACGTGCTCAATCTCAAACTCGCTCATCTCTTCGGGGAGCGGGTATGGCGCATTTGTCAGCGGGTTCTCTGTCTTTGGGGTAATGGCGCTCGGCGCTATGATCCTGCAAGCCGGATTGACTTCCGGCCAGGCTATTCGGCCGCAATGAAATATCTGCATTATCGAGATAGCTCCGGCATCCCGTATCTTGTCTGCTACGCTTTTCCAGACATCTATCTGCTCCCGATTGGTGATCCGTGCCTGGCCCGGGTAGCCCTGAGCGCTTTCGTAATCGGTGACAATTGCTTCGGTGTAGACAATGCCGGCTCCGTTTACGGCACGACGTACGAGAAAATCCAGCACATCTTGCCGAGGGATGGAGCGATTGTCTCCAGACATTCTGGTCATGGGAGCAACACCGATTCTATTTCTGATGGTGAAGGAATGCAGTGAGAATGGAGAAAAAAGTTTGTTGGTAGTCTCGCCCATTATCAACCTCCGGGAAGAAAGGTGGAATAGAGATCCTGCAATGTTTTCGGTACAGGTATATGGAATCTGTTTTCAGCTCTTGTAATACAGATAGTATCACAGGAAATGCTATAGCACATTTGAAAACAGGCAATTACCAGGGGGAGGGTGAGACGTGGTGACGATAGCTCAAAGAGCTTAAGCGTGCTGTAATTAAGAACAATGGCCAGGGCTGTTCATTTATCCTTTAACCTTTCGCTCATCTGATAGACAGAGGCAAGAATTTCGGCAATTGCCTGATAGAGGTCAGGGGGGATTTCTTCTCCGCTGGGGAGTTTGGAGAGAAGTTCGCCGAGGTTTGGATTATGGTGAATATGTACTGCGCTTGCTTTGGCATGTGAAAGTAATTTTAAGTCCAGATGCCCTCTTGCGTTCATAATGATTTTGGGCGCAGAATCTTTTTGCTGGTCATAGTCCAGGGCAACAGCTCATAACCCCTGAAGGATGGAATGTTTAGGTAAAGGCAAGGGTGTCCTGAGAAACTGTCCGGATCTGCCCGATGAGAAGAAACCGGTGAAGGAAAGCCAATGAAGGATCTGAAGGAAGCCATTGCCAATCCTACCGCTCAAGCTTGGTGCGAACCTGATCCTGGAGCAAACGCATTTCCGCCTCATGCCGATCTCTTAGTTTCTCTAGCTCCGCGAGGTGAGAACCCTGGAGTTACTCAATGAGCGTTCTCACTTCCATAACCTCCTCTTCGGAGTTAGGCCATCGAAAGATATCCTCCCCCAGCCCCTTCATCCAAATGCAAAAGCCGCTATCATTACAGTAAAGGATTTTCACCAGATCTCGTCTCCGGTTACAGAACGCGAACAAACTCTCTGGGAACAGATCCAGGCCAAAATGATCTTCCACAAGAATAGACAATCCGTCGATCGATTTCCGCATGTCAGTTGCATCAAGGGCAGTATACACTCAACTCTCGTCTGGTTTGAAAATCATAACTGCTGCAGAACCGACAAAATTTTCTTGAGAGCAACAACTGAGAAATGTTCAGCAATTTCTGCTCGAAATTTATTTTGACCTATATGGATCGTCAATCCGGCAAGTGTTTGGCTGTGTTTTCGCAACTGGGCAGACTGCACGGTCAAAGGACGGGTATAAACGTGCCTGTTCCTGCTGCCCATCATCCTTCTTGAGTTTCCTTATCCACTAGCAGAATGTTGTATAAGGCAAGGGAATGGTTTCCGCAATACAATACTTCGCCTGACTCAATACGCTACCGTTGAAGATCTAAATGTACTTTTGCCAGAACGCAGCTTTTACTTCTGCCGGTTTGCCCTTGGATTATGTTGATGTGGTATGCCTCCTTTGAATTGGTGGCATATTGAAACACTTTCTTTGGTGGGAAAAAGATGGGGATGGTGAGACGCTTACACCCCAGTTACCTCCGGGTGGCTGGGATACGTGGCAGAATTATAAGCTGGGGGGGGGGGGCTGACCTTATTTCTTTCAGGAAGTCTATGCTGCTTATCGGATCTGAACAGTCTAGTAGGAGGCGTTGATAGCGGTAACTTCTCAGCGCCTCGAGTATTAATCAAGAGCTTTCCCTGACCTCAACAGTAGCAGAAAATTCAGACTGGATCTGCGCTACAAGATACGAATGATCGATGGCGGTCAGAGCGCCGATAGGTATAGAGAGTAATTATTGCAAAGTTACATCGGATTGATCGAGAAAGGGGCTGTCGATCTCTTTTACACCACTGGTTGCATTAAGTCAGCAAGTCGGCTGGAGGTGCGCCGCATGTAAAGGCTCAAGAGCCTGGCTATTTTCTGGATTACCTTTACAGCCAGTATTGGTGAGCGATCAGTGAGCATATCAAACCCTTTGTCGGTGAGCGTCACCATTAAAGTGGGTTGTCTGGCGATAACAGTTGCCGAGCGCGGTGACTTATCTATGAGGCCCATTTCACCAATGGAGTTTCCTTTGGCCAGCCTGGCAATGACAACACTCTGGCCGGTTTCGGATTTCTTTACTACCTCAAGAAGTCCTTGTACGACAAAACCCATAAAGCTGCCTTTATCACCTTCTAAGAAAAGATATTCACCTCTTTTAAGATGGACATAACTCATATGTTGAGCCAGGATAGTTAATTCATCGACATCCAGACTGTCAAATATTGGGAGGCTGAGTAGGAAATTTCGAGTGTCCTCTTCAGATTCTGAAAGTATAAGCGCAGACATGTATAAGTATTTTCAAGTTGACGTTTAATGGTCACTTTAGGGGTGTTACGACGGGAAAATGCTCGTTGATCATAACTGACAAGTTGAGGTAAATATGATATGTATTTTCCTCTGTGACTGATTTTGACACCCTGAACTAATTCAACAATATCACATTAAAAGGGCAAATAACAATAGAGATTTTGCTATATTGAGAAAACAGGGCTGCTCTGGATGCGATCTCAGTTCCAATGTTTTTTGCTGTTGCCTGATATAGGAACAAGGGGTTTATCCTCCTTGAGGTAAGCAAATAGTTCAGAATAAATTTTGAGACGGTGGAAGGGTACGTATTTATGAAAGCAATATTCCAGACTCTTATTATTGTAATCGGTTTTTTTCTACCGGCTTCCTCATGTCTATTTGCATCAGAAATATTGCAAGGTGAAGTTATAAAAGTAATAGATGGCGACTCAATTGTGGTTCGGACGGCAGGTGGTAGAAAGGAAATACGTTTGTGGGGGATTGATTGTCCTGAATATGATCAGCCGCATGCCGGAACAGCTAAAAAAAGAACTACGAATTTGCTGGCAAATGACATCACGATTGAGGTAAAGGGACGGGATAGCTATAACAGGATTTTGGCGATTGCCTATAGTGATTCTGTCTGCGTCAATAGGGAACTGGTTCGGCAGGGCGCTGCATGGGTATACGATTATTATTGCAGAGAATCAGTCTGTAGGGAATGGAATCGCCTGGAACGGCAAGCCAGAGCGAAAAGAAAAGGGCTCTGGCGCGACAAGGAGCCGACCCCTCCCTGGGAGTGGCGAAGAACAAGAGGGTAGCCTGATTGCAGATCTGGTTGTGTGCGACTGCTTACGTCGGATATTTTTACTTTGATGACTTGAGTGGTTGTAATGAAATGCGTGTTTGTGGTAGTGAACGTCTCTTTTCTTGAAAGATGTTGTTTGAAATGGCACAGTAAACAAGGTCAAAATAGAAAAACAGGGGCGATCATGGTGATGCGTTTTCAAGCAAAACTCCACCTTGTCTGAAAGAACGAAAACAGACTAAAGAGAATCTAATCCCTGCTGATCTTCAGCGTGAAAAGGTGAGGGGAGCGGACTGAGGCGTGGCAGATTGGCAAGTGCTCCCTCCCGGAATCAATATTCTGTGTCGAGCTGTTCGGAATACTTCTTAAGCTTTATGCTGTTAACTCCAGCTCCTCACGGATTACCTGGTGAAGCTGAGTTTCAGGTGTAACTAGAAATGAGAAAAGGGCCTTTACCCTTAAAAAGAAATATAATCATAAGTGAGGGACTATGACCAGGTTGACAGGGGTATTCTGTTGTATCTTCGTTGGTGTCGCCTGTGCCATGGCCGTTTGTGTCGATAGTGTCAGTGCAAACAATCAAGAGGATGCGGTTGTTAAAAATACTAACTTGCTGAGGCTGGAAAAGACAAATAGCTGTCCTGATTGCAACCTCAGCGGCCTGAATTTGAACAAACTGGATCTCAGGGGGGCTGATTTGCAAGGTGCAGATTTACGTAATGCCAAAATGCATTTGGTGAATCTTGCTGGTGCAGATTTACGAGATACTTTGCTTGAGGGGGCAGTCATGGTTGGCGCAGACCTGGCGAAAGCAGACCTCCGAGGAGCTATGTTAGGCGCGAGGTCATTGGATGGGGCTTATGTCGTAGGTGCCTTGCTTGATGAGCAGAGGCCTGATGCCAATAAAGAGGCTATTGCGGAGAACGCAGCAGAGGGGTCTGTGAATCAGGTTACGGGGGCCGGAGAACTTGTCACGGTGAGAAGCGAGGAGGAAGTTCCAATGGTGAAAACCACGGTTAAAGCCCCTACTCCAAAGAAACTGTCGCCGATTAGGACCGCAACCTTACGAGATCCACAGCAGACGATTGAAGAGCCGGATGCCCAGCCTATGTGACCGGTAATTTTTGAGATTTGTTGCGCTGTAGAATAGAAAGGCCCACACTTCAGAAAGTATGGGCCTTTCTATTTCAATTGTGGTGTTTGTGATCAGGCAGGTTTCTGGATGTTGAGGATCGAAACCTCATAGGTCAGGTTGTGGCCTGCAAGTGGGTGATTGTAGTCAACAACCACAGAACCTTCATTGACTTCCATCACAGTAGCTGGAACCTGATGTTCCTCTCCATCCCGATCAACTTTTAACGAGATTACCATGCCTGGTTTCGGGTTGATGCGCTGGATGAATTCTTTGTTGTTGATCGTTTGTAACAGGTTTTTCATCCGTGGTCCAAAACCTTCTTCCGAGGTAACCCGTACAGTGCGAGACTGGCCAACTTCGAGTCCTACCAGGGCATTTTCAACCGTTGGAGGCAGTTCGCTGTTACCTATGGTAACTTGTATGGGTTTATCTTCACTGACTTTCATAAACTCAGTACCGTTTTCGAGTTTTCCGATAAATGCCAGGGTGACGATATCATTTGTATCAATTTTCATTTCTCTGCTAACTCCTTAATGCAACTTAAACAGTTGACATGTAGTGTGTTTTGTTTTCTAAAGGTCGATTTGTTAACTTTAGTAACGAACCGCTTATATTATCAGCTTGAGGGTATGTTATGCAATATTTATAGTTGGGTTACAAAAAACATCTTCTATTGCTTGACAAAGAGATTGTAGCCACGTAATGTGACAGATTTCCTGATCCTGACAGGTTATATTGCATCGCCTGTTCTAAAAGCGGAGTTTCCGCCCATCGCCTTATACTCAAAAAGAGGCTCTAAACAGGTTCTTGTAGAGAACTGTTTGTCCGCTGCCCCTGTCTGTAAAGTCAGATTGATTTTCAAAAGGATGAGAACGTTATGTTGAACTTTGAAAAATCTGCAGATGGTCTGTTGCCAGCCATTGTGCAGGATCATGAGACCCGGGAGGTTTTGATGCTCGCATACATCAACGAGCTTTCCTGGCAGAAAACACTGGAGACCGGCAAGGCTCATTACTGGAGCCGCTCCAGAAATAAACTTTGGCTCAAAGGCGAATCATCCGGCCATGTGCAGGTTATCCATGATATTCTGGTTGACTGCGATGAAGATACCGTGATTTTTCTCGTTGAACAGCTTGGGGGGGCGGCTTGCCATACTGGTCACCGATCATGCTTTCACAGAAAAGTCGACGGAGATACTTTGGTAGTAGAAGGGGAAAAAGTTTTTGACCCTGAAGCGGTATACGGCAAGAAATAAACAGAAGACAACCTAACTTCTGTAGAAATTGGAGATCGTACAAGATGACACAGTTAAAGCTGGGACTTCCTAAAGGCAGTCTCGAGAATGCGACCATTGAACTTTTTGAGAAAGCTGGCTGGTTGATCAAGCCGGCAGCCAGAAACTATTTTCCGAAAATTGATGACGACGAGGTAGCGTGTTCTATCTGCCGCCCGCAGGAAATGTCGCGCTATGTTGAAAGCGGTATGCTTGACGCAGGTATCACCGGTAAGGATTGGACCATGGAGAATGAGTCCGAGTATGTATTGGTTGGTGACCTCGTATACTCCAAGGTGAGCAGAAAACCGACCCGCTGGGTAATCGCGGTTGCCGGTGATTCCGACATTAAAAGCCTCGAGGACCTGGAAGGCAAGAAAGTTTCCACTGAGTTGGTCAATGTTACCCGCCGCTTTTTTGAAGAGAAGGGAATCAACGTAGAGATCGAGTTCAGTTGGGGTGCTACTGAAGCAAAAGTCGTTTCCGGCCTTGTTGACGCAGTTGTCGAAGTGACCGAGACCGAGAGCACCATTCGTGCCCACGGCCTGCGCATCATCTATGAGCTGATGGAGTCAAACACTCAGTTCATTGCCAACAAGGAAGCCTGGAATGATACCTGGAAGCGCGAGAAAATCGAAAACATTTTCACTCTCCTTAAGGGAGCGCTTAACGCTGATCGTATTGTGGGTGTGAAGATGAATGTGGCCCAAGAGAAGCTTGAGGAGATCGTCAAAATCCTGCCGAGTCTTAATGCGCCGACCATTGCAAATCTCTATAATACTGATTGGTTTTCTGTGGAGACCGTGGTGAGCGAGGATGTTGTTCGCGACTTGATTCCAGCGCTCATTAAAAAGGGCGCAGAGGGTATTATTGAATATCCGCTCAACAAAGTAATCTAAGCAGGAAAAATAATGACTGGTGTAACCCGGTTCAGTAGAATCTGGTTACTCTGGTTGCCGATACGTCGACCAGCTTGATTTATCCTGTAAATTTGCTCAAAATATGAACCTGGCCGTATAATAGAACATCCTGATAACGGTACAGGTTCTTATTTTTTATAAGGGGAAAAAATGACTTTTCATGACATTAAATTTTTACTGAGTGTCCATAGTGACAAACAGCTGCCCCCTGAAGAATTGCCGGAGATAGCATTTGCAGGGCGTTCTAATGTTGGCAAGTCCAGCCTGATGAATACGCTTATTGGCCGTAAATCGATGGTCAAGGTGAGTGGGCGACCCGGAAAAACGCAGGGTTTGAACTACTTTCTGGTCGATAACCAGTACCATCTGGTCGATCTCCCTGGTTATGGTTTTGCCAGAGTCTCAAAAGACATGCAGAATGCCTGGCAAGGATTGATTACCCGCTATCTGGAAACTCGCAAGACATTACATTGCGTGGTTGTCATCCTGGATATCCGTCATGCTCCGAAGCAGCAGGATACCCAGTTACTCACCTGGCTCAGCCAGAAAAACATTCCGTTTTTGCCTGTATACACCAAAATTGATAAGGTATCTGGCAATGACCGGGTCAAGAACGCCAAAATGCTTGATGCGGGTCACGGCATTACTCCTTCCCAACGAGTTCTTTTTTCTTCAAAAACGGGCCAGGGCAGGCAAGAACTGATTGAAGCTCTTCAGCGATTTCTCTAGATGGGTGGTGGGGGCTGCGACAGGTTCAGCCCCCGGTTCTGTCTCGGCTTATCTTTTCATCATCACCGCTTCTCTTCCCATAGACTGCGATTGCAAGCGTGTTTCAGGTTGTATCGTTGGCAATCCGTGTTCTGTCTCGTTCGTTTCCTGTTTTTTTTGCGCCCAATGCACTCCTTTTCCAGGAAAAATAGTTCAGAAAATAGTAACTGAACTGGTATGATCAATTCCAGAAAGAATTAAGGAGGTTGCCGTGGGAACTATTCTTTTAGTTCCATTATTGGAATGGCAGCCGCTGAATAGGTCAACTCGCTTAGTAAACAGGTGATGCCAATGCAGGAACCTTCAAAATCACATATAGCACGTACCGCTATCCGTACCTTTAAAACCATTGCAGATTCACTGATTCTTCAAGGCTCATATACCCCATCAGGCAAAGCTGGAGAAAAGCTGGCCGAAGCCTTGAAAATGTTGAGCCCGGAAATTTATGGCTCGATGACGGATCCACGAATTGTTGAACTGAAGGGGCTTGAATATGTAATTGATCGTATGCCCTGTGGGATTGAGCAATGTACGAAGCTCATCTTAACTGCCCAGGAAGATTTTCACGATACAGCTTTTACCAGGATAGTGCCCTTAAAGAGAAGGCGAGTATCCTATGCAGTTTCTGACACTGAGATGTGCTTTGTCATAACCAGGGGGTTGAGTGAAATATATGACATCCTGACTCACATTACATTCCTAAATATCGAAGCGCATAAGATATACCACCAGGCATGCAACCGACTCGAAGGCACTACTTCGGAATGGAAAGAGCTTGAGAAGATTGTGCTCGAAAACCGAAAAATGACAGGTGGTGAACTTGACCAGGCAATCTGGAATCTCTCTATTATTTTAGGCCGAACTTATAAAGAAACACGGGATACCTATGAGTATCTGAATCGCAATAAAGATAGATATCAAAGCAATAACGGCCTCTTTAAAATTATATACACCATCGGAAAGAGGGTAATTGACGAAGAGAATCATCAGAATAGCGAACTTTCAGTATATTTTACCCCGTCTTTGCGAGAGGTTATCGGTCAGCATAAATATGCCACTATCTGGGCACAATCATTGAAGGAGCGTCTGTTTGAACTTGGTTTTAAGGACAGGCCCTTGCACGTGATCAGCGCCAATATGCATTCAATACGAAACGTGGTTTATGGTCCTGGTGCGCTGAAGGAAGAAGGCAAGGAATTGCCCTCTGATTTGTATCAGACGGTAAAGTTGCTGAGAGACCGGGAGGAAGAGGTCGAGAGTTATGCTGAAAATCATGGTTTCTATGTCCATGAAGATCATTCTGGTTCTAACATCGACGTACACATAATAGACACCTCGCTCATTGATGAATCTGCAATGCATCCATGCCTGAAGGTGAATGTGCACCTGATTAAGGAACAAAAGCCTGTGGTGGTGGTGATGGACTACGCTTTTGGTACCCAGGCTTTCGAGGTTATGGATGAGTTGCTTTGTCCGTGCCACCTTGATGACCAGATGATCACTTTTAATGTTGAGTCTATCTCCATTATGGGGAAAGCCGGAATTCTGCCGGGAAAAAAGGGCGACATAATGTTGGCGACCGCTCATGTTATGGAAGGTACCCCGCACAATTACATAGTGAACAACGATCTGGAGATAGGTGATTTTGAAAATGGGGTAAGTGTATTTTCAGGGCCAATGGTGACTGTCCTCGGTACCTCCCTGCAGAACCGTGATGTCCTAGAAAGGTTTCATGCCTCAAGCTGGAAAGCCATAGGGCTTGAGATGGAGGGCGGGCATTATCAAAGGGCAATAAGTGCTGCGATAATTCAAGGGCATATTACCGGTGACATGAAAACCAGGTATGCCTACTATGCGTCAGATAACCCACTTGTTAGTGGGCAGACTCTTGCTTCAGGCCCTATGGGGGATGAAGGAGTAGTACCGACCTATATGATTTCAAAAGTTATTCTGCAGAAAATATTGAACTATTCAGATGAGTAGTCGGAGTTTTTGATGATGAAAAGACATCTTGCCAGCGTCAGCCCCTGGATACTGGCTGCTGCCTGTACCTTGCTGACCTTTATTATCGGTGCTTTCGCGGTGACTAATTATAATCGCGAAAAAGAGCTCATGACCGAAGCCCTGGTGCAGAAGGGCTTGTCGGTTATACGTTTTCTCGATACCGGTGTGCGCGTTTCAATGCGTGCAGGCTGGCAGGGCAGGAGGGATATGTCCACCCAATCAGCAGTTGATTGGGTGGATCATGTCCAGGAGGTAATCAACCAACTTCAGGAGCAGAGTGACATTCATTTTGTCGAGCTGCTCGACTCCAGTGGTGTAGTATTGGCCGCAACGGATTCCAAGCGTGTTGGTCGCAAATATGACACGGATCTAGAGGAATTTGTGCAGAAAAGTATAGGCGGCGACTATGTTTTTCGTATGCACCGTGAAGGTTCCAAACAGGGATTCCAAATTGCCAGGGTATTCACTCCGAGATTACGGGGAGCTTTTCCAGGGAACCCACAAAACATGCGTATGCCGGCCCATATGCATAGAGGAGGGAATGACGCTGACAGAACTCCGGCGTTGCCCGGTGCGGTGAATAAGGGATTTGCCATAGTCGTTGAGCTCGATCTGGAAACTTTTGATAACGCTGTTGCCCGCCAGCTTTGGCAGATCGTCATTCTTTCGGTTGTGCTGTTGCTTGTCGGTGTTGGTGGTTGGCTTTCACTGCTTACCCTGCAAGGATTCAGGGGGACTCAAAACAGACTGCAAAGAGTTCGGGCTTTTAATGATATGCTCGTAGGATCATTGCCGATAGGCCTGATTGCCACAAATTCGGACGGTGATGTGCAGATTGTTAATGAGGCTGCAGAGCGTATCTCCGGCATCAAAGCAGAGAGCTTGTTGAATAGAAAAATTGAGCAGGTTCTGCCAGAGGAACTTTACCAGAATTTTCTTGAACACTCTGGCGAAGATTCACACCTTGGGGCGAGATCAGCTGAGCGGGAAATCCAATTTGCAGATGGGCAAAAGAGAGCTCTCCTTCTGACCGCGCTTACAGTTGCTGATTCCCAGGGTGAATTTTCCGGTGATGTGCTGCTCCTGCAGGATATCAGTGAGTTGCGGAAGCTGGAAGGTGAGTTGCGCAGAACTGAGCGGCTCGCAGCCCTTGGCAAGATGGCGGCAGGCGTTGCCCACGAACTCCGAAACCCGTTGAGTTCTATCAAAGGTCTTGCGCTGTTATTGAAGGGGAAAGTACCTGAAGATGAGAGGGGCAAGGAGACCGCAGACATTCTGGTGCAGGAAGTCGAACGGTTGAATCGCAGCATTGGTGAACTACTCGACTACGCACGACCTGGTCAATTACAGTTCACTGCAGTCAGGTTATCAGATGTTCTTAACAAGGCTATTAGCCTGGTCGCTGTTGATGCGGAAGCAATGTCCATAAAGCTTACCACCGACTTGCCCGAATCTGGTGATTTGATCAAGCTGGATGAAGACAAAATCAATCAGGTATTTTTAAATCTGCTTCTGAACGCGATCCAGGCTATGCCCGATGGTGGTGAGTTGACGATTACCATGGCGACTGAGGCTGCCGGGGTTGGTTGTGAAATAGAAGATAGTGGTATCGGGGTAGCTGAAGAAAACCTGTCAAAAGTCTTTGATCCCTATTTTACAACAAAAAGTGATGGGACCGGACTCGGACTCGCGCTTTCTGCAAAAATTGTTGAGGAGCACGGTGGCACTATCACCATGAGCAGTGGTGAAGGGGAGGGTACATGCGTCAAACTGTTCTTTCCTTTTAAAAACGACTGATCGAATAGAGAATGTAAATAACAGGTATTAAGGTAAAAACAGATGTTCTCAAGGATGATGAGTGTTCTCAATGGGGACTTTGCTGGAAGTCTGTGCCAGAAATAATCCAGAGAGAAGAGCAAAAAAGTGTCCCTGGTGTGAGTCATATAGGAACGAGTTCATCAGGCATCCAATTGCCATGGCAAGAACTACACCCTGAAGAAGGTATTTCTGTCGTGCAGGAAGATTGCGGGCGCCATAGAGCAGGGAAGATAGCAGCATAATATAGAGAGCGACACCAACTGTACCGATTTGGCTGCCAAGGAGAAGATATTCGTTATGGGGGTTTTCTGTTGGGGTGGTACGCTTGCCTTTAATGAGTTTCGCCTGTTCTACGGCGAAAGATCCTACACCATGACCGAATAGCGGTGATGTTTTAATCATTTCCAAACTGTTAAACCACCAGTCAAAGCGTTGACCTATCGAGGTTCGTGATTTTTGTGGTGTGTAATTCTGAATTTCTGCCACAGCGATCTGTGTTCTGGATGAGAAATTGTCCGAATAAAGAAATGCCGTGGAAAAAAAGACCAAAGTCGCAAGTGTTGCCAGAACCAGATGATGGGAAGAAATGCGTTGGACGAAAGTCAGAAAGGTCAGCGCGATAAAGGTTACCATGCCGGTTCTTCCCGGTGCTACCTGAATTATATTGAACGCCGTTAAAGCGAATACGATAAGCCATACTATACGGTAGCGTTTTGAGTCGAAGGCATTGTGCAGGGCAAAGAACCCCAGGATTGCCATGAAAAAGCTGTGGGTAATGTGAAAGAGCAGGGAATATCCGAATTTATGTGTGGGGATGAGCGACAAATACATTCCATACGAAATGAAGAGAAGTATGATGCAGCCTGCGATGAATGCGTTTTTCGCTAATATTGCGTATCGGCTTTGCTGGTTCAGCAGAGCGAATACCACAGGGAGGTAGAGCAACTCCCTGTATTTCATCAAGGCGTCCAGACTGGTTGATAGCGATGCTGAAGAGTAGAGTGTACTAACGGCCAGTAAAAAGAACAACGCGGTGGCGGTTAGTATTACCGGGTTGCGGATGAGATCTCTTGGCAGAGTTGTTATGCAACCGGAAAGAAGCCAGAAGATCAGGGCCAGGCCGGCAAACAGCCCCATGGCCGAAGTTGAGAGCGGTATTGCGAAACAGGCCGCAACGACTGAGTATTGTCCGGCGATACTAGTAACATTCCTGAATTGCTTCATTCTTGTCATAGCGGTCGGCTGACTGCAGCATGCCTTCTGCGATAAAACTGGATCATCCAGCAAATATCACAGAAGGAAACGTGTTTATTGTGACAAAGGTTGTTTGCCAGCCCCTGTTGAGATTACAATCTCGTGGGAGATTGGGGCTAGGTGTATTGCATATTGTATAGGGTTTCGTATTCGCCGTTCAGCTCCAGAAGTTGGTTATGTGATCCCTGCTCAACTATTTTACCACCCTTTACAACTATGATTCTATCACAGTTTATTATAGTAGATAAACGATGTGCAATGACAAATGTGGTCTTATCCTTCATCAGGTTTTCTAGAGCCTTTTGAACCTCTCGCTCAGATTCGGTGTCAAGGGCGGAGGTTGCTTCGTCGAGAATGAGTATAGGAGCATTCTTTAGAATTGCACGTGCGATAGAAAGACGCTGACGTTCTCCACCGGAGAGACGGGCACCGCCTTCTCCAATGAGAGTATCAAGACCATTTGGTAGTTTATTTATAAAGTCAAGGGCATGGGCGGCAGACGCTGCCCGGCGAATATCTTCCTCGGAAGCATCAAGATCACCATAGGCAATATTGTTGCGGACAGTGTCATTAAAGAGAATGGTCTGCTGGGTAACCATGGCTATTTGCCGGCGCAGGGATGATAAGGTTACATCCTGTATATTTACGCCATCTATCTGGATCTGCCCTTCGTTTATATCTAAAAAGCGTGGGATCAGGTTGGTAAGAGTGGTCTTGCCGCCACCGCTTGAACCAACAATAGCCAGGGCCTCACCTTTGGGTACCGTGAGGTTCAACCCCTGGATAACCTGGGTACCATCTTCGTAGCTGAAGTTGACATCTTTAAAATCGATGGAATTGGTAAACGGTTTCAGCTCTTGAGCGCCCGGTTTGTCTTTAATGGCAGGTTCTATATCCAGCAACTCAAAAACCCTGGTTGAGGCAGCAAGTCCTCTTTGAATAGCAGGATTGATATTGCTGATACCTTTAATCGGCTCATAGGCGGCAATAAGTGCAGTGATAAAGGCAAAAAAGGTACCAGGTGTTGCGGTCCCCTGGATGACTTCCTTACCACCAAACCAGATAATGAGAGAGATGGCCAGACCGCCAATCAGTTCCATGATCGGATGCTGCATAGTACGATACTTTGCATCCTTAATGGTGATGTTGAAAAGGGTGTTAATCTGGTTGCCAAAGCGCTGATCTTCGTAATCTTCGCGGGTAAAGGCCTTTACAATTCGGTTGCCGGTAATGGATTCATAAAGTCTGTCTGAAACCTTTGCTGTCTCTTCCTGGGAACGTCGACTGAGTTTTCTGAAAATTTTACCAAACTTCACTATGGCCGTTGCGGCAATAGGCAGGATAATAAAGATGACCAGGGAGAGGCGCCAGTTCAGGAAGAAGACTAAGCCGATGAGAAATATTACAGAAAAGGTATCCCTGATACAGCTCACGAGGGCATTGGATACAGCCTGCTGCATGAGAGAGACATCAGATATGACTCGCGAAATCAGAGTACCGGTCGAGTAGTCGTTATAAAAAGAGACAGGCTGCTGGTGGATATGGTGAAAGACTCGAATTCGCATGTCGCGAATGACAGACTGACCAACTCTCTCCAGCAGGAATGTGTAAATATAATAGGTAATCGATTTCAGGAGAAAGATGCCGATTATACCGAAAGGCAACATTGCGAGAGCAGAGAGGTCCTTTTCGACAAAAATCTGGTCGATTACTGGTTTCAGGATATACGCTTGCCCGGCTGTGGAAGAGGCAAAGAAGATCATGGTGACCATTGCCACTGCCAGCTGAACTCGATAGGGACGTATTACTTGATACAGTTTCTTGAGAATTTCTTTATTAGACATGTGTTATGTGAATTATATTAAGAATTCTCGCTTTTTAATGACCGGCAATTGCTTCAGCTACGGCCAAACAGCGATTGGAAAATCGCTTAGTATTACACCACTTCAGCAGAATCCCAAAGCTGTATTTTGCAGAAAGGAGTATGATATGCGATATATCCCAGTGTCGCATCACGGTATTGTACCGTAAAATCAAGGTGGAGTGAAATGTTGCCTTGATATAGTTTTAGGGTTAAGAAAAAATGAGATCCCGAAAATTTCTACTGACCTTGTCATAACCCTTTTTCGTCCAGAGTTTGTGAAAAAGGCTGAACCATTGTTCAGGGTAATTGCGGATGTGCATTTCATACTTGCTGATGGCACGGGTGGTGAGATCCTGGATAGCGTCTTCACTTATCTCCGTATAATCGGGCAAATCAACAGAGTCGAAATCGATGTGAAGCTTACCATTCTTCATATAGTAGACGCTTGTCAGTACCGGGGCCTTGGTCCGCATATGCAGAACAGCAGTACCTTTAGCGCACTTGAGCGGAGTGTCGAAGAAGAGGACGTCTGTACCCTTGGCGCTGTAGCGCTGATCGAGACTGACAATCAGCAAATGATTTTTGGCCAGGGCTTCTTCGTAGGCTTTCATGCCTGAAGCACTATCTAGATGATGCAAAGCGTTGCCATATCTGGTACGCTGCCTAACAAAGTATTGGTCCGAAAGGGGGTTACTCTGCTTTTGATAAATCAGAGTAGTTGGCAAATTCGTTTTATTAAACCAGGCGAAATATGCTTCGAACCAACAACCGTGGTAGGTGGTCAGTATTGCACCTTTACCCTGTGCAAGGGCCTTCTCAACCTTATCAAGACCACTGATTTCAGCGTTGGCAATCTGCTCCATCATCTTTTTTCTGTGGAGAATGAATATCAGGCCAAAGGTCTGAGCGAACTGGATGTATGTCCTTCGTAATATCCCCATCCTGTCTTTCTTTGGTTGACCAGGGAGAATCGTTGAGAGGTTTTTGTAGGCTACGTCGAGACGAAAGGGGTAAATAATCCAGGCAAGTCGGCCAAGCAGACCAGAAAAACCAAGAATAACTGGCACGGGAAGAAGGTTGATGATGAAGATTATCGAGCGGAGTGTGCCATATTCGATACGATGTTTAAGTGAGATACTCATTCTTCCCTTTTTGGTTGATGCTGGGTTGGCTATCCGCCTACCATTTTGTTAGATCTAACAGCGCACTAGGTGCGTTTTCCGTGCTCGTTGCAGATGAATGGCTAGTATAGTGTGGTAATTTCAAAGGGCAAGAGCAAAGAGGGGGAGGGTAGTGAATACGCCCTCCTTAGAGTTTGGCGTATTGAACTTGAGTTGTAATATCGCATTGTAAGATTAAATCCATGATTGTGTTAGATGTTTATCATGGCAACCATGATTGAGAAATCACAAAGTAGCTGTATATCTGCTATCTTCATCTGATTATGACATTTTGTATTGAAAATACTTCCAAATATAGATTTTCTGTGCAAGAATTTTGTTAGGCAAATTTGGAGTCGCTGAATCTCAGGTATAAAATTTTAGCCGATTGAACTGGCATCAGCTATCGACCCCAACCCCAAGGTGATGAACGAATTACATAATGGTTTGTATCTAATTTATTCCTGTTGAGTGAGGTTAGTTGCAATCGAGTGCTTCTATGCCTACAGGATCAGTTCTCTTCACTGTAAAGAGTTATGAAATCAATTGCTCAGATAAGAATTATGAGTAATTACGTTTTTTGCCTAACTCAAAACGGTCTAGGTGACATTGGCGTCTTTTAGCAATTGGATAACGCAATTTCAAGAAAATATCATAGGGAAATGCAGGAAAGTACCGCCAATAACTGCTTCGAATTGGTGACAGTTAGGACAGCATGGGCTGGGGTAATAAGGAGATATACGTTTGAAGTATTGACTACTTAAAGGAATAGCTCTTATGTCTGATAACGCAATCCCTTTTAATTGGCCTTACATGACAGGGAAGGAGCTATTTTATATAGCCGAATGTCATTTTAATGGAAAGCTTGCGGGAGATGGGCCCTTCACAGAAAAATGTCATTCCTGGTTGGAAAGATTAACAGGAACTAGAAAGGCATTACTAACTCACTCATGTACAGCAGCTCTAGAGATGGCTGCGTTGTTATTGGAATTAGATGAGGGAGACGAAGTGATAATGCCTTCATATACTTTTGTATCAACAGCGAATGCCTTCGTACTACGCCGGGCAGTACCTGTGTTTGTCGATATACGTGAAGATACGCTAAATATCGATGAACGGCTAATCGAAGATGCTATCACACCAAGGACAAAGGCGATAGTGCCGGTACATTATGCGGGCGTCGCTTGTGAGATGGACACCATTCTAGAGATAGCAGACCGGTATAATTTGAAAGTTATCGAAGATGCGGCTCAAGGCGTGATGGCCAAGTATAAAGGCAGAGCACTGGGAACCTTTGGGGATCTCGGGGCGTTCAGTTTTCACGAAACGAAAAATGTCATCTCGGGTGAGGGGGGGGCACTGTTGGTAAATGATCAAAGCATGATTGCCCGTGCTGAGATAATCCGAGAGAAAGGAACAAATAGAAGTCAGTTTTTCAGAGGTGATGTTGATAAGTACACTTGGCAGGATTGTGGCTCGTCTTTTTTGCCTGGTGAACTTATTGCCGCGTTTTTATGGGCGCAGTTGGAAGAAGCTGAATCTATAACTAAGAATAGATTGGCTAGCTGGAATCTGTATCATGAAGGGCTAAAAAGTATGGAAAAAGATGGGTTGCTACGAAGACCTATTGTTCCTCGAGAATGCGAGCATAATGCACATATGTATTACATTCTTCTTGCTCCAATTATTAACAGGCAGAAATTGATATCTGAATTAAGGAAAGAAGGGATAGGGGTGGTATTTCATTATGTACCCCTGCACTCTAGTCCAGCTGGAAGAAAGTTAGGAAGATGTGGAGGAAAACTTGTCCTAACAGATTATTACTCAAGTAAGGTTCTCCGGTTGCCTCTTTGGGTGGGAATTAAAGAGTGGCAACAGGAAAAAATCATATTGTCGCTACATAAAAATATTAGAAAGTTGATACGTAGATTACCGAAGGTCCCTGCAAGTATAATCAATGGAGTAAATTAAGAATTCATTGGGCAAAATAAGTATATATTTCTAATATTAATTAAATCCATTTATAAAGTCATGAAATATAGTGTTGTGATACCGGTATATAATAGTGAAAAAATCGTTGGTAAAACAATAGATGAAACAATTCTATTTTTTGACTCTAATCTTTTGGATTTCGAAATTATTCTAGTCAATGATGGGAGTACCGATGGTAGTTGGAATGTGCTAAAGCAAAAAGCATTAATGGATGAAAGGGTTAAGGTATTTGATTTACTAAAAAATTACGGTCAACATACAGCGAATTTTTGTGGATTTAAAGAGTCGAATGGGGATTACTTGATTACAATGGATGATGATTTACAAAATCCACCAAGTGAAATATCTAAATTAATAAATAAAATTCATGACGATAATTGCCATGATGTGGTCTTTGGAAAATTCAATAAAAAAATGCATGCTTTACATCGAAAAATTGGTACAAGGTTCGTTAATTACCTGAATCAAAAATTATTTAATAAGCCAAGTAATGTTACCATAACAAACTTTAGAGTTATCAGGAGAGATGTCGTTGAAAGGATATGTGAATACCATACTGCATATCCATATATTCCTGGATTGACAATAATGTTCTCAGCTAACCCTGGAAACACAGAAGTGGAACACCACCCTAGGGGTAATGGTAAAAGCGGTTATAATGCAGTTAAAATAATAAAACTGCTTATGAGGATTTTGTTTAATTATTCCTCTTATCCACTTCGTTTTGTAACTGGACTTGGATTTGCATTTTCATTTATATGCTTTCTCCTTGCAGGTTTTTACTTATTAAAAGCAATGTTTTTAGGTACGTCTGTTGCAGGGTGGGCAACCGTAGTGGTGTTGTTATCATTTTTTAATGGTATTACTCTTTTAGTTATTGGAATGTTAGGAGAGTATTTGATAAGATTGATTAATCAAACTAGCAGAGGAGCTAGTTATCATGTCAAAGAGTCCATAAATGCATAGGCATTTTGTTATAATTGGGGCGCAACGATCTGGCACAACGTATTTATATAAGATCCTTGATTCTCACCCTGAAGTGTTTATGGCCAAACCGGTTAAGCCTGAACCGAAATATTTTATAGATCAAGCAAATATTATTAATGGGTATAGCGCTTATTATAAGCGATATTTTATGAGTTCTAATAAATATCAGTTGCTTGGTGAAAAAAGTACATCGTATATTGAAAAGGTTGCGGCCGCTAGGGCCATTAAAGCTGTTATCCCTAATTGCTTGATAATCGTGTCACTAAGAGATCCTATTGAGAGGGCAATATCTAATTACCAATTTACCGTAAATAATGGCCTTGAATCTTTAAGTTTTGAAAATGCAATAAAATGTGAGGAGGCACGTTCGAAGCATTGGAGAAAATTAAATATATCAGTAAATCCCTATGCGTACACAGAAAGAGGACATTATGTTAAATATTTACCCATTTGGGAACAAGTATTTGGTAAGGATAATATGATATTTATAGTTTTTGAAAAAATGGTTGGTGACAAGGAAGAAATATCCAATTTGTACAAAAGGATTGGGGTGGATGGTTCATATTCTTCACCCCATATAAATGAGATAGTAAATCCCGCTAGGAGCAAAGGGTATAATGTAATGTTAAATCAAAATCTTAAATCTAGATTAGATGAGATTTTCATGGTGAGTAATAAAGGATTGGAATGCAAGTATGGAATAGATACTTCGATGTGGCGGTAGCGTGGAATGGGGAAAAATATTCTTGCTTTAATTTTGGTGATTATTGCAGTGATATTAAGTGTTATTAGCGCAATATTGCTAAAGGAAGCGACTAGTTTCAGGTATTCTGTAATTCCGGGAAAAATAACTATTGTATTTTCAGTATTAATAATAAATATTGCTCGCCTATTTTTGTGGTCGGCTATACATAAACGTTATCAACTTTCCTATTCCTACCCTTTATCAAGTGTATTTTTTCCAGTAATACTAGTGGTTTCTGTTTATTATGGGGATCAGATAGGGTTTAATGAAATTATGGGTACTGGTTTGATAACGCTAGGTGTAGTTTTGCTTATAGGAGTTGGAAAAAAGATGGAAGTTCTGTATGATTAGGTGAAAATATATGCACATATCAAGTGTCTCATCATATTTATTCTTGACTCTAGCTATAATTTCTACATCGATGGCTCAATTGTTATTCAGGATGTACCACGTTAAGTCTTCCAGTATCTTTTTAATAGGCGCTCTTATACTGTTTTTGCTAGTACCTTTTTTTAGTTACTTTTCATTGATCAATCTTCCCTTGTCGTTTGTGTATATGAGCACGGCTTTGACTCATGTACTGGTTCTGTTGTTATCAAATTATTTCCTTAAAGAAGTTATATCAATGAAACAACGCATAGCAATATCTATTATTATTGTTGGTATAATAATGTTTAATGTCTAGAATTTGTCATGAAAAGAATGCATTAGGTGCTTATGATGGAATCATTCAAAGATTGTATTTATAAAGATCAATCTCGTATGCGGTTTGTTAACCAAATGTTTACATATATTTTGTTTTGGTTTCAGTTTGTCTTGGACTTTATGCCACCATTTATTCGGAATGTGATTTATAAGCATATGGTCAAAAAATGCGGTGAAAAGGTCGTTTTTGACTACAATATATTTATTAAATTCCCATGGTTAGTTGAGATAGGCAGTAATGTGTCAATAAATCGAGGTGGTCAATTTTTTCCTGCTTATAAGAGTGGAAATATGATTAAAATCGGTAATGATGTTTATCTAGGACCGAATGTATGTTTTTTTGCCTCAGGGCATGATGTTGCCAATTTTAAGATACCAACTGGTGGTGACATAATTGTAGGAAAAAATGTTTGGTTAGGAGGTAATACTACCGTGCTTCCAGGAGTAATAATAGGTGACAACTGTGTTGTAGGAGCTGGTAGTGTCGTATCAAAAAGTATACCTTCAAATAGTATTGCTGTCGGCGTCCCCGCGCGAGTAATTAAACATAATTATAGTATGTTTACGGGGTAATAAATCTGTTTTTATATATTTTTATTATATGTGATTTTGATAATTATATACATATAATCGCTAAGAAAAATTAATGAAAAATTACAATTATAAAATATTACTCGCATGCTTAATACTAGTGATTTTACATTTGCACTTGCTGTTATATGTGTCTTTTGTAGATCACCCCTATCCGATTGGTGATTCTTGGCGTTATATTAGATTGCATTTGGAACCCTTGTATGCGGGGGATTATGAAATTGGGATGTTATGGGGGCCTTTGCATCCAAATCCCTTACGAGTAGTTTTGCTATTTGTCAATGCTAAATTTTTAGATTTGAATTTTAAATACGAGTTGATTTGCGGCATTATATTCAGAATTATTATTTCTATTGTCTTGATGTATAATTTCATAAAGTCGCAAAAAAAAGTCAGTTTGTGCTGGACAATTGTGGTCCTACTTCTGTC
Source organism: Desulfosediminicola sp. (assembly GCF_048381775.1). Taxonomy (NCBI): domain Bacteria; kingdom Pseudomonadati; phylum Thermodesulfobacteriota; class Desulfobulbia; order Desulfobulbales; family Desulfocapsaceae; genus Desulfosediminicola; species Desulfosediminicola sp. The sequence goes on along the minus strand of NZ_JBLXGE010000003.1, from coordinate 383,030 downwards.
TCTCAGCTTCGCAACTTCATCACAGTTTACGTGGTCAATATTGGCCACTGCGAATATTCATTACTTTCTTGCTATTATATATTTCCTGATTTTTAGTAAGGTGATTAATCGCTATTATGGGCAAAATGACGTGGGCTATTTGCTGTCTGTTTTCGCTGCCTATGCAACAATATTCATTGTCCTTAATAAGGATATTGCTATATTGGCTATATGTTCCACCTTGTTTTTGACAGTGATATTTTACCTATCTCATAGGGAAAGGTTTATGCTAGCATTGTGGCTGATACAAGGTCTAGTTTTAATGGTGGCTATTTCGTTATTGAAGAATATTTCATATTATCAATCACGAAATAGAATATCAATAATACAAGCGATTGAAGGTTTTTCCCAAAATATTGAGAATTTCATTACAACCACCCTTATCAGTGTTACTTCTTCATTTATTCCGATCATGAAATATAATGCAAATACATTGAAATTATCCTCTATAGTTGGTATTTGCCTTCTTGTTGTTTACTTGTATTATGTTGTATTGTATGTAATAAGAAAAATGTGGAGATATGATGTTTTTCCATTGTGTTTGATAGTTTTTTCTTCACTATTTTACTTGGCTTGTTGTTGGAATAGATATCTGCCGGAATCAGGTGCTAGATGGAATAGTGTTCCTCATCGATACTTTATAGCTTATCAGTTAGCGGGTATAGGGTTAGTTTGGATTGTAGCTGCATTGAGTTCTGATAGGAAAGCAGTCGTGTTAAATATGACAAAAGTGATTGTACTGTTAGTGTGTATTTCAATAGAAGGGAATTTTGTTGTTGATCGCTGGAAAGGTTTGAAATACGTGAATAGGTCTAGAGAAATATATACGGATAAACTGTATCGGCAAGCTGCTGGTCAAATACCCTTTGAGAAATATCATAGAGTCTATGGATACAATAACGCTTATGATGACCTAGTTTTTTTGAAGAATAATAACCTCTCCCTTTTTAATAAGGATGAAGGTCATCTGGTAAGATAATATTTTCTGGCTAGATTAGAGTATTTCGACGGGCGAAATTTGCCAGGCATGAATATCATACCCAGCAGGAATAGAGTCCCTAATATATTCTCTCACTGCTGTCTCATAGTTAATTCCACAATGCAAGTTGTGGTGAAACTCTTGCTTTACCTTGCTTGTCAGGCTGATTTTAACAAATCAGCGAATGGGCTGGATTTAAGTAATAAGTGCAACACTGTTACCTGAGAAGGTTTCCAGGGGAGTTCGCCCTCCAAGTACCTTTCTCGGTGTTAGGTTTAACAGTAAAATCCTATCCTCTATTTCCTGCTCAGACGGAGTTGAGATATCAAATCCCTTGGGCCAGAAGCGCCTAATCCTGCTATTTGAGTTTTTATTAGGTCCACGCTACCAACTCGCTTTTTTTTGGAAAAATAGTTCCCGCCCCCGCCGCTACGGAAGCGGTTGAATGAATGCACATTCCGAACAGTGGTCAAGGGTTATTGTGCGGACCTCCTGCACTCTGCTCAACAACGCTGCCATTGCTGAGGCCGCCTAATTTTTAGTTTTCTTAGAAACTCGTAGAACAAATGTGAACCTGTTGATTCGATCAAGGAGTGTCACCAGGTAAACCCTTCTTGCCGAGGCCAGTGTCGTCTTCCCAGTCACCTATACGACTGCGTTTGTCCAAAATTGTATGTCTTTTTGAAATATCTTGTTGTTGAGGTATCAACGAAGCTCCCGCCATGTGTCTTCTCTTACCGCCTTTCCAACGTTTTTTAACATGCCTTGGCAGTCGACTGAATAACCTCCCTCCACGCGCTTTATTGTTATAAATACTTGTGTAGATAGTGCCATGGCATAGGACCGATTCAGGCGACAATTCAACTTTCGTCCTCTGACTGATTGCTTCAGGAGACAAGCCAAGCGATAAAGATTCAGAAATAATACGATCAGTTTCAGGAGATCGTTTGTTGTGTTTATGGCTTTCTGATCGTCTTTTATTGGTTGATATTTGCGCAGCATCAGCGTTATAGCCATCAGCAGTAGAGTTCTTGCTAAGTTCTCTGATTACTGTGCTGCAACTGATTCCAACCTCATCGGCTATAGCTCTGAGACTCATACCTGCTTTACGAAGTCTTGAAATCTGGTATCTTTGTTCAAGAGTTGGTTGTCGGTGGTGTTTATGTTGTTTCATGCAATCCTGGCGTTGGTTAAGTGTAGGAGCTGACACCATACCTTCAACTCACTCACTTTTCCATATTCAGTGTGTTGCACTTATTGTACTAATCCAGCTGTCTTTCAGATAAATAATCAATGAGTAATCTAATTTTTATCAACAGATGAGTTTGCAGAAAGTTGCAGCATCCGGCATCGATCTTTGAAGTCTGATAATTTCTTTTCAAAATTGGTAATTTGACTAATTTGACAATCGAGTTTCCGGTTGGCGATATCATGTATTTTCAAATCATAACCATTACTTTCAATAACTTTTTCAAATAACTGCGGCCCAAGGCTTGTTTTTATCGTTGCTATACGCTTTGTTATGACGTTATCTCTGCTGTTTGAAACATTCTGCCTTATGTAGGATAAATCTATATGTGGGAAAAAATGATCAAGATAATGTTCAAACACAACCATGGTTTCATCATAGCGTTCAACAACACCAATCAAAGGTATCTTTTCTATTTCATCGAGAGCGACCTCGAAATGATACTGTGTTAAATCTGCTGAGTCTTCTTCAATAAAATACCTTGTTTGGTAATTTCGTATCGTTGCGCCTGTATTTTTTAATAACCTCCATCCTACATAGTCTTTGAAAGACAACTCTTTTGCTTTCTTAGCACCTGGAGTGTTTGAAAATTGCTGTCTCTCAAATGAGTAGACGGAGCCAATCCTGTCTATGGGATGGCGAAATATAATCGCAGGTATCAAATGAAGACTTTCTTCGGTTGGTAACGGAAATGTAACATGATGACTGGTAAGCGCAGATATACCCTTATTCTCTTTGAGGAATGGTCCGAGATACTTGCGTCCACGTTTCATCTGTTCATCATCATGATGTTCGTAAAACTTCGCGCCAAAAAATCTGTGAAGACTCCAATCAAATGTTGTTCCTGCATTTTTAAAAAGATGACAATGTAATAAAATATACCTTGGTTTGTTGTCACTTTTATTTTGGTCGAAAATATTAATTAGTGAATTTTTTATCACAGGTATAGAGAAATTTTCCTCTATAACCTTCCTGCTATTATTTGATATCTTTTGCCATGTGTTCGCGTCTGTATAAAGTTCGATTACGTTTTGTGCGAAATCTTCTGCTTGGTCTGCTATCAAGGCATTGACTCCATGTGACAGTCCCATGCCTTCAGCGCCAACAGATGTTGTTACTACAGGTAACCCATAGCTAATACTTTGCCCCAATTTTCCCTTGACTCCTGCTCCATACCTCAAAGGGCACACGAAGACCCGAGCATCTTCAAAATATGTACTCACATCCTCTACATAACCAGTTACATCAATGGTCTGATTTTGGAGATTTTGTAATTCCTGAGATGGATTGCTGCCAACGATTGTTAAGTGAATGCCTGGAAGTTTTCTCTTGATTAATGGTAAAACAGCATTCACGAACCACAGTATTCCATCTTCGTTTGGTGGATGATTAAAACCACCTATGAACATCAATCCGGTGCGGTCTATGAAGTTATTGTTGCAATCTTGAAGTTGATGAACGTTGCTGACAATGTGCACTTTATCGATAAATTCTTCCTGGCTAAGTATCTCTTTTTCAGTTGGGCTAACAACAAGAGTTGCATCAGTTTCATTTGCCAAATAGAATTCCAGGTTTTTCCATTGTTCTACTATAAGCTTTGCCTTCCTCTCTTCCCTAAGATAATGAAGGTCAACAGTATCGAAGATGGTGATGGCATTCGAGTTGGTTTTAACTAGATGGATGTAATTCTTAGCGATATATGGTCTTGAAAGGAGGACGACGTCCAGGTATTTGCCATATTCGATAATGAATTGCTCGAAGGTGGTATCACCAAAAAACACTTCTACTCCCAACCTCTGAAGTTCAAGGGTATATCTCTTGTCATACTCCCGATTGTCAGGCCAGAAAAGCACCTTAAAGCCCAGTTCTTGAAAGATTTGAATCAGGCTGAACATTCTGAGAGAACCTGAGTCTTTATCGAAGGTCGGTGCATAATGGTCAATAATTAAAATTCTCTTCTCTGCTCCACGCTCTCTTGCCAGGTACAGCATACTGGGATCGGAATAATGATCTCTTGTTAAGGTGTGCTTCCACTTGTGCTGGAACTTCGCTTTGTTGATCTCCTGGTACTTTTTGTAACCTTGACTTGTATTAGTACCTGCGGAGGCCCCTCCGTGATGAATTACCTGCGCCTCTGGCTGGTAAATTACTTTATAGCCATATTTCCTGGCACTAAAACAAAGATCGGTGTCTTCATAGTATGCAGGACGATAACGAATATCCAATCCGCCAAGTTTTTGCCAAAGATTTTGTGGAATAGCAAGGCAGGCACCTGAACAGTAATCGACTTCTTTACGATAGGAGTATTGAGGTAGGTAAGGATCGTCTCCATGGCCATAATTCCAGCCATTACCGTCACTCCATACAATATTTCCAGCTTCTTGTAAGCTACCGTCCGGATACAGTAAGCGTCCGCCAACGATTCCAGTTTTCGGGTCACTAAAGGGGGCCAGCAGTGCCTGTAGCCAACCAATAGTCACTTCTGTATCATTATTTAAGAAAATTAGGTATTCACCATTAGCCGCCTCAGCGCCCTGATTGCATCCGGTAACAAATACCTCGTTGGTTGAGTTGGTTATTACCGTAATCCCGGTACATTTAGCCAATCTTTTCGGTGTCTCATCTGTTGAGCCGTTATCAACAATGATAATCTCGTAATTCCCTTCGGTACGGTGGTAAATTGAGAGAAGACATTTCCAGGTGTATGACCAGTTATTGTAGACTGGAATAATAATGCTGGCTTGTACGTTATCATTCTCCTTAAAATGTAATGAATTTTCGGAATCAGGGTTTATATTTAACGATTCAAGTAGAGTATCTTGAAATGATAACTTTGAACCGATTATTTTATTGCCACTTTTTTGCAGCAAAGATTTTGGCCCCTCTTGTATCAGAACTTTTGCGCTGCGCACTGATACCCGACCAGCGCGTCTTCGCAGAGAATCAGGGGGTAAAAGTTTATGGGCTACTGCCCTTGTTTTATCTGCTAATTGCCAACCCAGGGTTTCCTGCATCTGCTCAACAGTTGTTTGTGAGTGACTGAGATGTGCTTTGAGCAGTTCGTTTTCAGTTTTCAATTTATTGATTAGTTTCTGAGATTCTGTAGCAGCGAATTCATTTTGACACTTCAACGTGAATAGAGCACCTTTCATCTTGCCTTCATATTGTTCATGAAGAACTTCAAGTTCCTGGTCTGCTTTATCCTGAACGAGCTTCAGTTCTTCCTTGTGTCGCTGTTTGAGATGTGAAATTTCTTCACCACAAGTAGTTATTATGGATCGCATTTTTGCTAAATCGCACATCTCTTCACTGAGAAAAATATCGAATAGATTTTGGTATTCGTTTCGAATTTCGTCGAACTTTTCATGGATGGTTATTGGTGCCAAGATGTTTTCAGATAGAGATTGTAAGATCTTATAGCAAGTTGCAGCAAGTTTGAAGGTGGAATCATCAGAATTAGTGATGACATGGTGACGCATGCTTTTATCTATAAAATTGGTTTCGGCCTGAACAAGTGGAGTGGTATCGATATCTGATTCTAGTCTGAGTTGTTTAATGGTACCGAGAACAGAAGTGTTAGGTTGTTCTATAAGTTTTTCGAAAGATACAAATCCTCTATGATGATCTCTCGTCTGGAATTCGGCTTCAAGTACATGTCTGAACCATAAATGCATTGCAACCTCAGGCGCCATATCGTTCCGTTCTTTCAAAGAAGCAGCAACTTCTGCCGGGTTGCGTGCGATTAATACAAAAAACGGTTCGATATTATTTTCTTTTAGAACCTGAATCCAGATTGGTGCCAAACGGCATAGCCGGGGATCTTTCAGTGCAAATATGGCGTTGTCATTGAATTCGTTATTAATAAATGATGAAATTCTACGATGAAAAGGTCTGATGATAGGTGATTCCCACCATTTTTCGGAAAGGGGGAAAATATCGCTCCAATGAGAATTCAAGAGGGTAAAAATGTCATTGTTTATATCGTGGACTATGCGATTCTCAAAAAAACCTTTGGGATTGTCAGGTTTCGAAGGCATCAGATTTTTTCCGAGATTAACCCCAAGGTTATTAAGTGTACCGGTAAAAGCAGAAGTTCCACTACGATGCATACCAAGGATTAAGAGACATTTTTTCATGAGAATAGCCTGTTTTCCGGTTGAGATATTTTGGGATAATAATGTTAAGCCTATGCATACATAAGAAAAAGTATGCGATATAAACGAAACCGATTGTAGTCTGGGATCACAGTGTTAATTTGTGCCTGATGGCTTGAACATAGGTTTTCTATTAAGTATAAAGTGTGAGATATGCTCCGCGAAAAAATTATATGTTTCCGGGTAAAAATGATTCCATATCTGGGGGCTGTAATTTGGATGTTCAGGGTCAGTCACTGGGATATTCAACTTTTCAGGAACAGAAATTGAGAGAATATCCTTATGCTTATCTCTTTCCAAAAAGACATTGAGTAACATCTCGAAATGAGAGCTGCGGGCTATCCACTTCTGATCTACATAATTAGGATTTAAAGGGAAATGCATATAAACAACTCTTAGGCTTGAGTTTCTTTTTTTGAAGTGCATTACTAGCCTGATTAGTTTTTTGAGTTGCTCATCAGCAGGAAGCAGGCCGATGTGGCAGAATTCATTTGTAAAGTTTTTTTCTACTGAGGCGTCACTGAATTGAATATTACCAAAAAATGCTTTCCAGCCTTTACTGCGATGGGCATAAAGACTATGGCGAATATCACAAAGAGAATCCATGATCAGCAGATCAGGACAATCGTCATGGATGTTTCTTGACTCTAGACATTTTTCAAGGACGAATGAAGAGAACCATTGGGCATATTTGTGTTGGGTAGCACTTTTTCCCCACTTTCCGGCTTTGAGATAATGTTCAACGAGGTCGATGTCCATGCCTTTGTGTTCCAGTAACTCAAGAATAATATCAGTACGCAATTGTAAGGCACTTGTTAGGCGGCGAATTGACAGGTTCGGTGGAAGATGATTTTCGAGATAGCTCGAAACAACAAAATTTGATAGGCAGCTGCCAACAATGGTGATGTCCAAGTGCTCTTTGGGTTTGATGAACTGGTCGCGTATTTTTGAAAATAGCTGCATTCTATTCCTATAGTTTATACAGAGCAGTGCAGTTGTCGTATTATATTACCTCGTCATTCCTGGTATATAGGTCAAGGCGTGTCGAAATCCGTGCTTTTGTACTATTAATGGGATCATCCTCTCAAGGGCGTGAAGGAGGGAGCCATCGTTAGCTAATGGCTCCTCCGGGTAATCATCCCATTGAAAGTTGCGCAGAAATAGTGATGACAAAGCCTCCGGGCGAGCCCAAAACATGTTGCCGACCGGGAAGTTAAAGAATTTGTAACCTATATCTTCAATTCCCAGTTCTTCGGCTAATTGTCTGGCTGTGGGATGATTGGCTGACCACCCGACAATGTATGGATCTTCGGGGAAGACGAGTCCAAGCTTTGGGCTTCTCGCAAAAGCATCAAGGATTGTCGGTATCATATGATGATTTGCGCCAATCAGATGTTCTAGCAGATAATCAACCCAGAACTGAACTACCCCATTATCAGCAACAGCAAGGCTTTTTTTTGTATGGAAATGGCCAATTATATCGTAATCGTTGACGATTCTGTCGCCGAACTCAGTTAAAAATGGACCGATATCACGACCTTTATTAGGGACTTTACGGCAGATTGCTTTGCCTGATTGCCAGGAGTCAGTCACCTTTTTAGCTAGGCGGAAGCCATCGTCAGTCGTCGTACTTACAAGCAGGTCGAATTGCTTGAGTGGTTGCCTGCTAATTTGCTCAATCAAGCCCGAAAGTAATTCAGGGTAATAGCAATGGATATGGAGGCCTATCTTTAGCTGGCTATTCAGTTCAGGATTTTCAAAACAGCTATTTTTTGAGGGACTAATCAGCCGGGATAGCCAACGGCCTTTTGGTCTGCCTGCATCAATAAAGTGAATGAGGGGGTTTGAGCTGGATAAATCGACATCATTTAGTTCGGCATAGATCCCGGGATGGAAGCCTGGAAAAGGTTTTCTGCGCTGCACACCGCTTCGCCATGAGCGCACGAATAAGCGGGCGGCCTGTTGCTGAGTAAGCGGACCCAAAGTAGGGGGGGGTAAAAAAGAGAGATCAATAAGGTCACTGTTGATGAGACGAAGACACTCTTCCTTTTCTTTATTGACTGTTTGGGTGCAGTTAAGCGCAATATCTGCAAGTTGCCCTGAGTACTTACCCATATCAAAAGTGCTGGAGGCCTGCTTTTTAAGAGTGTTCCCTACATAAGCCCTAAGTGCGGTTTTGTTGCATAGCGCGGCAATTTTTTGAGCTGCCAGATCGGTTCTAAGATAAGGAACGACACATTCGCGATCCATGTTAAAGTCGGTGAGAACATCGGCTATTCCAGAGGCGTTCTGAAAACATACAACAGGCACACCTGAACTCATAGCTTCTATAGCGGTGTTAGGTAATGGGTCGAGACGAGAGCTTAAAAAGAGCACATCTGCCATTTCGTAAATTTTACCTATTTGTTGGATATGTCCGGTAAAAACGAATTTATCGGTCAAGCCGAGTCTATGTATCTGATCTTTTAGAAAGGTTGAATAATTCAGGTCTGATTCAGGATCATAGCCGGGCCCAATCCATGCAAAAAGCAGGGGAAGATCAGTACAAGCATGAAGTAGTCGACTGGCGCAATCTATAAATAGGTCGACCCCTTTGCGAAACTCAACGGTACCTACGCCAATGATGAGTATGGCACCATCAGGTAATTGGTAAGACTTTAGAAGGTCAAGTGCATCCTCAATAGTAGCTAGAGGATCAGATAGCGATCCTGAATGTGTGTCATTTTCAGGCGGAGAACACTTTCCCTGAGGGATGATAAGTGCGTTTGACTCTTTCAATTCAGGACACTGCTCAGCAGTGTTTTCGTAAACCAGTCTCGCAGAGTAAATTGTTCTGGTGGCCCATAGCTGTACCTGCAATGATGCATTTTTAGGCCGGATATATGTTGGAAATTCGTGGATCAGACATACAGACGGGATGTAATGCTCGGCGAGTATGCGAAGAACTGATCTTGAAACGATACTGTTTACAATAGCAAAATCGATTAAGCCTCTGGCCAGGAAATCATCGAGAACAGCTGAGGCAACATTTTCATTGTAACCATCGGGGAATGGCTCAATGCATACATCTGCGGACATGGAGAATGCAGGTATCAGCTTACCTCCATGAAGCGGAAGTAGGATTACGTTGAACTGAGTTCGCAGATGCCTGGCAATATTATAGGTAAGAACCGGAGTGCCTGAATGATCTGAGTCATGCACAACCAGGAGGACAGTCTGCTTGGTTGAATCGAGCAGAGTTATCTGCTTTTCTGTTATTAGCACCGGGGCTGTGCCCGGTTTTCCTGAAGACAGACCGTACGTTAGGTAATGTTTGCGAGGATCTTTTGATGATTCAGGATAAGCGCGTTTATAAAAAAGCGGATCAAAGGACCTCTGGAGGTTAGATTGAGTTGTTATGTCCTGCAGTCGGGAGGTGATATCAGGTATGGAACCTAAACGAGTAAGCTTCCTAGCTAGGTGCCGCAATGGTGAAGTGAACCTCCATGACCTGGAACCTCGCACCTGTTCCTTAAATGCACGTAATGATGTTAATTCATCCTGTAGTTGTTGGTTGTCTAGATGATTTATCTTATTCATGTGGCGTTAGTTTTTAAGAATCGAAAAATCAGGTTTGCAATCAAAGTCGATAATGGCAGTTGTCAGGCGTTTCGGTTCAGGCTGAACCTTGAACATTGCCAGGTCAAGCAAACGGTGTAAAACAGTTTCAACACCTGAAATTTCGCCTATAACTCCCGCGTTGAGAAAATACGTACCTTCATTAAGTGCGCAGCGGAAATTGAACTGCACCGAATATTTCGTTCCAGCAGGAATGAACTCCACCATTTCATGGAGTGAACAGGCAGAGGTCGCGCCACCGAGTTCTACACCTGTTTTGGTTTTTATTAACATGCCAAAACGTACGTTTTGAACATCTTCTGTAAAATCGACAGCGTAGTTGTAAATATAACGTTTTGAACGAACAAGATTGTTAACGATCTTGCCACTTAAAGTGAGTATTTGCGGGTTGTAAATCACAGCACCGCAAGACTCATATTCGATAGTACTGGTAGGGACCAGATCCGGGTTGAAGTTTTCAGCATCTTGTTGTTGTCGATCTGGGGCTTGTGTATTTACTTCTGTCCCCTTCTGGTCAGATTCTATAACTGCTGGTAATGGCTCATCGGCTACTATGCTTAATTTAACAAAGTCTTTTTTGTCATCAGGGGCATACAGCAATTTTTGGTAATAGCCGTATATTTTTTTAGGCATGCCCTCAGCAAGCTTTGCACCGTCTTCCAGAAGAATGGCTCGGTCGCAGAGTTGGATTACCGTGGAGCCGGAGTGTGATACGAAGAGGATGGTTGCACCGCTGTTTCGTATCGACTCAATTCTCGAAAAGCATTTTCTCTGGAAACGTTCATCTCCTACAGAGAGAGCCTCATCGACAATGAGAATTTCTGGGTCAACGTTTACTGAGACTGCAAATGCCAGGCGGACCAGCATTCCGCTAGAGTAAGTGCGTACAGGTTGATCGATAAAGTCGCCTATCTCTGCGAAATCTGCGATGGAGCCGAAACGATCATCAATCTCTTTGTTTTTTAACCCAAGGATCGAAGCTTTAAGGTAGACATTTTCCCTGCCTGTGAATTCAGGATTAAAGCCCGTACCAAGTTCGAGAATTGCTGCTATTCTACCATTTGTCTTAATGGTACCTTTAGTCGGGTTTAGAGTACCGCATATCATTTTCAACAGCGTTGACTTACCTGCACCATTTCGACCAATTATTCCAACTGTTTCTCCTCTCTCAACGTTCATCGATAAGTTTTTTAATGCCCAGAATTCGTGGTAGTACTGACGATGCCCGCGGTGAATCATCTGCAATAGCCTATGATGAGGTCTGTCATAGATCTGATAGCATTTTGATAGATCTTTGATCAGAATTGGGACTTCACAGGACATCGGCGAACCCTTTTCGAGTTTTCTGGAACCAGGCAAATCCCATGTAGCAGATTGAAATGGTCAGGATATATTGGATGATCAGAGTGATTGAGTCTGGTAATCTCCCCCAAAGCAGGATGCCACGTGTGTGTTCAATTATCAGGGTCAGCGGGTTCAGTTTCAGAATCTTTTGATAGTTTTCCGGCAACCGTGATGCTGAATAGAAAATCGGAGATAAAAACAGCATTGCTGTTGTGATGATACCTATGATTTGTGATACATCGCGTAAATATACTCCCAGGGCCGCCAGCCACCAGCATATTCCTAATGTGAGAAAGATCAGTGGCATTAGTACCAGGGGTAGTAAAAATACCGTCACTTGGGGGATACCAAAAAGGACAACGTAGGCCAATAACCATACACCTAAGCTGATGGTAGTCTGAAATATTGCTGAACCCATGGTTACCAACGGCAGGATCTCAAGCGGATAAATCACCCGTTTTACATAATCGCTATGTCCCAAAATCATCGTGGGCGCTCGGTTCACGCACTCTGCAAAGAGGTTGAACACCATAAGTCCTGAAAAAAGTATCAGGGCGAATTCTGTTTTTGAACCAGATCCGCCGCTCCATCTTGCCTTGAATACCACGCTGAACACAAAAGTATAGACGCTGAGCATGAGCAAGGGCGTAAAGAATGACCAGAGTATTCCTAAAATGGAGCCTCTGTATCGCCCGTTTATTTCCCGTTGAATGGCCTTTTTCAGCAGATAGCGGTTACGCCATGGGCTGATGACCATCTCTTTGGGTGTCATTGGAAAATGTTGCATATGTTCGCTTTGTTCGAGCTGTAAGTCTATGGTGAGTCGAATTATAGATTGAGTTATTGTTACTGCCTGAACGGGTCAGTGTGGCAATTCTGAACCAGTAGACTGGATAAATCCTAACCCATAAAAGCAGTGCAGGTAAAGATATTTCTCTGAAATTCATACTATTGATACAAATTTTCAGTAGCAACTTGATGCTAGGATGCGACTAAACTGTGGGACTCCAACCCGTTTGGTGAATGAGGGATCTTTTGGGATTTGTTTAATTCTCCTGAATGCATGGAAAACCCAGATAGTTTTTAGTGTAAAGATGAGGGCAAAGTGCTGAAATACCCTGATATATATAAGAAAGAGAAAAACAGTCGGGTTGTAATATGCTGTAAGCTGAAAAGTGTGAAACAAAAATTTTCAATTCATAGTGAATGGCCTGAAAATCCAACTTATATTAACGGAAGTCTGAGATTTGCTGTAATTACCCGTTGTTTTATGAAATACATGTTTAACTTAGCTGACAAACAGCGCTGAAGAGCCATAAACTACAGAGCTTTTTTTCGTACCTCCCCTTCAAAATCACTTTTCTTTGTGACATACTTTGAGAGTATTCCAGCCTTTTTTTCCAACAGGATAACTTCGCATTTGCACACGATCAGGGATAAAGACCTTCAGGCATTCTACCGGAAATCGCTGTCGGACGCCCCTGTAAATTCAACACCAGGAGAGGGATTTCGAGCAAATGGTGAAACCTCTTATTTCAGTGGTCATTCCTGCATATAACCATGAGAGGTATATTGGTGCAGCGGTGGAAAGCGTTCTGCAGCAAACTTTTGCCGACCTGGAATTAATTGTCATTGATGATGGTTCAACAGATCGAACAGGGGAGATCGTACAAAGTTATGACGATAAACGTCTCACATATCTCTTTCAGGAAAACAGAGATGCCTATAATACGCTTAACCGCGGCATGGGGTTGGCGAAAGGCGAGTATATCTCCATTTTGAATTCGGACGATGTATATGCTCAAAACAGGCTGGAAAAATTATTGGCTCATCAAAAAGAGAGTGATGCAGCATGTATTTTCACTGACGTTATTCCTATTTCTGATACGAGTATAGAGTTTACAGAATTTGATTTCGGCTGGAACATCTGGCACAGAAAGAATCGACAAACCTTTTTCGATAGCAATGATCTCTACGCCTCGTTTCTTAAAGGGAATCTCCTGGTCACTACATCAAACCTCTTCATGACCACAAAAGCGCAGCAGGAGGTCGGATTATTTACCTCGTTAAGGTACCTGCACGATTATGATTTCATCTTTAGAATGATGATGGCATACCCAAAAGGTGTGAGTTATCTCCATAACGAACGCCTGCTCTATTATCGTATTCATTCAAATAACACCCTGGGGGAAGCTGCCATTACAGGCAGAGAGCAGGACAAACAGGTGATCTTGAAATATATGCTGGCCAGGTTACCACGAGAAGAGAGAAAATACGCAGAGGCAGGAGCTGGCAGGTTGATGGAGTTAGAGCAGGAATTGCAGCAGGTCAAAACCGTTTTACAGCCCGATCGTGTAAACAGAGGTGTGAGGCCCGCAGCTAAGGCGTTGTGCAATAGTTTGAGTATCTGGTTGCAGAAAAAAGTTCATTTTGCTCAAGGATAAAGTGGTTAAATAATAACCTTCAACTCACTCGTGACCGAATGGGTTTCAACGAATATTATTCACTTTCAGCCTTATTGAAAGATGGCCACAAAAGGCAGCCTCACTTGAAGGTTGTCTCTTTTGACCTTTTTGACACCCTGGTCATTCGTCGGCTCCATGACCCTGATCTGGTGAAGAAGCCGGTTGCCAGGTATATATCTGAGCTCGCCCTCTCGTTGGGCATAAGAATAACCGCCAGGGAAGTTCAACAACTTCGTGACATGATAGAAAGCAGACACCGGCAAGAAACCGGCAAATGTTTTGATGACCAGGAAGCCTGCTATCCGAAGTTTATGTCTGAGTTGTTGCAAATTGTTACTGGTGAAAGCCAGACAGATGACCTGCTGGCGCGCGTTACCCGGTTCGAGTTAGGTATGGAGCAGCAGATGATTATCCCGAGAATGGAGATAGTGAACTGGCTTCGTGAGCTTGCTGCAGAGGGCAAAAGGGTGTTGGTAGTTTCGGATATTTATCTCCCTTCTGACCATCTCAAAACTCTTGTCAGGAGAGCAGGGTTTCTTGATTCTGTTGAAGAGGTCATATCCTCTGCCGATACTTTTCTGGCTAAGGCCTCTGGTAAAGCCTATCAATATATTGCAGACAAATTTGAATTAGACAGGACCGGATGGCTTCATGTCGGTGATAATCCTATCTCGGATGGATTGCGGCCTACAGAATTTGGCATAGAAGCTATGGTGCTCAAGGATGCCGCTGAGCGACGTAGAAAATCGATTGTTAAGCGATACATCAACTACAGCAAGGGAATGCCGTTTTGGAGAGGCCGGGCACTTCAACAGCTCATGCTGCCCCATGAAGGGGAAAACAGAGAGCAACCAGCTCTATATCGTGAAGGTTATAGTTTTCTGGCACCGATTATTGGTGGTTTTCTGCAGCACATTGCTGAGCGATGTCTCGAACAGTCGATAACAAAAATCTTTTTCCTCTCGCGGGAGGGGTATACGTTTAAAAAGTTTTGGGAGAAGGCAATTCCCTCACTTTATCCACAGGGAGGTTTGCCCGAGATAGAGTATCTCTATGTGAGCAGGATGGCTTTGGCAAGCGCCAGTTGTTCGAATCAGGGGCTTACTAAAACCAATGCCAGAATCGCTTTTCTCCCCAAAGGCAACAGAGACTTCAATGATATTTGCCGAATTTTTAAGCTGAAAGGAGAAGGTTTTCTTCCACATCTGGAAAAATACAATTTACAACCAGATGATTGCCTCAGCTTTCAACACAGCGGATATGACCCTGAGATTGAGCAAAGATTTTTTAAAATGCTCGAAGATGCGGAATTTCAGGCTGAAGTTAAAGGACAGACGCGAAGTAGCGGTCAGGCAATGCTACGGTATTTTGAAGATGTAGGATTTTTTGAACATAACAATATCGCATTGGTCGATATCGGCTGGCTTGGTACTATTCAGCGTTTCCTCTATGAAGCTGTCTGCCATCGAAGTGATAAACCCCGATTGTTTGGATTCTTGCTGGGTGCGACACGTGGTATTGAGTTTCCGAGTGATCAAAATAATATGCTCGAAGGGGTTATCTACGATAAATTTAAATTTGATATAGCAGGGTCAACTGTATTGTACGCACGGGATCTTTTTGAGGAAGCATGCAGAGCACCTCATCCGACCCTTAACGGTTATAAACTCACTGAGAATGGCTATGAACTGGAGTTCAGGCAAGAAGATGACGATATCGGCAGGGCAGAGCAAAAGCAGGATAAGTATTTTGCGCCGCTCCAGCGAGGTCTCATCGATGCCGCACCCAGGTATGGTGCCGCTTCAGCTATCCTCGGTTATAATATGAGTGATTACAAACCCTGGCTGAATTATCTCATGGTCAGTAAGCTAGCTTTTCCCAAGAGTTGTGAGATAGCTAAGATCAGACATAAGTATCATCTGGACGATTTCCACGGTAAGCACACGCCGGAACTCACAGGTAAAGCTAGGAGAAGCAGAACTCTCTGGGATTATCCGCTATTTCATTTGAAATACAATCCACTTCTACGGGTGAGGCTGTTTATGCGTCACATCTATGACAGGATATGTGAATAATATGAAACGGATATTAAATAATAACTATGATTTGACAGGTAACGAAAGTCTTAGGGTGTGTAAAACCTTCATTTTGTCAAAATTAATTCCACTGGGAAGCTTCAGGGGAGGGCCTGGTCCCCGTTGCATGATAATTTTTATCTATCTGCACTATTTTTCCGGCATGATGTTCTGGTTTATGGTTCGCCATGAACGTTTTGTCGTAGGTGTGCATAGCCGGTTGCGTAAGATATTGGTCCGATAACGATAACTTGGTTGTGCCGTACGCTGGTGCCGGTTAAGTCTCTTAACAAAGACTATCAGTGGCTGCCGGAATTGGTAGTGTAATGAAATGCAGGAAATAAATTAGTTAAAATATGTGGTGATTGTTTTGAATTGCAGACGTTGTTTTCGCTATCCCTTTGTGCAATCAAGCAGGAGTACATAGGCTGTTCAGAGTGCGAGTTCGTGGAACGATCCTGATAAAATTTGCCTTTAGTATTCTCTTCTTCGTGCTTCTCTTTTCCTTTGTTCGGGGAAGTGAGTTAGTAGACGTGTTGAGGCAGATCCACTGGGGCTATTTTCTATTGTCCTTACTGATGGGGCCTGCTGTTTTGACAGCATCCTGCCTGAAGTGGCGCTTGATTCTGGTGCATGGTGATAAACGCGTTTCATTTGCCAGGCTGTTGCAGATTTATTGCATTGGCTATTTTTTTTCAAATATTCTTCCTTCCACCGTCGGTGGTGATGTCGTACGGGCCTATTACGGAGGCAATGAGATTAATGATCAGGTCTATTCGGCAATTTCAGTTTTTATAGAGCGATTTTCCGGACTTATTTTTCTCCTGCTGCTGGTATTGATGATGCCATTATTACGACCTGCGCTTTATCAGAATCCAACTGTATTTGTTACATCCTTGAGTGGGTTTGCCGGCCTGGTAGTGATTTCAGTACTTATTTTCGTACCATCGATAACAGATAGGATGTTGCGGGTCGGTAACGTGCTCACAAGCAATATCATTCTCTGGCTGAATGGACTGAAGATGGCCAGGGTGGCCAGGATGGCGACACGACTCGAAGACGTTATCCGGTTTGTTGCTGCCAAAACAGATAAAGTTCGTCATCGTCTGCACCTCGCATGGCAGACAATGTCAAAGGACAAGACATTTCTATTCAAGCTCATCACTTTAACCCTGATGTTCTATGTGATTGCCATACTCAATGTCTATTTTTCATTCAAGGCATTCGGGGTTCATGTGGAGTTATTACTCGTAGCTATACTGGTTCCCGCGGCGCTGTTTTTTGCACATTTGCCTGTCACTATTCTCGGTAATCTCGGTTACTTCGAATCTGTATTTGTGATCTTTTTTATGATCGCCGGAGTGCCTCCCGCAGAATCACTGGTTATGGGATTGCTGCTGAGATTTAAGATGTTCCTGCTTGGAATTGTGGGAATGATTTTTTACTTCACCTTTGCAGGCGGTGATAAGAAAAAGCCTGGAAAATTGGTTAGTCCGTTGAAAAACGCACTATATTCCGAACAGTTAATAGAAAAAACAACAGATTCGGTTGACTGTCCATTGTGAGATTGAGCCGGAAACTGCAAACTGAGCACGTGCAAACTTTTGGTCTGATATTTGATTGTTGTCATTCGTACAGGTAAAAATAAAATAATGCCTGACTTTTATTAGGTGCTCCGTCTGTTTTGCCATGGTCTCAAAGCCCTTGTCGGTTTGTTCGGGTAAAAGAGAGTTTTTTCACAGAAAATGGTCAATACGCAAGCAAATAAAAGGTGTTTTCTGCACAGAGGAATGTGCCCCTTGTACCTATAAGGAGAGGCTGTGCTACTTTCCGTCGTGATTCCTATTCTTAATGAGGAAGAGAACATACCGTTGCTCTATAATGAGTTAAAGCAGGTACTGAATAAGCTCCCTGAGGAACATGAGATTCTCTTCATCGATGATGGCAGTACGGACAGGAGTATCGAGTTGCTGGAAGAGATACAGGCTGTAGACGATACCGTGACAGTTGTAACCTTCAGGAAAAATTTCGGTCAGACTGCGGCAATGGCAGCCGGATTTGATTACGCGCTTGGAGATGTGATCATTACCCTGGACGGTGACCTGCAGAATGATCCGAAAGATATCCCGATGATGCTCGACAAAATACGAGAGGGCTATGATGTGGTAACAGGCTGGCGTCATGATCGCAAGGATGCCTTCATCAATAGAAAACTGCCTTCGATGATAGCCAATAAGCTGATTTCAATTACGACTGGAGTCAGTTTGCACGATTATGGCTGTACCCTGAAGGCATTTCGCAGGGAAGTGATCAAGTGCGTCAAACTCTATGGGGAAATGCACAGGTTTATTCCCGCAATTGCAAGTGGTATGGGGATTGATATCACTGAAGTTAAGGTTAATCACAGACCAAGAAGGTTTGGTGCTACCAAGTATGGAATATCACGGACCCTGCGTGTGGTTCTCGACTTGCTCACAGTTAAATTCCTGCTGTGCTATGCCACCAGACCGATCCAGGTGTTCGGTCTTATGGGAGTGATGACCGGCGGAATAGGATTTATAATAGCAACGATTATGACAATACAACGGCAGCTGTTTGGTATTCCCCTGGGAGATCGTCCGTTGCTGCTCCTTGCAGTTATGCTGATTTTCATCGGTTTTCAATTTATCACCATGGGGCTTCTGGCCGAATTACAGGCCCGAACCTATCACGAAGCCCAGAATAAGCCGGTTTATCATGTCCGCAGGATCATTGGCAGTAAAAGAAGAGCGGCCAGAGTCAACTGACAAACTGCTCGCTTGAGGATAGAGGAATACATGCGCGAAAAACCTATTATCGAAGTTATCATTCCCAGCTGGAATGGCAGGAATTATCTGGCAGGCTGCCTTCGTTCACTCAAAGAACAGTCCTGTAATGCTTTTAGTGTAACTGTGGTTGATAACGGTTCGTGCGATGATACAGAGGGTTTTTTGAGAGAGTATCATCCCTGGGTGCGGCTGATACGTTTTGAGCAAAACCAGGGGTTCAGTGCTGCAGTAAATGCTGGTATCAAGGCAGGGGAGACTGATTGGTATCTCCTTTTAAATAATGATACTGAGATCGCCAGGGACTGTATCGAAGTCCTCGGGCGAGCTATTCAGCAATATCCTGGATATGATTTTTTCAGCCTGAAAATGATGAGCTATCACCAGCGACAGGTCCTGGACGGGGCAGGTGATGCTGTGCTTCGCGGGGGGGCGGGTTATAAGGTTGGCACCCTGGAGGAGGATAGGGGCCAATTCGCCGAAGATAGAGATGTCTTTGGTGCATGTGCCGGGGCCGCACTGTATAGCCGTCGTTTTTTCGATAAAGTTGGGCTATTCGACGAAGATTTTTTCGCTTACCTCGAAGATGTTGATCTCAATATGCGAGCAGCCCGTGCAGGTTTAAAGTGCCGATTCCTCTCCCAGGCGGTCGTCTACCATATCGGTAGCGCTTCCAGCGGCTCTAAGATTAATCCGTTTACTATCCGTCTTTCGACCAGGAATAATATCAACGTCCTGGTAAAAAATTATCCGATTTCACTGCTTTGGCGCTTTTTACCTGCAATTCTATTCTATCAAATTATGTGGTTGTGCTTTGTTATAAAGAAAAGGCAATTAAAGGCCTATCTAAAAGGTGTGGCAGGAGCGCTTTTGCAGTTGACTGATATGAAACGCAAGAGAGAACAACTGTACTTGAGGAATCTTCTATCTGTTGAGGATTTTGGCGGAGCGTTGATCGCAAGTGAGCGGGAGGCTGTGCAATCGATAATCTCAAGGCGTTCCGCCCAGGGCAAGGGAAACAGGCTACTCCACACATATAGCAAATGGTTTCTGTAGCACAAAAGTGTCGTGAATTTCTCACGATCCAGTCACGAGTATTGGTGAGATATGGCGCATAAGAAGAAACCCGAAGTATCTGTAGTAATCGTCAGTCATAATTCGCAAGTCATGCTGCCGTTATGTCTTGAAGCATTGCGGCAACAGGTTGAGGTTTCTTTAGAGCAGGTGATTGTCGATAGCGGGTCGACCGATACACGATATCTGAACAGGCTTCAGAAGCGGTATCCCTTTCGCCTGATCAAGATTGATAATATCGGATATGCACGTGCGAATAACATGGGGTATAAGGCGCTTACGTCTCAGTCTGAGATCGTGATCTTTCTCAACCCTGATGTTGTATTACCCTATGATTACTGCAGAAAACTTCAGAAAGGTATGGCTGCTGATCTTTCGTCGGCCGTGGTATCGGGTATGCTGGTTGGATTTGATGCCAATAGGCGAAGGCCTTCTCAGTATATAGATTCGACAGGTGTTTTTCGAAGCTGGTATGGCCGCTGGTATGATCGGGATCAGGGACGGCGGGTGGCTGATGTAAAAAGATCCAGACAATATCTGCCTGCGGTTTGCGGTGCGGTGTTTGCCTGTCGAAGAACGGCTTTAGAAGCTGATAATGGTCTGGTATTCGATCCTGATTTTTTTCTTTATAAGGAAGATATAGAGTTATCACTCCGGTTGAGGGAAAGAGGCTGGAGTCTTCTCTTTGATCCGCACCTGATAGCCTATCATGCAAGGGGGTGGCAGAAAAAACGCAGCGAAGTTTCCTGGCTGTTACGAAAGATTGCAGCACAGAGTGAGGTGATTCTTTACAGGAAGCATCCTTCGCCATATATGGTTTGGGCGATGTGTAAATATCTACTGGTGCGTTGGGCCGGAGTGTGATGGCTGGAGACGAGCCCACATCTAGCCGGGGAGTAGTTGATCCGATGAATCTATCTATTATTATCCCAGTATGTAATGGCGAGAAGTACCTGAGAAGTCTTTTTGAGTCCCTTGCCAGCCAGACCTTACAGGCTGAGGAGATTCTGGTGGTGGATTCTTCATCAACAGACGGGTCGGTGGCTATCTGTAACGATTTTGGTGTGGATCTGACCATAATAGCCCGGGAAGATTTTGATCATGGTGGCACCAGAACCATGATGGCACAGAAAGCCAGAGGCGAACTGCTGCTGTTTATGACCCAGGATGCAATACCCAAAGACGATAAAGCGGTTGAAAATCTCGTGGCACCATTTGCTGACCAGGAGCAGCTGGCTATGACATATGGGCGCCAATTGCCGCGCCAGGATGCATCATTTGCCGCTGCCCACCTGCGACATTTCAATTATCTGGACCAAAGTATGGTACGCAGATATCAGGATCGAAAAACTGCAGGGTTGGGGACAATTTTCACCTCAAATTCCTTTGCTGCCTTCAGGGCATCTGCGCTGGCAGAAATTGGCTATTTCAAAGACAGTCTCATTTTTGGAGAAGACACATTTGCAGCAGGCAGGTTATTGCAAAAGGGTTATATCGCACAATATGTGAGCGAAGCTGTTGTCTACCACAGCCATAATTACAAAATTTCCCAAGAGTTTAAACGGTATTTTGATATCGGTGTACTTCACACTGTTGAGGCATCTTTATTCAAGGATTTCGGCAGAGCCGAGAGAAAAGGGGGCGCCTACTTCAAGTCAGGCTTTGCAGAAATTATGCAAAGAAGGCGTTTTGGGTTGATAGCAGATTTTTCTGTTCGGACCGCAATGAAATATCTTGGTTATAAAGCCGGCAAAAACTTTGAGAAGTTACCAGCCGCAGTAGTCCCAGAACTCAGTTTGCATAAATCCTGGTGGAGTAAACAGAGACAGGTATGACCCACGTGCAGGGCCACCGGTAAAAAATGTATTCAAATCACAGGATATTATGGTTGCTACCAATCTCAGAGAGCAGAGTACGTATATTGCCAGAATCCTGCATATAATTGACTGTCTCCTCTGCGTTGGATACCTGGCAATGCTTGTTCACTGGTACAGGGTTCCATGGAGTGTCTACTACACCAGGCTGATGATTATCACTTTTATGCTGAGCTTTATCGCCTTTCAATCGGTGCAGCTGTACCGTTCCTGGCGTGGTGGTAAATTTTATCTGGAATTTATTGCCATAATAAAGGCATGGATCATAATAACCGGAGTGCTGCTTTTCTATTTTTTCATCTTTAAAATATCTCACGCCTATTCCCGTGTTGTGTTCACGATCTGGTCGCTGACAACACCATTTTTGATATTCATCCTGCATGCAACAGCCAGAAAATGTTTGAGAGCGATACGTAAGAAAGGAAAAAATGTCAGAAGGGCGGTGGTGGTGGGAGCTGGGGAGTTAGGTGTAACTCTTGTTAAGGAAATTGAGGCAATGCCCTGGGCGGGAATAGATGTGCTGGGATTTTTCGATAATGTTTACAAAGAAGATGTTGATGAAGTAATGGATATCCCGGTGCTTGGCGCAGTGGACAATATTCAGGATTATCTGGATAGTAATGACATAGATTATGTTTACATCGCTTTGCCCATGCGCGCAGAGCAGATGATCTTTCAGATTTTGCGGGAGTGCCGGTCTCTCGGTGCTAAGATCTACCTGATTCCTGATCTCTATCTCTATGGCCTCCATCATGCTGAATTGCAGTCCCTCGGTGATCTGATCATCCTCAACTTTAATCCACATACTGAGTGGAAACGAAGTTTCGATGTTTTATTCTCTATGATTGTCCTTACTGTTACACTGCCCCTGACCCTGTCAATAGCCCTCATGATTAAACTGATTGATGGCGGGCCAATATTTTATGGGCATGAACGGATAACCATGACCGGTCGAAAATTTAAATGTCTGAAGTTCAGGACGATGCGGGCGGGAGCTGAGGAACAGCTTGAGGAAATCCTGGCAACCGATGAAAAATTACGTGAAGAGTGGAACAAAACCTTCAAGTTGAAAAATGATCCGCGCATTACCAGGCTTGGTAAACTTTTGCGGAAATTGAGTCTTGATGAATTCCCTCAGTTTATCAATGTATTGAAAGGTGAAATGAGTGTAGTGGGGGCCAGGCCCATTGTCGGCAGAGAACTGTATGATTTCTATAAGGAGAGTGCAGGCCGCTATTGCTCTATGAAACCCGGCATAACCGGGCCATGGCAGGTGGGCAAACGGTCTGAAGTGGAAGATTACAGGGAGAGAGTCAATATGGACGACTGGTACATCCTGAATTATTCGCTCTGGACGGATATTAAAATCATAGCCCGGACACTGCTTACTGTAGCCCGCCAAAACGGACGATAACTTCCTCGTAATACAGGATTTGTCCGGCCTTCTCTTTTCCTTGCACAATCAGCAGGAAGAATTACTATACGTAAGTGAAAGTTTATCTGCATTTAAAGCACTTATCATATAAAGGAGTGAAACATGTACGGACAAGGTAGTCAGGCCGCCATTGCCCAGACTCGGGCAGAGGCGTCGTCAATTTTTCTGGCCAAAGTTTTTAACTGGATGGCTGTTGGTCTCGGGCTGACAGGTATAGTCGCCTATATCACCGCCTATAGTGGTTTGGCGGCAACTCTGGTACGCGGCCCTCTTTTCTTTCTACTGATTATCGGTGAACTCGGCCTGGTTTTCTATCTTTCAGCCAGAATTGAGAAGCTGAAGGCTTCGACTGCCACTGCGCTGTTTGTCGGATATTCCGCCTTAAACGGTGTCACTTTGTCGATGATTTTCCTGATGTACACCAGTTCTTCCATTGCCGGAACCTTTTTCATCACCGCTGGTATGTTCGGGGCCATGGCAATTTACGGGCTGGTTACCAAGCGTGACCTCACCGGAATGGGATCATTCATGATGATGGGTGTTTTCGGAATCATCATTGCCAGCATAGTGAACATCTTTTTGCAGAGCTCCAGCCTTTACTGGGCCATTTCCATGATCGGAGTCATCGTGTTTGTCGGCCTCACAGCGTATGATGTGCAGAAGATCAAAAAAATGGGTGAAGGGGGTATTCTAGAGGCTGGAGAAAGTGCGGTTCGTAAAGGTGCTATCATGGGCGCCCTTGCACTTTATCTTGACTTTATCAATCTGTTCCTGATGCTTCTTAGATTTTTTGGAGTTGCCCGGGAGTAGGCTTGGGTGTAGGTTTACTGATCATAGAGGAGCATGTCTTTTGGTTAAAAGGCGTGCTTTTCTTTTTTTAACTATCTGTCAAGTTTGAGGGTAAACACGGAGCGAATATGAGCAGGGCATATGCCGGAAAAAATATAGTTGTTGGAGTTACGGGAAGTATTGCAGCGTTCAAGGTCGCTGGCTGGGTCAGTACTTTAGCCAAGGCGGAGGCCCAGGTGAGCGTGGTGATGACCAGTGCTGCCCAGAAGTTTGTCACTCCCCTGACTTTCAGCAGCCTCTCCGGAACTCAAACACATACGGGAATGTTTGATAATGAGAGCGATGAGTGGATGGCCCATATCAACCTTGGCCGGGAAGCTGATCTTGTCATTATTGCTCCTGCCAGTGCAGAGACTATTGCCAGGCTGGCCCACGGCATGAGCAGCGACCTCCTCTCAACCACGGTTCTTGCCACCCGCGCGCCGATATACATCTGCCCGGCTATGAACACCAGGATGTTCGAGCATCCGGCAACACGTGAAAATATTGCTAAACTGGCCGGTTACGGATATCAAGTGATTGAGCCTGGTGTTGGCATGATGGCCTGTAAAGAAGAGGGGCAGGGGCGTCTTCCAGAGTGGGAAGACGTGGATGAAATCTTTCAGCGAGCGTTGACAGTGCATGATCTTGCCGGCAAGAAAATTCTGGTAACGGCCGGGCCCACTCGCGAGCCTATCGATCCTGCCCGGTTTTTAAGTAACCGCTCCTCCGGAAAGATGGGATTTTCCCTGGCAAAAGCCGCCTTTCGACGTGGGGCTGAGGTAATATTGGTGGCAGGTCCGGCTAATCTGTCAACTCCTGTAGGTGTTCAGCGGGTTAATGTGCAAACTGCCCGGGAAATGCATGATGCGGTCATGAAGTATGCATATACTACTGATATTGTTATTAAATCAGCAGCAGTGGCTGATTACAGGGCAAAGTCAGTTTACGGCGAAAAGGTCAAAAAGGAAAAGATCGGGGAAAGTCTGGAATTGGAGAGAAACCCGGATATTCTCCTGGAGCTTGGCAAACGAAAGAAAAAAGGACAACTTCTCATCGGATTCGCAGCAGAAAGTACCAGGCTGGAAGAAGAAGGGAAAAGAAAGCTCGACGCCAAGAACCTGGATATGATTGCGGTGAATAATATCAACTCAGATTCAACGGGGTTTGAGGCGGACAGCAATCAACTGCTCCTGATAACTCATGAAAGTTCGGAGAAATTGCCCTTTGCCTCAAAGGACAGAACCGCAGATTTGCTACTGAACAAGGTGCTGGAGCTTATGCAGTAAATTGGCTGGTGCACTGGTGCAGATGATACAAAGTTGTTGCCTGTAGATTACGAGGTTATCTGCAGGCAGCAACGCTTGAATTTTTTACCCGACCCGCAGGGGCAATGACCATTGCGGGCGACTTTTTGTTTGTCAATATCGCAGGTACCATCAAGATAATACCAGAGGCCGGAATGTCGAATAAAACGACTCTTCTCGTGCATAGTGCATAGCTGATCACCTTCAATGAACCTGGCTTTGAATTCCACCTCCCCAGTATCGCTCTCAGGCACAACCTCAGTGCTGGCAATGATCTCCAACCCAAGCCATTTGGTTGTACTCTCCTCCAAGAGAAGTGGACCAGGTCTGGTGGATGGCGCCCATGTCGCCAGCAGGTAGGTTTCGTTTTTCAGAACATACGCGGTGTAACGCGATCGCATCAAAACCTCTGGGACTGTGGCTTTGGCATGATCCTGCAGGATGGGTTCACAGCAGAGGTTGAATGGGCGGTCGCTGCAGCAGAAGCAGGGCGCAAAGTTGATTGTCATGAAGGATAGATCTTGAAGGTTTGAGTGTTCATGTGTTGTGATGAGAACGCAGGTGAATCTAGGATAATTATTTGCGAAATCTTTTGAACGAAATTTCCCACCGTGCTTCCTGAGTGCATTACAGTGCATGGCTGGTAGCGGAATCAAGAAAGAAATTTATCCAGCACCTGTAGTATATCACCTACGGGCAATTTGCTGTAGGTGATCGTAGTCTATATTACCTCTACTTCTTTACTTCCTGTAAATTGCGCAACTCCTGGGCAACCTGGGTTGCGGTCTCTTCGATGGACCGTCCATCCGAGAAAACGACTGGTATGTGGTACTTAAGGAAGATCTGGTCAGACTGTTTCAACTCGGTGTTGCAGGTGGCAACCTTGGCGTAGGTGCTTCCCTGGTATCGTTTTTCACGGAATGCATGGAGCATTTCCGGAGTGGTTGAAAGGCCGACAACACGACTCTTGTTGCGGATGATCTCAGGAGGAAGGCGGCAGGTTTGCAGGTTATCGTCTACCAGTGGATAGTTTGCTGTCTTCAATCCCATTTGGGTAGCTAGAAAAACCGATACCGGTGTTTTGCCTGAGCGGGAGACGCCAACAATGATCAGGTCGGCATCATCATAATCTTTGGTACCGGTACCATCGTCGTGGGCAATTGAGTAATGGATGGCGTTAACGCGCCTGTTCATCGCTGTATCATCCATGGCCCTGGCGGTTCCGGCCTCCCGGATAGCTTTGGCTTCGAGGGATTCTTCTAATTGGCCGAGAAAGTGATCAAAGATGTTTATAAACTCAACCTCAGGGACATCGAATACCCTGTTGAGATTTTTGCTGAAAAGGGTTGAGAAAACTATCGGGTATCTGCCAGCCGACTGCTTGAGTATTTTATCGAGAGCTTTCCTGGCTTGAGACTCGGTACGAATGAAAGGAATGAGTTCTTCGTTGAAACTTGTTTCGGGGAACTGGCAGAGCAGGGCAGTGCCCAAGTCTTTAGCTAAAATTCCGGTATTTCCTGATATATAATAAACGTCTTTAGACTTCCACATGCATGTGTCTCCGGTGCGGTTTTCAGTTTCCTGCTGAACAGGTATGAGGATTGATCCACCTTACATTGGAAACTCAGCCTGTTCAATGGAAAAGCAGGGTGAAGAGCCGGGTTCTTTATGATACCATTGGGCCCTGGTTATCCTTTGTGCCGGGAAGACTCACAGCAGCGCTTTTTCTAGATGATCATAAGATGATATATCCGAAAAGCCATACACATAATTCGTATATCTTCCGCCACCGGCTAAGAAAAAGGAAGGTTGCGAGAGCAATCCAATTCAATATGACAATGCAAAAACGTGTACTGGTGATTGAACCGTACTATGGCGGATCTCACCAGGCATTTCTAGATGGCTTGCTCAGCAGCGTGAAATGCCAGGCAGTGTTTTTCACACTCCCTGCCCGAAAGTGGAAAATGCGCATGAGGGTTTCTGCCCCCTGGTTTGCATCACAGGTGGCGAGGCTGGCGGAGAACCTGCGATGGTTCGATACGGTTCTCTGCTCCACCTTTGTTGATGTAGCTGTATTGCGGGCAATGCTTTCACGGTTACCGGGCTGGAATCCGCAGGTGAGGTTTTGTACCTATTTCCATGAAAATCAATTCGCATACCCAAGCCAGGTTAAAGATCCATCCATACATCAGTTCACTTCGATTAATTTTAACACGGCTCTGGTCTCTGATCGTCTGGCATTTAACTCTCATTACAATCTTAATTCTTTTTTGGACTCAAGCGGGAAGCTCTTAAAAAAGACGTCAGAGCCATCTCTTCTTGATCATCATCAGGCGATAGCGGAAAAGAGTGTGGTTCTCTATCCGGGGATAGATTTTTCTGCGATTGATAAGGTGCCAAACAGCGACATTCCAAACGATAATGGAGCCGCGCCAGTCATCGTTTGGAACCACCGCTGGGAGCACGATAAGAATCCGGATGATTTTTTTACGGCGCTCTGGAAGATAAAACAACGAGGGCTCAAGTTTAAGCTGATAGTCCTGGGGCAATCATTTAAAAGTCAGCCTGAGTGTTTTTCCTGGGCGAAAGATGTATTCGCCAATGAAATAATTCATTTTGGCTATGCCGACTCAAAAGACCGCTATGCCGAGTTGCTTCATCAGGGCGATATCGTGATTTCTACTTCGATTCACGAGTTTTTTGGTATCTCTGTGCTTGAGGCGGTTCGGGCGGGATGCAGGCCGTTATTGCCGAATCGTCTTTCCTATCCGGAACTTTTTGACTCTTCATTTTTGTATAGCGAGGGGGAACTGGTAGACAAACTTGAGGACGCGATAACACGCTGTGGAAGACTAGGCAGTGAGCGAGGCAGGAAAAATACTGAGTGTTATTGCTGGAGCAGCCTTAGAGAGGATTACACTGAATGGCTATTCGGCAGGTAATGGGTGATTTCGACCAATACTTCTGATGGGAGTTAATGAATGCATTTTGCAGCAGTCCTGCGATTGAAAGCATACTAACCAAAGTTACCTGATTCGAATGTGAATCAGGTAACTTTTGAGTATTTGGGCTGTTCGTATAGAGACGATCTGGTTGTTCGAAGTTCGGTAAGGACAGGAGCAGCTTATTTTCGCATTGTTTTGGCAAAATCGAGCATGCGCTGAATCGGCAGCCTGGCTTTTGCAGCAAGGTTGGCCGAAACTTCAACTTCGTTGCTGCCATTTTTTAGCACCTCGGCAAGATTCTGCAAGGAATTCATACCCATCCAGGGGCATCGTGCGCAACTCTGGCAGGTTGCTCCTTCACCCATCGTTGGTGCTTCAAGCAAGACCTTGTCTGGTGCTACCTGGCGCATCTTGTTAAAAATTCCGGCATCTGTGGCGACTATGAACTCCTGATGGTCCATAGTCTTGACAGCATCGATCAGGGCGGTGGTTGATCCTACCACATCAGCCTGGTCTACAACCTGTTCCGGTGACTCAGGGTGAACAAGAATGGCTGCATCAGGATGAAGTTTTCTTAATCGTTCAAGAGCTACTGAGCGAAACTCCTCGTGTACGACACAGGAGCCTGGCCAGAAAATCATCTCTGCTCCGGTAAGGCGCTGAACGTAGCGACCGAGATGTTTATCTGGTCCCCAGAGGATTTTTTCACCTTTCTCTGCCAGATGCTTGATAATTGGCAGGGCAATACCGGAAGTAACCACCCAGTCAGAGCGAGCTTTCACTTCCGCACTGGTGTTGGCGTAAACCACCACGGTATGTTCCGGATGTGCGTCGCAGAATTGGGAGAACATTTCCTTGGGGCACCCTTCGTCGAGTGAACAGGTGGCTGCCAGATCGGGCATTATGACCCGCTTTTCATTATTGAGAATTTTCGAGGTTTCTCCCATAAAGCGAACGCCGGCCACGACCAGGGTCTCGGCAGCATGTTCTGTTCCAAAGCGGGCCATTTCAAGTGAATCAGCTACGCAACCGCCAGTTTCTTCTGCGAGATCCTGAATTTCACCATCGGTGTAGTAGTGGGCGACCAGTACCGCGTTCTGCTCTTGCAGCATCTTTTTGATATCTGCCTTGAGAGTTTTGGTTGCGGTCTCGCCGAGTGCGGGCCAGACCGGGTTATCAGGAACATGTACTTCGGGAATGATAGGGGCGTCAGCGTTAGGATGCGACATAGGAATAACCTTTGTGTAAAGCGATTATTATGCTGGGGTTGGCTAGAATTGTATTTACTGTACGGCGATTGTTGTAATCAGCAGAATATCCTGCATCTGTAGGGGGCTGCTGTCAAGAGGTTTTCATAATATGCCAACTCGTAATCGGCAGTGAAAGGCAACTGAATACAAATCGGTATATGGTACAACATGCTATTATTGTGGAAATAATCACATATTAAATAGTGTAAGTCTAATGGTATTGTAATTTTCCCTAAAATTGCCTGCGATAACGTTTTGCAGTGGCAATACCGGGAAAGAGTGTAGTTCCTGTCTCCTGCAGTTCCCCACTAAAAAGAGTTCTATCAGCATAGATGTCTGTCGGGAGGAGCGGTGAAGAAGATAATGAAAACAGAGCCTGAAAAGAACAACATCTATTCGGCGGATATTTCCTGAGGTTACTCGTTTAGTGTTTTAAACGGCTACTAAAAATGATGCAACCTCAAATCACAATAAGGAGGACGCATTCGTTTTGGTTGCATTCATCACTGACATGTCGAAAACAGGGGGGCACCGCCCAGGAGGGACGAAACCCATGTGGATATCGGCAGCGAGTTCCTTGCAGCGCTGGCCCATGTAAGGATGGGCGGGCAAGAATCGCAGGCTTGAAGTATGGAAGATGTACCAGTTACAGGCAAAGCTCTACTGAGAAAACCGTGGTGTCAGCGTGCGCAATTGTCATGACACTCAGTTTTCTACGATATTTGCCTGATTTGTAACGAATTATCGCCAATGTGTGATTACTTTGATAATCAAAGCGATAGATAATCTTCAGGCATAACTTCAGCTTTTTCCAGACCATCTACTGAGCTTTGAAGATGGTCCCGAACCAATGAAGAAGATAACTCCACATCGTGTCTGGAGAGAGCTTCCACAATTCCCAGATGTGCATCAACTGTGGGGCTGTATTCCAACTTAAAGAACGGATCGAAGAGAATCAGGTAGATTCTGGTGCGGTCAAGCAGTTCCTTGACATAGTAATACAATACATTGTTGCCTGAAAATTCGGCTATTTTCAGATGCAGGCTGGCATTTAATACGTCATATTCGTCGAGGTTGGTCCAGTCGAATATGTTTTTCTCACGCTCGACCAGATCCAGCAGTTCATTTACCTGCTTGCTGGATATGGAGACTGCCGTAAGGCGTGCAGCCATTTGCTCCAGCTCCATGCGTACCTGATACGTTTCCTCTATTTCCTGGCTCGTGGGGGTGATCACAAAAGCGCCCCGGTTGGGAATCGATTTTACTACACCTTCAGATTCCAGGCGTTTGATGGCACTTCTGACTGGAGTTCTACTGACGCCGAGTTGCTGGGCCAGTGTGATCTCCACGAGCTGACTGCCTTGCTTGATATAACGCTTACGAATTGCGTTTTTAATCTTTGCGTAGACTTCTTCCTCTGAATTTTTATGAACTGCTCCCATTCTCCACCTGCTGAGTACAAATGATAATAAAAGAGTTGACCAAAGATCCTTCAGAGACAGAACCAGGCTCATATCCAAGGTTATGTCTGAATGTCATAGATGCTGTTTATGACAGAGTTTGCCGCCCCCCCCAATTTGTTGTAAATATGGGCGAATTCTCTAAGCTATAGCATACCTTCAAAAAAAAGACACACAGATTGTGTACAAAAAAAGTGCACGAATATTTGCAGGGAGATGGAGGAATATGTCAGGTTGAAAGCGTCTGTAGGAATGGTGAAACGTCAAGAGTTATCGGGTGAAAAAGAGGCATTGATATCAAAAGAAAAATCTTTCTGAGAGGATGCATAAAAAACTATTGACATAGGCATTCCATAGAGCTAATTGTCCGGTGTGCAGAAAATGTATACAATGCATTGTTTTGCAGCAGTTCGAGGACTCCTTTGGGGGTCTTGCTGTTAGTGTGCAAATGCACGGTGTTAAAAAGCCAGGAAGCGGAGGAAACCGGGTTTCGGTTTTTCGTTTCATATGAAGTGCAAAATACATCAAAATGGTACTAACAGGAGGGATAAAATTAACATTTTAACTCTTCATAATGAATAGTCCAAATGCATCACCAACGAGGGACGGAAAAATCCGTTAAAAAAAAGGTTATGGCGAGGCAAAAACTTCAGGAAATCATAATCAACCGGGACTGGTGCAAAGGGTGCTCTATTTGTATTGCGCTCTGTCCCAAAAATGTTCTTGAACTTGACAAAAAGGAGAAGGCGACGGTTGCTCGGCCTGAGGATTGCATTGTGTGCAAACTATGTGAACTGCGATGTCCGGATCTCGCAATTACTGTGCTGACAAGTCAGGAAGGGGAAAATGGAAAATAAGATCAAATTTGTTCAGGGTAACGAAGCCTGTGTGGAAGGGGCGTTGTACGCTGGTGTCGACTTCTACGCGGGGTATCCCATTACTCCGTCCACAGAAATCGCTGAAGTACTATCCCAGAGACTGCCTCAGGCGGGTGGCAAGTTTATTCAGATGGAAGATGAAATAGCTTCCATGTGCGCTATTATCGGTGCCTCACTGACTGGCCATAAAGTAATGACCGCGACCAGCGGCCCGGGTTTCTCTCTCAAGCAGGAAGCCATCGGTTACGCCTGCATGGCAGAGATTCCCTGCGTTATCGCCAATGTGCAGCGTGGCGGCCCATCCACCGGTAACCCAACCCATGTGAGTCAGGGTGATATCAATCAGGCTCGTTGGGGTACCCATGGTGATCATGCCATCATTGCTCTTACCGCATCCAATCATCAGGATGTGTTTGAAATGACAATCGATGCCTTCAACCTGGCGGAAACCTACCGTACACCGGTAATTCTCCTGCTTGATGAAGCGATTGGCCACATGCGTGAAAAGCTGGAAATTCCGGCAGCTGGTGAGATCGAACTTGTCGAGCGCCTTCGTACCTCCGTGCCTAAAGGTGTTGATTACCGACCATATCTGCCTCGTGAAGATGGGCGGTTGCCGATGTCTGATTTTGGTGGCGAGCATCGTTACAATGTAACCGGTCTCTACCACGATATGTGGGGCTTTCCATCAGCCAGTCCCCAGGTAGTCAATGAACTCCTGCGACACCTGGTGGACAAGATCGATATAAATATCGAGAAGATTACCCGCTATAAAGAGTACTTTCTCGATGATGCGGAATACATTCTGGTTTCTTACGGATCTTCAGCACGATCTGCTATTCATCTTGCCAAGAACAGGCGCGAAAAAGGTGAGAAGATCGGCGTGTTAGAGCTTCAGTCAATCTGGCCATTTCCACATGATCTGGTTCGCGAAAAATGTTCAAGGGCGAAGTCCGTTGTTGTTGTTGAAATGAACCTTGGTCAGGTAATGGCACAGGTAAAAGCTTCTGTAGACAATCCGGAAAAAGTATTTCTGGCAAACCGTATCGACGGCAAACTCATCACACCTTCTGACATCAAGAGACTTCTTCGGGTCATCCAGGGGAGGGGGATTTAACAATGGCTGTTCAAGATTATATCAGACAAAGATTTTTCCCTCATATGTGGTGTCCGGGATGCGGACACGGCATCGTGCTGAACTCTCTGCTCCGCGCAGTGGAGCAGCTGGAACTGGACAAAAACGATATCGTCATGACGTCCGGAATCGGCTGCTCAGCCAGAATTTCCGGATATGTTGACTTTCACTCGTTGCATACAATCCACGGTCGAGCCCTGGCATTTGCCACAGGTGTGAAACTTTCCAAGCCTGAACTCACCCTTTTGGTGCCCATGGGCGATGGCGATGCACTGGCAATTGGTGGTAATCACTTCATACATGCCGCCAGAAGAAACATCGATATGACCGCCATAGTCATGAATAACCGTATTTACGGTATGACAGGAGGTCAGTTCTCTCCACTCTCCGGTTGTGGCATTAAGGCAACTACCGCCCCATATACTACAATTGATAATGATTTCAATGTGGTTGATCTGGCAGCCGCCGCAGGAGCAACCTTTGTAGCGCGCTCAACCGTGTATCACGCCAAGGAATCCACAGAACTGCTCAAAAAGGCGATTCAGCATAAGGGCTTTTCTGTAGTTGAGATTCTCTCCCAGTGTCCGACCCATTTTGGCCGTAAAAATAAGGGTGGAGATGCCGCCGCGATGATGGAAAACTACAAGAACATCACCGCACCGGTCGGCTCAAAGACTCTCGAGGAGAACCCTGAATTGCTGGGACGTGGTATTTTCGTGCAGAAGGAGAGACCGGAATACTGCCAAGAGTATGACAAGATTATCGAAGTTGCAATGAAGGGGGCGTCCAAATGAAACGTACACGACTTGTCTTTTCAGGCTCCGGAGGCCAGGGCGTGATTACCGCAGCCATTATTCTGGCAGAAGCGGCGGTAATCCATGAGGGTATGAACGCCACCCAGTCCCAGAGTTATGGCGCTGCTGCGCGAGGCGGGACGACACGAAGTGATGTTATCATCTCTGAGCATGAAATCAACTTTCCTGTTGTTTCACAACCCAACATTCTGGTCTGCCTTACTCAGAAGGCGTATACCAGCTATGCACCGGAGATACGACCTGGCGGCACTCTTTTGACCGATACACGATTTGTGGAAACGACGAAGAATGTGGATGCCAGACAGGTTGAATTGCCCATGTACGAAAGTGTTATGGAGCAGATCGGTAAGCCGATTGTTTTCAACATCTGTGTGCTTGGCGCTCTGATAGGTCTTGCAGATCTGGTGAAGCCGGATTCTGTCATGAAGGCAATTGCCGACCGGGTGCCGAAAGATTTTGTTGAAATGAACAAAACCGCTTTGGGCATCGGCTACGAACTTGGTCTGGCAAACAAGTTGTACTAAAGAGTAACGAGGTATTTCAGGCCGGGTGAAAGGGACATACAACAGGTTCTGCACCCGGCTTTTTTTATATCCACTGTATTTAGGGAATTATGAAAATTCACGAGTATCAGGCAAAAGAACTCTTTCGG
Organism: Desulfosediminicola sp.; assembly: GCF_048381775.1. Classification (NCBI taxonomy): domain Bacteria; kingdom Pseudomonadati; phylum Thermodesulfobacteriota; class Desulfobulbia; order Desulfobulbales; family Desulfocapsaceae; genus Desulfosediminicola; species Desulfosediminicola sp. The sequence goes on along the minus strand of NZ_JBLXGE010000003.1, from coordinate 348,650 downwards.
CAATATGATGTTCCTGTACCGGAAGGAAAGGCAGCAGTTACTGTAGACCAGGCTGTTGAAATCGCAGGTGGTCTGGGCGGTTATCCGGTTGTAGTCAAGGCTCAGATCCACGCTGGCGGACGCGGTAAAGGCGGTGGAGTAAAGCTTGCCAAGTCACAGGAGGAAGCCCGGGAGCATGCCGAGGCAATCCTGGGAATGAATCTGGTTACTCCCCAGACCGGACCCGAAGGCCGTCTGGTTCAGAAACTGCTTGTTGAAGCGGGGCAGGATATCAGGGAAGAACTCTACCTCAGCCTGCTGGTAGATCGCGATTCTGCCAGAGTTGTGATCATGACCTGCCGAGAAGGCGGTATGGATATCGAAGAGGTGGCTGAGCGCTCTCCTGAGAAAATCATCAAAGTGGCTGTCGATCCTCTTCTCGGCCTGCAGGGATATCATCTTCGCGAACTCATTTTCGGGCTTGATCTTCCTAAAGAGGTCCAGAAAAGTTTTGCCGGTCTGGTTCGTAATCTGTTCACGCTCTTCGTGGAAAAAGATTGCTCCCTGGTCGAGATCAATCCGCTTATCATCACCGGCGGTGACGAGGTGCTGGCCCTCGATGCCAAGGTCGACATAGACTCCAATGCCTTGTTCAGACACAAGGATATCCTCAGCTACCGTGACACAGACGAAGAAGATCCCCTGGAAGTAGAAGCATCTGAGTTTAACCTCAACTACATCAACCTCGACGGAAATGTCGGCAATATCGTTAACGGTGCCGGCCTTGCCATGGCGACCATGGACATCATCAAAAAAGCAGGTGCCGAGCCCGCCAACTTTATGGATGTTGGTGGTGGTGCTACTGCGGAGATGGTTGAGAACGGTCTGCGTATCATCCTGCGTGATGAGAAAGTAAAAGCGGTATTGATCAATATTTTCGGCGGCATTCTCCGTTGCGACGTCTTTGCCGAAGGTGTTGTGCAGGCAGCTAAAAGCGTAGGGCTGAACATTCCGGTCGTAGTGCGGATGGAAGGCACCAATGTCGAGGAGGGAAGAAGAATTCTTGCCGAATCCGGCTTGAATCTGCTGACCGCTGTTGACCTGAAAGATGCTGCTGAGAAAATTGCTGCTGCGGTTAAATAAACGAAATCGAACCAGGGAGTTAGGTTGTGTCTATATTCGTAAATAAGGAAACAAAGCTGCTGGTGCAGGGTATTACCGGCAGGGAAGGGCAGTTTCACACCCGTCAGTGCATTGCCTATGGCACCCGGGTTGTTGCCGGAGTGACACCGGGTAAAGGCGGCCAGGAGATGGATGGTGTTCCGGTTTTCAATACGGTTCGTGAAGCAGTAGTGCAAACCGGTGCCAACACCTCTATGATCTTTGTGCCACCAGCTTTTTGTGCCGATGCCATCATGGAGGCGGTTGATGGTGGAGTTGAGCTTATAATTGCGATCACCGAAGGTGTGCCGGTAATGGACATGCTGAAAGTGAAAAACTTCATGGCAGGCAAAGCGTGCAGGCTGATTGGTCCGAACTGTCCCGGAATTATTACTCCAGGTGAGTGCAAGATCGGTATTATGCCGGGTTCAATTCATAAGCCTGGCGGTCCGGTTGGGGTTGTTTCCCGTTCAGGAACACTCACTTATGAAGTCGTCGATCAGCTTACCAAGCTCGGTATTGGCCAGACCACCTGCATAGGTATCGGTGGCGACCCGGTAAACGGTACCAATTTTATTGATGTGCTGTCAGCTTTTGAGGCCGATCCTGAAACCAGGGGAATTGTGATGGTCGGCGAGATTGGCGGTAATGCAGAAGAGGAAGCTGCAGCTTTTATTAATGAGCATGTTACCAAGCCAGTTGTCGGTTTTATTGCGGGCTTGACAGCTCCTCCGGGGCGCAGGATGGGCCATGCAGGCGCGATTATCAGCGGTGGCAGCGGTACCGGCCAGGCGAAGATCGAGGCCATGCGCGAAAATGGTATCACCGTTTGTGAAAACCTCGGCCTTATCGGTCAGGTTTGTAAAGATACATTTGGCCTGTAATCAAAATGTCGCTGATCAATAATAAGCTGCATTTTTACTGAACAGTGTCGGGATAACGATACTTTTAGAGTACTCTACCGGAGGGTACCATGAACACGATTATCAACACTTCAGGACCAGTCGCTCAAGGAGCAGATATTATCAGAAAAGCAGAAGGGGTCGGACTCGATCCCCGGCTGCTTTATGAGGCAGTAATTGACCTCTCCACGGAGGGGTTGATTACTGCAAACTGCATTAATATCGCGGCAGGTATATTTTTAGAGGATCTTGGATTGCCGCGTTACTTCTTCGAGCATATCCAGAAAGACTCTCTTGTCCACCTGCTTAAATCAATCGCAACAAGTATCAAGATCGTTGAGGGCAGTGTCACTCTCTATGGTCGTGTTGCCAATATCGATTTCGATCTCTCGTACGGGGAAAGCGTTGGCAAGATTCGCATTGCCACCGATGAGACCCGTGATTCGATGGAGGAGGTGCTTGAAGACCAGATTTCAGGGCACCGCAGGGAATATTATTACTCTCCTGAATCTAAATATTTCACATATATTATTCGGCCTGAAACGGTGGCCGACTTTCCCAAGGAACAGTATACCGGCTCAAGGTTTCTGTTTTCTCTTGCCGGGGATTATGCCATAACTCCGGAGCCGACCAGAAAACGTTACGAAAGCTTTCTCAAAAAATGTGAGAAAGCTGTAGTTCCCCATATTGAGGTGTTTAACCTGCCTGAGACCGGCGAAACCCGTTTAATGTATAACAGCGATTTTGAAAAGCCTCAGTTGCCGCTTTTGCGTAGGCTGCTTGAAGACCACGGCCTCACCCTGGTTCGAGCTTATTGGGAGCCGTACCTGAGTAAATCAAGCACCCCTTCATCGGTCTGTGCGCTCTATATTCAGGGTGAGCTTACCCGGACCATGGAGAACGCTCTGCTTGCCGATCTTCGCTGTTTTCTCTCGTTTTCAGTAAGTGATATTAAAGATGCCTATATTGCGGGAGATTTGAGCTATCAGGAGATGCTTTTTGGTGGCAATGCCATCGATTTCACTCATCTATTCATATATAAGGAGAGTGAAAACGCCACTGACAGGGAGATTCTCGAGAGCCTGACCAGTAAAGACCACCAGGATGCTTTCGCCAAAAGGCTGCAGAGCTCAAATAAGTCAATTTATGGTGATCGGCTGATTACCGAGATGGTGAACAAAAACCTGGATCTGGTCAAATTCCTCTATGCGCTTTTCGAACGCAAATTCAAGCCAGGAGCAGTGGAGCGGCTCAAGGACGGTGAGATTGAGGCGAAGTGGCTTGAATACGATAAAATTATTTCGTCCAGATTCATCGATTTCAGTCTTGGATATGACATTTTCAAGTTCATGTTCAAAATCGTCAGTTGCACCTTGAAAACCAACTTTTACAAGGAGGAGAAACGCTCTTTCTGTTTCCGTTTCGACAACTCCATTCTCGATCCGTTGGTCTTCAATCAGTTTGTTTTTGGCATTTTTTACGTCAATGGCCATTATGCCAGCGGTACCCACCTGCGAGCTGGTGATATCGCCCGAGGCGGTCTTCGACTCATACGGGTTTCCAGGGCGAATTACGATTCAGAGCTCGATAACGCGGTGCTGCTCAATTATGCCCTTGGTCCGAAAGCTCAGCGACTCAAGCATAAGGATATATGCGAGAGCGGTTCAAAGGGTGTTGTTGTTCCTCACCCTGAGTATGCCGGTTACGGCCTGGAGGCTCTCTATGATTACACCGAGGGCATCATGGACCTGATGCTACTCGATGATTCCATAGTCGATTACTACGGTAAACCGGATTTGATCTTCTTCGGGCCGGATGAGGGTACAGCGCCGCTCATGGATGCGGTGGCTGTGAGAGCCAAAGAGCGCGGCTATCCCTATTGGCGAACGATTACCACTGGCAAGTCCATAGGAATCCCCCATGATACCTATGGAGTTCTGGCCAGCGGCGAGTTGTTTGGCCTCTTTAATCGGGGCGAAGAAGGTGTCGATCTGCAGATTGATGGTGAATCTGTAATGGTCACCAACGATATGGACGAGATTTATCAGCGGATAGGCGGCAAGATCGTGCTGAGCGGTATGACCACTACTTCGGTGATGAGCAGTTTCCGCAGCCTGATCAGCCATTATGGTGAACAGGAGGAAAATCTCAATCTGATGATCACCGGTGGGCCGGATGGAGACCTCGGTGCCAACGAGATCCAGTGTTACAAAGGTAAAGTGTGTCTGATCATAGATGGTGGTTCCATCCTGTTTGATCCTGAAGGGCTCGACAAGAAAGAGTTGATGAAGATCGGTTTTATGCGAAACAGCGATCCCCGAGTCAACTCTCTGGGTTTCCCCACTGAAAAGCTGAGCAAGAAGGGCTTTATGGTGCCGCTGGGAAGCACAAATGTCACTTTGCCCGATGGCACACTGGTTGAGGATGGAGCACTGTTCCACCGGACTTTCCTCTCGAATCCGGCAAACAGGAAGTACATCGAAGAAGCAGATATCACAGTTTTCATTCCCTGTGGTGGCTTCAAAGACACCATCAATCATGGCAACGTCAAACAGTTCCTGGAGTTGTTCAGGGAGTTGAAGTTTATCGTGGAAGGAGCGAACGTTTTCTTTGACGATGTAGCTCGGCGCTATATTGCCCTCACCACCGATATTCAGCAGATCAAGGATTCTTCTGCCAACAAGGGCGGGGTGTACAGCAGTTCTGTCTCCGAGGTTCTCACGGCCTTCCTGTTTCAGGATTCGTATGAAGAGCAGCTTCTTGACAACGTGGATAACCGGTGGGCGCTGATTCGGGACATGATCGAACTGGTCGAACGGTATGCTTCGATAGAGGCGAAAATGCTGCTTGAGCATTACGACAAGGATCCGATGGTACCGCTTTTTGACCTGAGTGAGAGAACCAGTGAACGGATTTTCGCTTTTCAGGAAGAACTTTTCGAGCGGATTGAGGAAATTGTGGCAGACGAGGAACTGGTCTGGCAGGTACTCATGCACTACATCCCGAAAGGTCTTATCGAAATTCTCGGACGGGATTCGATACTCAGAATTTTCAGTTCGGAAGAGCTTCAAACATATAGAAACACGATTCTGACCAAGAAAATTGCCTCAATGGCATACTATCGGTTCGGAATTGATTGGCAAGAATATCTCAAGGAGGTGAGCGACTCGTTCCCCGGTGCGCTGTATAAACCCTTTGCGGTTTAACCCGACTTGCTCATGAGCATTTTGTTGAAATAGAAGAAGACAATACGTTTTCAATTCTTTGGGAATAGCGAAAAGGATAATAATTTCGACAGAATGCTCACTAGAAGTCAGACCATGCGGTGCCAAATTCTTCAGTGTTTTGGCTGTAAAAACAGTTTAACACGATTTACAGCCGAAAACTTTGGATCTGAGCCCGCCGGTACTGATGAGAAATTCGGGTTAGCGAACAGATCAGATACGGGTGATTAGTGGTGACGGTGCGGTGGGGCTGGTTTCGCCGCATCTTTGAATAACTATTTGTTTTATAGCGTGAGGCTTATGTCAGTTTTAGCAAACAAACAGCAGGTGTTGAATATTCTGGTGGAGAATCTCAGGAACGAGCATCCACAAGTTGTTGAGTCGGGTATCATTGCCAAGCGGTTGAACATGAGTGTCAAGGATACCTGTCAGCTTATCAAAATCATGAACAGCATGGGAATGGTCGAAAGTGACTCAGAAGGGATGCGGTCACTTATTACCAGGGAAGGGATGAGGACTATTTCCGTCTGAGAAATAAAATGACCGTATACCAACAAAAGGCCTGCAGTGTGTACTATCTGCAGGCCTTTTGCTGAATTTGGAGAATTGTACGTGAAATTATTTGCCGTTTGATTCAATAAAGCTTTGAATCATCATTTCACCCAGCTCTTTGGACCTGTTGGTTGCCGCTTCGACGGCATCCATGATTGTAGTCCTGAGACCACCCTTTTCCAGGGTATGGATACCTGCTATTGAGGTACCGCCCGGTGAGGTTACACGATCTTTCAGCTGTCCCGGATGCTCATTGGACTCCAGCAGCAGTTTCGCTGAACCCATAACTGTCTGGGTGGAGAGCAGCAGAGATTCTTTGCGGGAAAGTCCCATTTTGACTCCGGCGTCGGCCATTGCTTCGATAATGAGAAAGACATAGGCAGGTCCGGAACCGCTCAGGCCGGTGAAGGCATCCATCAGTATGTTCTCCTTGATGAAGACACTGATGCCCACCGAATCGAAAATAGCCTTGGCCAATTCAATATCTCCATCCTCGACAAACTTGCCGGCTGCGATTGCTGTGGCGCTTTCTTTAACAAAGGCACAGATGTTGGGCATGACCCGGATCAACCGAAGCTCTTTCTGCAGGCCAGCTTCGATTGCTGCCAGCGGAACGCCTGCGGCGATGGAGATGATAAGTTTGCTCTTATCGAGAACTTCGGAAGTTTCCTTGAGTACAGTGGCAAGGATTTGCGGTTTGGTGGCGTAAATGAGTATTTCGGCTCTTCTTGCCACCTCGAGGTTGTCGGTGGTGGTGCAGACACCATACTTTTTCTTGAGCTCGTCAAGTGGTTCCTGCCTGATATCGGAGCAGATGATGTTTTCAGGAAGGGCGGCATTTGACATAACGAGCCCGCTGATGAGAGCTTCTGCCATATTGCCGCCGCCAATAAGTCCAATTTTTTTATCAGTTAACATGCGAATACTACTCCTTGTTGCGAATTGGAAAATCCGGACCTGCTGACTGGCTCGGGGAGGGATTATTTACTGGATATGCGGAATTACTGATTAATGTACGTTGTTCAACAGATTTTCGTCAAGGTAAAAAGAATGACCCGTCAGTGATATACCTATAAACAGCAACTGAATAATAACCTGGTGAAAGGCTATTATTCAGTTGCGCAGGGTGCAGACGTGAGCGGGGGTGTGGCAGATTCAGAAATCGGTATATTTTGAAATACCGATGAAACTACTTGCGGATAAGTGATTTGGCTTTGTGAAATCCTGCCGGGGAGGTTGTGTTGGGCAAGAGCATGCATTGTTTACCAAATACAGTACCCGGGTTGGTAACGGAGTTGCATCCAGTTTGGCATTCATCTCCAAGTATTGCGCCGAATTTTCGGCGACCGGTGTCTATTCTGTCTCCATTACAGCGTATGATAACATTTCCTTTGATCATTTTCAGATTGGCAAATTTTGTACCCGCACCGAGGTTGGCGTTATTTCCGAGAATGGAATCACCTATATAAGCAAAGTGGCCCGCTTTGGCGTCATTCAGGAAAATGGAATGTTTGATCTCGGTGGTATGGCCTAATACACAACGCTTGCCGGCAAGGCAGTAACCGCGAACATAAGCGCCTTGACGCACCTCGCAGCAGTCGTCTAAAACTGTGGGGGACTTAACCATTGCACCGGACTCGATAAGTACGCCTTTACCAATGGCAATACGCTCCCCTGTAAGAATGGCACCGGCCATAATAACTGAGGCCCCTTCAAGAATTTCGTTATTTCTGGTTGCTTTCAGACCGCCTTTGGTGGTATCTCCATACACTATCTCTATTTCATCTGCGCTAATGCATTTCCCTTCATGTAGAATTATAGTTTCAGCCAGAGGCTTACCATCGGGAACCAGAGTTTTGTTGAGTTCCGGGTAGTGTATTGAGTCCATGTAACTTTTGAGATTGTTGAGTGCAACCCAGGCATAGTCGTTTTGAATAAATACATCGGCGTATGTGAAATCAGAGAGGTCAAAAAGTGATTCTGCGTTGAGCATGTGTCCGTTTCTCCGAGTTAAAATTAACGGTAAACTGTGATTGTATAGATGATTGAATAATCGATTGGTTACGGCAAAATTAGTGAAAGGTCGGTCGGCTAAGATCAAACTATCATAAAAATCGGGCCTGAGTTCAAGTAAAAATGCAAAACAGTAAAATGATTTCAGAATCATGTCTTGACAATGTATTTCAGATGTTTAGTTTTTTCGGCTGTTTTGAGATAGCATATTTATATTATGTAAAATATATTTTGAATCAGGAGTGAAAAAGGCAGGGTTACCCTGCCTTTTTCATAAAAAGTGAACTGGCCTGTTCAGACCCGAGGTTCGGCAGTGCTGTCAGGAGGTATGTGTGGAATTTAATGATTCTTTGAGCATTAGCATGGATGATTTTTCAAGTAATGAGGACATGGAAATCCCCGAAGTGCTGCCGATGATGGCAGTGCGGGATGTGGTGGTTTTCAACTACATGATCATTCCTCTATTTGTGGGTCGTCCAGGATCTGTGGAGGCTGTGAATGAAGCCTTGAATTCAAACAAGCTCCTCATGCTTGTTACCCAGAAGGATGCCACAAAGGATGATCCTAAGGAAGATGACCTGTATGACGTAGGTATGGTGTGTATGGTTATGCGGACCCTGAAAATGCCGGATGGCCGTTTGAAGGTTCTGGTACAGGCGATGTCGAAAGCACGCATTAAGGAATACACCCGTACGGATCCGTCCTATGAAGTTGCAGTTGAAGTCATAGAGGATGTAGAGGCTGAAGAAATTTCGGTTGAAGTCGAAGCGATGATGCGCACGGTCAGAGAGCAGACTGAGAAAATTATGTCTCTACGCGGCATTCTCTCTGCAGACCTGATGATGATCATCAACAATATAGAGGACCCAGGTCGTCTTGCTGATCTGGTAGGTTCAAACCTGCGCCTGAAAATAGTCGAATCACAGGCGATTCTTGAGGAGGTTGACCCGGTAAAGCGTCTCAAGCTGGTAAATCAGCTGCTTTCTAAAGAGCTTGAGGTTTCTACTGTCCAGGCCAAGATTCAGAATGACGCCAAAGAGGAAATGAGCAAATCCCAGCGGGAATATTTCCTCAGGGAACAGCTTCATGCACTCCAGAAAGAGCTTGGTGATACCGACGAGCGTGCCCAGGAGATCGAGGAACTTGAGGAAAAACTCAAGAAAACCAAGATGCCTAAGGACGTGAAGAAAGAGGCGCAGAAGCAGCTGAGTCGTATGGAGATGATGCACCCTGATTCTTCAGAGGCGACCATCATCCGCACGTATATAGACTGGATTCTCGATATTCCCTGGCATAAATCGACCACGGACCGGCTTGATCTGGTCGAGGCCAAGCTGGTTCTTGATGAGGATCACTATGGCCTGGAAAAGGTCAAGGAACGTATTCTTGAGTACCTTGCTGTTCGCAAACTCAACGAATCCACCAAGGGCCCGATTCTCTGCTTTGTAGGCCCTCCGGGTGTTGGTAAAACATCTCTCGGTCAGTCGATAGCACGAGCAATGGGACGTAAGTTTCATCGTATCTCCCTCGGTGGTATGCGTGACGAGGCTGAGATTCGAGGTCATCGACGTACCTATATCGGTGCAATGCCTGGACGTATCGTACAGGGCTTGAAGACTGTCGCTTCGAACAACCCGATTTTCATGATGGATGAGATCGACAAGATCGGCTCAGATTACCGGGGCGATCCATCGTCGGCCCTGCTCGAGGTACTTGATCCTGAACAGAACTCAGAATTCTCCGATCATTACCTCAATTTGCCGCTGGACCTGTCCAAGGTGATGTTTATCACCACGGCAAATATGTCAGATACCATCCCCGGGCCACTCCTGGACAGGATGGAGGTGATTAGACTTTCCGGATACACCCTTGAGGAAAAGACAGTTATCGCCCGCAAGTATCTGTTGCCGCGACAGCTCAAGGAAAATGGTCTGAAGCCCTCACACATGCGAATGACTGATGAGACTTTGCAGCAGGTAATCACTCACTACACCTATGAGGCGGGCCTGCGAAATCTTGAGCGGGAAATCGGTAAAGTCTGTCGAAAAGTTGCCCGTAAGGTTGCTGAAGGTGGACGCGGACCGTACACCGTGAGCAAGAATAACATCGATAAGTACCTTGGACCACCAAAGACCATTCCGGAGTCTGAGATCGAGAGATTGGAGCAGCCCGGTCTTGTTACCGGTCTGGCCTGGACAGAAGTTGGCGGGGAAATCCTGCAGATCGAAGTGAACCTGATGCCCGGTAAAGGAAAACTTACCCTTACAGGCCAGCTTGGCGATGTGATGAAAGAGTCTGCCCAGGCAGCGCTCACGTATTGCAGAAGCCGCTCAGAAGATCTGAAAGTTGCTGAGGATTACTTCGATAAGATTGATCTTCATGTTCACGTTCCTGCAGGAGCTATTCCGAAAGACGGGCCATCTGCCGGTATTACCATGGCAACAGCGCTCTATTCTGCGATTGTCAAGGAGAAGGTTGTCGGTAAACTCGCCATGACCGGTGAGGTGACTCTACGGGGCAGGGTTCTGCCAATCGGTGGTCTGAAAGAAAAGGCCCTGGCTGCTCTGAGAGCTGGTATCGACAAGGTGATTATACCTGAGCAGAATAAAAAGGATCTTGCAGATATTCCTCAGGATATTCGCGACAAGATGGACTTTTTCCCTGTAAAGGATATGGATGAGGTGGTGAAGATTGCTTTTGGCAAAACTAAAGCAAAAGCAAAAGCAAAAGCCAAAGCCAAAACCAAGGCCACTCCCAGTACCAAGAAGGCTTCCACCGGTAAGAAGTAATTTAAAGCAACGGATTCCAGTTACGATAAGCAGTGAACGAAATTACAGAACGTAGCCCGAAAACAACATTCCGATTATTTAAAAGGGTCGTCCTCTGGACGACCCTTTTTCTATCTCTTATCACCATTGGCATAGTTGTTTGGCTTGGCAGTTATGCGATGGGCCGCAACACCGATATCAAGACAGATTCGGTTATCATCGATATTCCACCCGGAACTTCCGTACGCGGAATCAGTGCCATTCTCGGAGAATCAGGTCTGATCAAGGACGATATCCGGTTCCTGATCTTTACCAGGATCCTTGGCGTCTCAGGCAAACTCAGGGCAGGAGAGTTTGCCATTGCCACCGGGAAAAATCCCCTCGAAGTGATTGACCTTCTGGTTCAAGCTGTTCCTCTCCAGCACAGCGTTACCATCCCGGAAGGTTTGAAAATTGAAGAAATTGCTGAAATCTTTGCCGGTCAGGGGTGGTGTGAGGCCAATGAATATATCAAGCTCTCGCGAGATCCTTCTTTTATAGAGGAACTGGGGCTCGGTGAGATGCCTTCTCTGGAAGGATACCTCTACCCGGATACCTACTATCTGACCCGCAGTAAACATGGCCCCCGTAAGCTCATCGAAATGCAGGTCAAACGTTTTCATACAATCTGGGGCGAGTTGACAAAAGATCTCGCTTCCGCACCTGATATGGCCGATACGGTCACCCTCGCTTCCATAGTGGAGAAAGAGACCGGGGCGCCATCCGAGAGACCACTGATTGCCGGGGTTTTTCATAACCGACTCCAAAAAGGCATGCGTCTGCAGTCTGATCCGACGGTTGTGTATGGTGTAGAGGGTGCCAACGGTCCCATCACCAGATCGCAACTGAGGGCAACCACGCCCTATAATACTTATGTTATACCAGCATTGCCGGTTGGCCCCATAGCCAACCCGGGGAAAGACGCGCTGCATGCTGTTTTGAATCCGGCTGAAACCAAGTATCTGTATTTTGTTTCGAAAAATGACGGAACTCATCAATTTTCGACAAATCTCAGAGATCACAACCGGGCTGTACAAAAATATCAGCGGAAAAAATAGTTCAAAACCTGTAAAGATTGAGATGCAACTGCAAGGTCGGGCGTGACGGGTTCTCTTCTTTTCATAGTAGAGTGAAAATGAAGTGGATTTTGTTCTCCTGTATGGCAGATAATGATGGAGTTTGGAGTAAAAGGTGAAAATTGCTCTTGTTCAAATAAATCCGGTCCTTGGGGACTTCCCCGCCAACTGCCAGAAAATGATTGATTATGCCGGGGAGGCATACATCAAAGGCTGTAAACTGGTTGTTTTTCCTGAATTGGCAATTTCAGGCTATCCCCCGCAGGATCTGCTGGAACGTCAGTCCTTTGTCCGCGATCATGAAAAGGCTAAAGTGGCTCTCATTAATTCTTTGCCGGCGATCGACGTTATGTTTGGTTGCATAGAACAAAGGATTGGAGGGGGGGGTAAACCGCTTTATAACTCCGCAGTTGTTGTTCGAAACGGCGAGGTTGTTTTCAAGGCACACAAGCAGCTTCTTCCATCCTACGACGTTTTTGACGAAACACGATATTTCGAGCCCGGTTCCCCGTCTGAACTGTATGAGTTGGATGGTCACTTTTTCGGTGTTTCCGTCTGTGAAGATGTCTGGCATCATGAAGTGCATGATTATACAGTTGATCCGTTGGCCGAAATCCATAACAAGGCGAATGAACAAGGGGTTAAGCTGAGCGGGATGATCAACATCAGCGCCTCTCCTTTCCAGCGAGACAAAGAGGACACCCGTCGCTCAATCTTTAAGCGTTACTGCAATGATTATGAGACGCCCTTCCTCTACTGTAACCAGGTCGGCGGGCAGGATTCCCTGATATTCGATGGCCGCAGTCTGGCCATGGACCAAAAAGGTGAGGTGGTTGCCCAGTCGCTTGGCTTTGCCGAGGATATGGTGATTGTTGATACTGATAACTGGCGTGGAGATATGCACGCCCAGGTCGATCCGCCGACCATCAGCACAGTATACGATGCGTTGGTGCTGGGAGTGCGGGATTACGTTACCAAGTGTGGATTCAAATCAGCTGTGATTGGACTTTCAGGGGGAATAGACTCTGCCTTGACTGCGGCGCTTGCAGTTGCAGCCCTGGGGAAAGAAAACGTGCTTGGTGTAGCGATGCCATCGCCCTACAGCTCCCGTGAGTCACTTGAAGATGCCCGGCAGCTTGCAGCAAATCTTGACTGCAGCTTTGAAATTATACCCATTGCCCCGCTGTTTGATCAGTTTAAAGAAAGTCTGTCGCCATTATTTGCCGATTTTGAACACGATCTTACCGAGCAGAATCTTCAGGCGCGGATCCGCGGCAATTTATTGATGGCTCTGTCAAACAAGTTCGGGCATCTGTTGCTGACCACTGGCAACAAGAGTGAAATGGCGGTTGGATACTGTACCCTGTATGGAGATATGAGCGGTGGGCTTGCGGTAATTTCTGACGTTCCCAAGCAGCTTGTATATGAGCTGTCGCGTTTTGTGAACATTGCGCGGGAGATCATACCGGAGCGTATAATCGAAAAGCCGCCCTCCGCAGAGCTGAAGCCTGATCAACTCGATCAGGATGATTTGCCGCCATACGAGATACTCGACGCTATTCTCGAGCTTTACCTGGAAGAGGGGAAGGGCATCACGGAAATTATCGATCTTGGTTATGCTGAGGCTGTGGTGCACGATATTATTCATCGGGTGCGCATTAATGAGTATAAACGTAAGCAGGCGCCCATGGGACTCAAGGTGACCACCAAGGCCTTCGGATGCGGTAGAAGGTACCCGACCACTCAAAGATATCGAGGCTAGAGTAATCGCAACGATGCCAGCAAATCATACCAAAAAAATATTAAGTAAAGGAGTGCGGGGTCCGGTCGTTGCACTTATTCTGCTTCTTGGAGTGTTGGCGTTTTTTGTGATACAGGAGGTTGGGTTGAAACGGCCTGACCAGCTCTATTTAACTGCCGCAGGTTCGGTGGATATGTGCCTTTCCTGCCATGAGGATGTCAAACTCGATACTTTTCACGATGCCAAAATGATAGGTTGTGCACCGTGTCATCTTGGCGACCCGCTTGCTATCACCAAAGAAAAAGCCCACGCTGGCATGGTGATAAACCCGGGTGACCTCAGGACCATAGAAAAAACATGTTCTGTTGAGGGCTGCCATCCTACAGATGCTCATAAGGTGAAAAACTCACTTATGGCGACAAATCGAGGTATTCTCGGTACTCTGCTCTATTACTGGGGCGAATCAGATTCCCAGGATACCGATCTGACAGTGGAGCAATTACTGGAGAGCGGTGAGACCTCTCTCGCACTCGACTATTACAGAAAGCTGTGTGCCACCTGCCATTTATGGAAGCAAAAAAATGATCTCCCGGGTGCCCCTGATTTCTTTAACGAAAAGGGCGGGGGCTGTACAGCCTGTCATTTTCAGAAACCAGCCGAAACCGTAGAGACGGTTCAAAGCCTCCAGGGCGATGATGTGGTGAGGGAAAAGAAAGATAAAGAGAAGAAACCCCACCCGCTCATTACCGCCGCCGTAGATCAGACTAACTGTATTCGCTGTCATAATCGATCCGGGCGCATCGGCTTATCATATATTGGCATTTTCGAGTCAGAAGGGTATGGCGCTCCGTTTGAGAAAGGTGGCATGAGCAGTAAGCAGCTGCCGGGTGCCCGCTTTTACCTTGAAATTGCCGACGATGTCCATCACCGCAAAGGAATGCAGTGTATCGATTGTCATACCAGAAATGAGATTATGGGGGATGGCACCAGCTACGCACATTACGAGGACCAGCTGGAGATTTCCTGTATCGTCTGCCATTCTGACTCGCCAGGTACCACCCGAAAGGGGGATAAACTGAATAATCTGGTTGATGCCGATGGTAAAGTTGCCCTGCAGGGTAAAATTGATGATCGCATTCGGCCGCTCAATGGCCCTAAACCCGGTGTATGTGATTTTGAGCCACATAAGAGGGTCACCTGCGAGTCGTGTCACTCAACCTGGGTACCGCAGTGTTATGGTTGCCACGTAAAGCAGGATCAGCGTAAGAAACATCTCGATAAGCTGACGCTAGAAGAGACGTCCGGCATGTGGGAAGAAGGCCGGTCGTATATACGCTACGAGAAGCCCATGCTTGGAATATGGGAAGATGAGGTCGTGATAGTCACTCCGGGTTGCCAGGATATAGTCACTCTGGTTGATGAAGACGGCGACGACGCGGGCGGGTTCAACAGGTTCACCATGGCTGCTATTAATCCCCATACTACCCAGGAAAAAGGTCGCAATTGCGTTGATTGCCATTCATCCCCCAAGACAGTCGGGCTGGGGGAAGGAAAAATATATGAGAAGGACGGCAAACTCGAATTTTCAGGCGTTGAGCAGGGTGTAATGACAGCCAGTGGGCGCACGGTGCCGTTTGATGCCTGGGTGACCATAGATGGTGAACAGTTACAGCATGGTTCCCGCCATAACGTTCGACCGTTTAATAAAGCAGAGCTGGATAAAATACTACGGGTCGGGTTGTGTGTGGATTGTCATGATTCCTATTCCGACCCGATCTGGAAAACCTACAAGGCCGGCATGGTGTGCGAGAGAAGCACTAAGGCAAAAGTCTCGGTGCCGGCCCCCGAAGGAACGGAAAAAGCACCAATTCACTCTGATTACGCAGGAGAATAGTCATAGGTATCGTTACAGGTAATATAGAAGGTCTGAAGAAGAACCAGCTTAAGGTTCTTGAACGCCTTGGCAGTAAGCGCGTCCCGAGAGAGGTGATAATCTCTTCAGAAATGGCACGTACTTTGTGCCAGATCTCACAGGAACTCAACCGTCAGGTTGGTATTCTCATTCATCGATCGGGTAAAATTGAGACAGTAATTGTCGGTAGTTTTTCATCCATCCTGATTCCGCAGCTCTCCCATCTGAGAAGCTCAGGTGGCCGGTTGCGTGGTGTCCGTCTTGTCCATACCCATTTGGCTGGTGAGGACATAAGTGACGAGGACTTGATGGATTTGCTGTTCCTCAGGCTCGATCTGCTCTCTGTATTAAAGATTACCGATGATGGGTTGCCTGAGCGTTTGTATTCCGTACATTTGGTGCCTAACAAGCGGGAAGACGGCAGAAACTGGATTTTTCTGCCTCCGGTACACCCTGCGGCCCAGACAGAAAGTTTTGAAAATCTGGTTGCTGCTCTCGAAGCTGAATTCTCCCGCGCCCATAAGGTACGCAAGGTTGAAACCGGCAAGGACAGAGCAATACTGGTCAGCGTCAGTACCGAATCCAAGATGCAGGCTCAGGAGTCGATGAATGAACTGGTGGAATTGGCCAGAACTGACGATGTCGAAGTACTGGAGACGGTACTGCAGAGAAGGCGTGTAGTCAATCCCAGGACAATTCTCGGCAGGGGCAAGCTCGCCGACATTATGATCCTCGCTCTGCAGCTGGACGCCAATCTGCTCATATTCAACCAGGAGTTGAATCCGTCCCAGATACGATCAATAACAGATTTCACGGATCTCAGGGTAATCGATCGAACCCAGCTCATTCTTGATATATTCGCCCACAGAGCGATGAGCAGAGAGGGAAAGCTCCAGGTGGAAATGGCACAACTGAAATATATGATGCCCCGGCTATCCTCCAGAGATGATGCGCTTTCCAGGCTGACAGGCGGTATTGGTGCCAGAGGTCCGGGCGAAACAAAGCTGGAAATCGACCGCAGACGTATCAATGACAGGTTGGCGAGGCTGGCTAAAGAGTTGAAAAATGTCAGCAGGGAACGGTATCGCCGTCGCTCCCAGAGGAGAAAAAAGGACCTGCCGGTCATTTCCCTGGTTGGTTATACCAACGCTGGCAAATCGACCTTATTAAATACCCTTACCAACTCAGATATCCTGGCCGAGAATAAACTCTTTGCCACTCTCGATCCCACCAGTCGTAGATTGCGCTTTCCCACCGACATGGAGGTGATCATTACTGACACTGTGGGCTTTATCCGCAATCTTCCCGAGGATCTGATTCAGGCATTTATGGCTACCCTGGAGGAGTTGCAGGAAGCAGATCTGCTGGTACACGTTATTGATGTATCCAACCCCAATTATCATGAGCACGTCAGGGTCGTTGAGAGCCTGCTTAGTGAACTGGAGCTGAATTCTATTCCAATCCTCAAAGTGTTCAACAAGTTGGATCGGGTTGAGAACCCGGAGATGATACGGACGGAGTGTGAGCGCGAAGGTGTGCTGGTGAGTGCTATCCAATCAGAGACGCTCGCCCCGTTCCTGCAGGAGGCAGAGCGGATGATGGGCAAGGGGCTACAGGGTTACGGGCCAAATCGAAGATAGAAGCCAAGCTCTTTTTCAAAGGCCTGGTCTTTTCTGAATCTGCAGCCTACAGCGTTGCCCTCGAGATGCTGGACGACAAATTCCCGGATGAGCCTGGTTTTCTTTTTGTCGTCCAATGTGAAATCGAGGCGACCCCGGCTACCGACCTCAAGGCCTCTCATTCCATTGGAAATAAGGAAACTGGAACCATTAAGGGAGAGATTTTTGATTTGGGCTTCTCCATTGCCTGAGGCAGGAGGAAGGAGGCTGTATGAGCCAAAGAGATTCGTCTCCCGTCTGAATGTTTGTCGAAAATCGAGGTTGACCACAAAGACATGGGAGCAGTTGCAGCGGACTTTAAGGTTATGAAGCCATCCTCTGTACTGCTCTGCAGATACTGATTTGACTGCATTGCATTCAGGGCAAACTAAAGTTGTGTGACCATCCTCGTTCACGTAGGCCTTCATTGTCTCTTTGGTGGCCTGATGTGCTGTATTAGGCTGACTCTTTTTCACTTCTATCTATAACCTTGATATTCTGCCTGCAGAAATGTGTTGCCGTTTTTGCAAGCGATTACAATGAATTGCCTTTGATGTTGCAGACTGTTTACAGATAAAGAAAAGTTGAATCCTGACAACCATTATGGTCTGTTGTCTGTCTTAACGCAATCGTTTTTTATATCAAATAAATAGAGGTGAATTGCAGGAAGAGAAAATGCCTTTGAGACCACATACCCGGGGAGATAAAAAAAGTGCGTATGCGAAAATTGAAAAGGTTTGAAGTCATCTGCCTGGGAAGACCCCAAAGGGGCTTAAAGTGGCAGATGACTTGCCGGGCGGGGGCTCAATCGTAGACGATCGAGGTGTAGCGGGCCAGCAGCTCTTCTGTCTCTTCATCGAGATCGCTGGCTACTTCATGGATTTGGTATTCTGTTTTGCAGCCTGTACACCGCATCCGCACTCTGCGGCACATACGGTGTACTTCCAGTTTTGCTGAACACTTACGGCATTTCATTTGGCTTTAGCTCAGCAGCTCCTCTTTAGTGAAAATGGATTCGAGGCGATATCCTGCTTTTTCCAGCACTTCAACGCCACCTTCCTGGCGTTCAACGACTGTCGCGACCAACCCTACTTTAAAGCCCTGAGCTTCAACACGCTCAATTACTTTTATAAGGGTGCCGCCTGTGGTTACCACATCTTCCACCAGGGCTACAGTACAGCCTTCTGGCATATTATTGAGACCCTCGATGTAATTGCCGGTACCGTGTCCTTTAGCTTCTTTTCTTACGATAAAAGCGGGAATTGGCTTTTCTTCCAGAAAACTCACTACAGATGCGGCGGTTACAAGCGGATCTGCACCAAGGGTCATGCCGCCAATTGCTTCTATGTTTTCGCCGCTGTTGTAGACGAGTTCCATTAACAGCTTACCGCACAGGTAGGCACCTTCGGCACTGAGCGTGGTCTGCTTGCCATCAATATAAAAATCTGATGTTTTGCCGGAGGTGAGGGTAAAAGTTCCTTTACGGTATGATTTTTCCAGTAATATCTCTTTTAGACGCTGTCTGTCAGTCATGGGGATGGGAATCCTTCGTTTGAATTGTCTTAGCGGGTAAATTGTATTCGTCGGAACGACGTAGATAAAATTAACACATTAGCGCGTTTTAGTCCTGCTGGAAAGAAAAACCGTGCCTTGCATAAAAAGATCATGGTAGTCTATTGTATCAGCCTGTCAGGCTGAAATTCGAAAAATCGGTATCGAAACAAGACCTTAGAATAGATCACAAGGAGATAGTATGTGCGGAATTGTTGGATATACAGGGCCTAAGCGTGTAGTTCCAGTTATCCTTGAGGGGTTAAGGCGGCTGGAGTACAGAGGCTATGACTCAGCAGGCGTTGTCTATCTTCAAGACGGCAAACTGATTAAACACCGCGCTGAAGGAAAGCTGGTAAATCTCGAGAATCGGATTGATGATGCAATTATTGCCAAGGCGCATATAGGGCTCGGACATACCCGTTGGGCGACCCATGGAGCACCAACAGAGGAGAACGCCCATCCGCATAGTGATTGCAGTGGTGACCTCGTCGTGGTTCATAACGGAATAATTGAAAACTATCATTCCCTGCGCGAAGACCTGAAGAGCAAGGGGCATGTTTTCAGCTCCGAGACAGACACAGAAGTTCTTGCTCACCTCATAGAAGAACATTTAAAAGATGATTTAGTCGAAGCTGTAAAGGCTGCCTTGAAGCTTGTGGACGGTTCCTTTGCGCTCGGTGTTCTCTGGGCCAAGCAACCAGGCACCTTGATTGCCGCCAGAAATCAGAGCCCGCTGGTACTTGGCGTGAGTGAAGACAATGGTATGCTGATGGCCTCGGATATCCCTGCGCTGCTGCCGTATACCAATAAGGTAGTCTTTCTGGAAGATATGGAAATGGCAGTAATCACCGCCTCCAGCTATGCAGTCAGTTCACTGGAAACCGGCGCTGAAGTAGAGAAAGAGGTTAAGATCATCGAGTGGAATGCGGCTATGGCGGAAAAAGCCGGATACAAGCATTTCATGTTGAAAGAGATATATGAGCAACCGCAGGCTATCACCAACACCCTGAGCGGCAGGATTAACCCTGAAACCGGCGAAGTATTTATCCCTGAGGTGAACCTGACCAGTGAGGATGTGACCAAGATCGACAGGATCTTTCTGGTTGCCTGCGGAACTTCCTGGCACGCTGCACTGGTTGCCAAATACTGGATAGAGAAATATGCCCGTATCCCTGTCGATGTGGATATTGCCAGCGAATTCAGGTACAGGGATCTGGTTATCGATGAACGTGTGATGACTATCTCTATCTCCCAGTCGGGTGAGACGGCAGACACCCTGGCCGGCATCAGGATAGCCAAACAACTTGGTTCAAAGGTTATCACCATCTGCAATGTTGTTGGCTCCACCATGACGCGTGAGGCGGACGGCACTGTGTATACCCATGCAGGCCCTGAGATTGGTGTTGCTTCCACCAAGGCTTTCACTGCCCAGCTGGCGGCATTATTCCTGCTTACTCTGCAACTGGGTCAGCTGAAAGGTACCGTCAGTCTCGAGAAAAGCCTCGAACTCGGCAGGGCTCTCATCGACGTGGCTGCGGTGATTGGCCGTGATCTCAAAAAAATGCAGAACCAGATCGCAGAGCTTATCGAGACCTTTTATGACGCACGTGACTTTCTCTTTGTAGGCCGGGGCTTGAGTTATCCGATCGCGCTTGAAGGTGCATTGAAACTCAAAGAGTTATCATACATTCATGCCGAAGGGTATGCATCAGGAGAGCTTAAGCATGGGCCAATAGCGCTGATCGACAAGGATATGCCGATTCTGGCCCTTGTTCCCAAAGATGCCGTATATCAAAAGAGCATCTCAAATGTCGAAGAGATCAAGGCGCGGCAGGGGCGTCTGATCCTGATCGGCACAGAAGGTGATGACCATCTGAAAAACATCACCGATGATGTGATTTATATGCCAGAAGTCCATGAGGAGATGAACCCGCTGCTCTACACCATACCGGCCCAGTTGCTGAGTTATGAGATTGCCAATCGGCGGGGTTGCGATGTAGATCAGCCGAGAAACCTCGCAAAGAGTGTGACCGTGGAGTAAGCGGTCTCGGATAAATGGCCTTTCGGGCCAAATATGACAAGAGGCGGGGTGAGTACACTTCGCCTCTTGTCGTTTGAAGAGGCGATTTTCACCTCGAGATCTGTATTGCGTATTGGCTGTAAACCTCACAACGTTTTGACATTTGAAGCAAGCGCAATTATTATACTGCTTTTTTACACTGAGTTATTCATATCTTAAAATAATCGGAGCTGGAATTTTTCCCCAATGGTGCAGATAGGTCTAGAAAAAATTATCGAAAGTCCGCCTGAATGGCTGAAGAAGGCGAGAATCGGACTGTTATCCAATCAGGCGTCCACCGCATCGGATCTGGTTCACAGTAGATTTCATCTACAAAAGGCCTTCCCGGGGCAGATGACCTGCCTGTTCTCGCCCCAGCACGGTTTTTTTGCTGAGAAGCAGGATAACATGATCGAGTCAGGTCATCAGGTGGACCCTGCGACGGGTCTGATGGTGTATAGCCTTTATGGCGACAGCCGGGAACCGAACGAAGAGCAGTACGCGCAAATAGATGTGCTGCTCATCGATATCGTTGATGTGGGAACCAGGGTCTACACTTTCATGTATACCATGGCCTATTGCCTTGAATGGGCGGCTAAACTGGGTAAAAAGGTTGTGGTGCTCGATAGACCGAATCCGGTTGGCGGGAAAGCTGTCGAGGGCAATATCCTTGAGCCCGAATGGGCATCATTCGTGGGGTTGTATCCCATCCCCATGCGGCATGGCCTCACTTTTGGCGAACTGGCCCTGATGATGAACCAGGAGTTTTCCTTAGGCGCTGATCTGGAAGTGATCGCCATGGACGGTTGGAAGCGGGATATGTTCTTCCGTGACACAGGCTTCCCATGGGTATTTCCATCACCGAATATGCCGACGCCGGAGACCGCGTTGGTTTATCCAGGTCAGGTAATCTGGGAGGGTACCAATGTTTCGGAAGGGCGTGGCACGACGCTCCCCTTTGAACTCGTTGGCGCACCGTTCTGGAAATGTGGTGAAATGCTGGATGCAGTTAAGGATATTCCGCTGCCTGGCTGCTATCTCAGGGAACTCGCTTTTGAACCAACTTCTGGTAAGTTCGCCAGGCAGGTATGCAGCGGTTTTCAGATACACATTACAGATCCTTCTGCTTTTCTGCCTTATAGAACAAGTCTGGCCCTGTTACAGGCCTCGTTTGGGCTTTATCCTGAAAGTTTCTCTTACAAAGAACCACCGTATGAGTATGAGTTTACACGATTGCCAATGGATTTGATTATCGGCAGTCAGGCTGTGAGAAGAGCACTGGAAACGGATAAAGCCTTGTTGGAGATCGAAGCAGAGTGGCGACAGGAACTGACTCAGTACGATGAGATGCGCCAGAAATACTTTCTGTACTAGACTGAGCTTCGTATCTACATAAAAAAATCTTGGCGACGAGATTATCCATACTTCAAATGAAGAATACCCAGGCAACCTGAAGGTGAATATGATTAAGAAAAATATACCGTTGGCACAAGTGGCAGAGCTGGTTGGTGGAGAGTTGGTTGGTGATGGTGAGGTTACTATTTCCAATCTGGCCTCTCTGGAAGCGGCAGAGCAGGGCGATCTGACCTTTCTGGTCAAGGCCACTGAACTTGCCCGGCTTGAGGGCAGTAAGGCGACGGCTTCAATAGTGCCGTTGGATGTGGAGCAAAGCCTTGAGATGCCAACCATACGGGTTGAAGACCCGTATCTGGCCTCCGCCATAATCCATAATCATATTCTGGCTGAACCATTTGTGGCCAAAGGCATCCATCCGAAAGCCTTTGTGGATGATGAGTGCGAAGTACCTGAAGAGGTGAGTATCGGGCCAATGGTTGTACTTGGCAAGAGGGTCAGGCTTGGCGAACGGGTGACTATTGAGGCCGGCACAGTGATCGGTGATGATGTTGCGATTGGTGATGACACTATATTGAAGGCGAATGTTACCATAGCCCATGGGTGTATTCTCGGTAACCGGGTAATTATTCATTCCGGTACTGTGATCGGCAGTGATGGCTATGGCTATGCAACGGACGCCATGGGCAATCATGTAAAACGTCCCCAGGTTGGTATTGTCCGTATTGATGATGATGTCGAGATCGGTGCTAATACCTGTATAGACCGGGCAGCTTTTGGCGAAACCTGGATTCAGTCGGGAGTGAAGATCGATAACCTGGTGCAGGTTGGTCATAATGTGGTTATTGGTCCAAATTCTCTGATAATTTCGCAAGTAGGACTAGCCGGTTCATGTTCTCTAGGGAGGAATGTGGTACTGGCAGGTCAAGTAGGTGTAAACGGGCATATTCACCTGGATGACCAGGTAATGGTTGCGGCTGGCGGTGGAGTTCATCACTCACTGCCTAAAGGCGCCAAAGTAGGTGGCTGGCCGGCATTGCCCATTAAATCCTGGGCAAAATCGATAATGGTTTATAATAAACTTCCTGAACTGAACAGCGATGTGCGGAAGCTGAAAAAAGCAGTTGCCGCTTTACAGGAAGACATATCAAAAAATGAGAAATGAAATTAGATAAAGGAGAGAGAGTATGAGCGAGATCCCCGCTCCGGAAAATATAGATATTGTAGGCATTATGGATCTGGTACCTCACAGGTATCCGTTTCTTCTGGTGGACAGGGTTCTGGATATGAAAGTTGGTGAGGAAGTCACAGCGCTGAAAAACGTGACCATCAACGAACAGTTCTTCCAGGGACATTTCCCAGGTAAGCCGGTTATGCCGGGTGTACTCATCCTTGAAGGTCTTGCCCAGGTTGGCTGTATTATGACTTTTTATGCCGATCAGGATGCCATAGGCAACAAGCTGATCTTTTTTGCCGGAATAGACAAAGCACGTTTCAGAAAGCCGGTAGTTCCAGGAGATCAGTTGATATATAAAGTAAAACTTCTGAAAAAGAAAAGAAACATCATGGTTATGGAAGCCAAGGCGTATGTAGATGACGCTTTGGTTGCCGAAGCCGAAATGATGGCGTCCTACTCTTAGTCTCCAGGTAGCACTGAAAAGAGATTGATGGCCATTTACCCTATTGCCGAAAAGTCATGATCTGCGTGGGTAGATGGCCATCGGTACGATCAGTGTTATATTAAGAAATTGTAGACCTTCGGACTTTGATGTGATTTATTGGCAGCAGAAAAATTCATGTTTGTTGTTGAAAAAACAAAACATTTTAAACTTGGTACATTATGAATATCCATCCAACAGCAGTTGTTGACCCCAAAGCTGAACTCGATAGTTCTGTAGTTGTGGGCCCTTATGCCGTAATTGAAGCCGGAGTCTGCATAGATGAAGGAACCACGGTAGAGCCCCACGCCGTTATCTCGGGCCCCACAACTATAGGGAAGAGGAACCTTATAAGCTCTTTCGCCAAGGTGGGAGGTGCTCCGCAGGATCTCAGCTACAAAGGGGAACCCACCGAACTGATTGTCGGAGACGATAACCAGATTCGTGAGTATGCTTCTATTCATAGAGGAACACCGCAAGGCCCGGGAAAAACCATTATCGGCAACTCCAACTTGCTCATGGCATATACGCATATCGCCCATGACTGTAAACTTGGCAACAATATCATTCTTGCCAACGTGGCCACCCTGGCAGGTCATGTTGAAGTGGGAGATCGCGCCTCTATCGGTGGCCTTGTTGCGATACACCAGTTCTGCCGTATCGGTTCATTCAGTTACATTGGCGGTGTATCAGGTATCAGCCTGGATGTCGCACCATTTGTGATTATTGCCGGCACCAGAAACAGAACCAGAATCTCCGGCTTGAATAAAATAGGTCTCAAGAGAAACGGTTTTAGCAAAGAAACAATCAGCAAGCTGGATACAGCCTTCAGAATCATCTTCAGATCACCGGATCTGTTACTAAAAGATGCGCTGGAACAGGCAAAAATAGAAATTACCGATTGCGATGAAGTTGCCCAGCTTATCGAATTTTTCGAGAGTTCTAAGCGTGGTGTTGTACGACGTACTGAAAATTGATGGGTAATATGGCAATCGATCCAAATACTATTGGTATAATCGCCGGTGGAGGACAGTTTCCTCTGCTTTTTATCGAGGCGGCCCGGAAGGCAGGTCGCCGGGTGATGGTTATTGCCCATAAAAATGAGACGGACCAGCGGGTAGCGGATGCAGCGGATGATGTCTGTTGGATAAAACTTGGACAGCTGGGCAAGTTGATTTCCTGGTTCAAGTCCCATGGTGTCGCTGAAACGGTATTTCTTGGAACAATCACCAAGACCCAGATATTTCGGGATATCATGCCGGACCTGAAGGCTCTTACCCTCTGGAACAAGATTGATTCCAAGCAGGATGATGCCATCTTGCGCGCGATAGCTGCTGTTCTTGAAAAGGATGGTATCAAGGTCCGTGAATCGACCATGTATCTTGAACATTTGCTGTTTCCTCACGGAGTACTGACCAGAAAAAAGCCCTCCAAACAGCAGCGCCGGGACATCGAATTTGGCTGGCAGCATGCCAGGGCGATTGGCAGGCTTGATATCGGTCAATGTGTAGTGGTTCGCGATCTCACAGTGGTTGCTGTTGAGGCTATCGAAGGCACCGACGCGGCAATTAAACGTGGTGGTGCGTTGGCAAAAGAAAAAGCTGTCGTTGTCAAAGTCAAAAAGCCGGATCAGGATTTTCGTTTTGATTTGCCGGCGACCGGTATTCAGACCATTGAGTCATTACATAGTGTTAAGGGGTCTGTGTTGGCTGTAGAAGCTGGCCAGGCACTGTTGTTTGATCGTGAGGCAATGGTTCGCGCTGCGAACGATGCAGGCATCATAGTTGTTGGAGTGACGGAACAGCCTGACGGCACGCTGCTGTTCTAGATGTGTTGTTCAACTTATTGGGCTGATTTTACGCTGAATTGGAGGTCCCCGTGCAGGCAATGATCCTCGCAGCCGGTTTTGGCACCCGGCTACTACCCCATACCAGGGTAAAGCCCAAACCACTCTTCCCAATTCTGAACCAACCGTTGCTGTTGCTCACAATCAGGCGATTGCAGCGGTTTGGTTTTTCCCGCATTATTGTTAATTGCCATCATCTGCGAAATCAGATTGAGTCTGCGTTGGCCGGTTTTGAAGGGGTTGTGGTTCAATCGGAAGAGACCATTCTCGGAACTGGCGGTGGCTTGCGCTACGCACTGAAACATATGGCTGATGAGCCCCTTCTGGTTACCAATGGTGATATCTATCACACTATCGACTATCGTCAGGTGATGAAGGAACACGCTGGGAATGATTGTTCAGTGACCATGGCCATGCATAATTGCAGCAGGTTCAATAAGGTTACTGTCGCAGGTGGTTGTGTTAAAAGCTTTGCAGCCGATGCAGCGGGTAAAAAACTGGCGTTTACCGGTCTGCAGGTGTTGGATCCGTCTATTCTCGAATCGCTGCCTGATGGTGCGAACAGTTGCATAATCGGTCATTATCGGAAACTGCTTGAACAACGGGTGCAGCTTGGCGTATTCCGCGCCGATGACTGTTTCTGGACTGATATGGGCACCCCTGACGATTATCTGGAACTGCATGAAGGATTACTGACCGGCAAGATCCCCCGCTGGCAGGACTTTGAATATCAGGATGACAATGCTTTTCTGGTGAGTGACAAGCTGACTGTCGTTGGAGAAAATAAGCTCGCTGACTGGTGTGCACTTGGTGCAGCGAAGATTCAGGATGTGAAGCTGTCTCGTACAGTTGTCTGGGACGGGGTGGAGTTACCCATTGGACACATCGCCGACAATGAGCTTATATCGATTAGTCCGGATGGCTTATAAGTTGGCAGCAGCATCGAAGATGAGTGAAAGGGATGACCAGAGGCAGGTTCGATATTGAAATATTCTGATAAAATGCACGACGCTATCGAAAAACTGCTTTTAGAAAAGCAGGGAACCAGTAAGGCTGAAGTCCGTGTCAAGGCGATGAGCAGTGACGGCTCGATCCGCAGGTTCTGGAGAGTCGAATCTGGTGCAGGACATCGATATGTCGCTGTTGCACCGGCAAAAGATGCTGGTGAGAAAGAATGTGCCGAGGCGGTTTCGAGTTGGAAGATTGGTTCTCATCTGCAGCAGGTAGGGGTTTCCGTGCCGGAAATATGTGGCTTTGATCCCCGGTATTACCTGCTGGTTTATGAAGATCTTGGGGATGTCCATCTCCAAAGCCTGATAATGCGGTTGGATCTCAACAACGATCAGGATGCGGCTACTGCCCGTGAGTACTACCGGAAAACCATAGAGCAGCTTCTTACCCTGCAGTGTGAGGGCGTTCGCGGCTTTTGCCAGGATTGGTGTTGGGATACTCCAAGATATGACCGTGAGCTTATGCTCGAGCGGGAGTCAGGTTATTTTCTTCGTGCGTTCTGGCAGGGCTTATTGAAACAGGAAGTGCCCGATGGTCTTATTGATGAATTTGGGATGCTTGCAGAACACGTCTCAGGAATTCCGATAGACTATTTGTTGCACCGGGATTTCCAGTCAAGAAATGTGATGATAACCAACGGTGATGCGCGCATAATCGATTACCAGGGAGGTAGGTTCGGGCCGTTGGGTTATGATCTTGCATCATTGTTGATCGATCCCTATGTTGACCTGCCGAATTGGTTCCAGAGAGAATTGTTTGACTATTACCATCTCCAGCTCAGTGGAATGAGTGGAATTAGCAAAGATGAATTTTATCGGCAATATTTATTACTTGCTATACAGCGCAACCTTCAGATTATAGGTGCATTTGCATTCTTAAGTAATGTGCGTGGCAAGCTGTTTTTTAAGGATTATATTGAGCCTGCAGTACGATCTCTGACAATACTGGTTGCTGAGCAGATGGCTGTTTCTGATACACCAGTGTGTACAGTTCTTGCCGGGGTGCTCAAGAAGGCACGTGATATTCTCTCTGAACAGTGATTATTCCTTATTGATGTTTTAGTGTCGCATGTTTATGGCTGGATTCTTAGAAATTATTTCAATACCACGACTGATTTCACGGGTAATTAAAAAACAAAAGCCTTAACTGGTTGTATGGCAGAAAAGAAAATGGCAAGAGTCGTGGCCTGTCGTTGATTCTGGCCTGTTTTGCCTGATTTTGCGGGAAAAGGATGCAAAGTTTCTTACTATCGGTTACAACCACCCTTTGCTTCAACAAAGGAATATAAATTATGGCAAATCCAACATGTCCAATCATAGCCCTGATAGGTCGCCCGAATGTGGGTAAATCGACCATGTTCAACAGGGTTACCAAATCTCGCAATGCAATCGTCGATCCCACACCGGGTGTTACCCGTGACCGCCATTATGAACGGGTAGTCTGGGGAGATCGAACATTTATTCTAGTCGATACCGGTGGTATCGATGACAACCCCGAAGACTTGCTGGTAAACCATATCCGCGAGCAAGCGCTGGCTGCCATTGAGGAAGCTGATATCATAATCTTTCTCATGGATGGTAAACAAGGACTTACCCCTGCGGATTACGAAGTTGTTGAACTGCTGCGTAGAATCGACAAGCCGATCTACCACGTAGTCAATAAGATCGATACTCCCAAGCAGGAAATGGAGATTCTCTCCCAATTCTATGAGTTGGGTATAGAGACGATCTGGCCGTTATCTGCAGAGCATGCCTATGGTTTTAACGACCTGATGGATGGTCTGGTTAAGACCATCGACGAAGGTGATAGTGGGCCGGAACTACCGGATGATACTATCAAGGTCGCGTTTTTTGGTCGCCCCAACGTAGGCAAATCATCGATGATCAATCGGATTGTCGGTGAGGAGCGAATGGTGGTTTCAGAGATTTCCGGTACCACCCGTGATTCTGTCGATACCATACTTACCCACGGTAAATTCAGCTATTTGCTGATCGATACCGCAGGAATCCGCAGGAAAGGCAAGACCAAGGATAAGCTTGAGAAATTCAGTATTCTCAAATCGCTGGCTTCACTGGAAAAATGTGACGTAGCGGTTATCCTGATTGATGCCGATGAAGGAATCACCGAGCAGGATACCAAGGTTATCGGTTATGCGCTCGATCATGGCCGGGGTCTCATTATTCTCGTTAATAAATGGGATCTGATCAAGGATGACAAGAAGCGTCAGGATCACCTCTTGGCAGAGATCGGCAGACAATTACCTTTCGTGGGATTTGCCCCGCTTTTGAAGGTATCCGCCATGACCGGCTTTGGCGTGAAGCGTCTCTTTCCGGTGATTGGTGCTGTGTACCGTCAATACAAGGCAAAATTCCCAACCGCTGCTTTGAACAAGTTATTGCAGGAAGCCACGGAAGCACATACGCCGCCTATTTACAAAAATAAGCGCCTCAAATTCTTCTACACCTCACAGGTTGGCACCAGACCGCCAAAATTTGTCGTTATGAGCAATAGCGCCAAAGGTGTGCATTTCTCGTACCAGCGATATCTTTCCAACAAGTTTCGTGACGGACTTGGCTTGGACAAGGTTCCCATTCAGCTGATTTTTAAAGAAAAATCAGGTGGTAAGAAAAAATAATCACTTTTGTGATATCGAACCTTGCCATCAATGGACTCAACAGGTATCAGCTCATGCACTATTGGCTGCTGGTTGTTCTATTGTTTCTCTCCGGATGCGCAACTCAAGGTAAAATAAGTAATATTGCCGGGTTGCCGACATACGGGGAGAAAGAGTCGTATGGTTTTGGACGGATAGGGAATAATTCGACGCAGGATGATTTCGCTGTCATTCTGGCTTTTTCAGGAGGTGGCAGCCGGGCTGCAGCAATGTCCTATGGTGTCCTGGAGGCATTACGTGACACTGACCTGATGATAGAGGGCAGGGCAGGCCGCTTACTGGATGAGGTGGATGTGATAACATCTGTTTCAGGCGGCAGCTTTACCGCGGCCTACTTCGGTCTCCATGGGGATCGGATTTTTTCCGATTACGAGAAACGATTTTTACGCAGAGATGTTGCTTCCGAACTCCTATCAAGGATTTTAAGTCCAAGGAGCTGGTTCTCCGAGCATGGTCGTACTGAGACAGCGATTAGTTATTACGAAAAGGTGCTTTTTGATGGAGCGACCTTTGCGGATTTAAATCGTGCTGACGGCCCCTTTATCATCATAAATTCCTCGGACCTCGGCGCTGGCATTCGATTTGCGTTCACCCAAAACTATTTTTCGCTGCTTTGCTCTGATATCAGTTCCTATCCGGTTGCCAGAGCCGTAACAGCTTCAAGTGCGGTTCCTGTACTTTTTAATCCGGTAGTTCTGAAAAATTATCAGGATTGTCCGCCACCATCACCCTTCATCCAGGCAGTTGCTGATCACACAGGGCAGAGTCATCAGACCAGGCATTTACTTGACGGCCTGTCAAGCTATGCTGATAAAAAGCAACGTCCCTACATACATTTGGTGGATGGTGGAATAACTGATAACCTTGGTCTGCTGGCGCTGTATGAAACCGTCGATGCTGCCGGAGGAATCCGCGAGTTGTTCGGCGAAATAAGAGGGGCTCCAGTTGCCTCAAAACTTCTTGTTATATCGGTCAATGCCTCTACCAGACCCCAGTACGAATTAGAACAGAGCAAAAGTCCTCCTGGAGTTGAGCAATTTATGGGTGCTGTTACAGATATTCAGTTACACCGCTATAATGCAGCAACTATGGATTTGTTGAACACTGCGCTGCAGGATTGGGCGCAAGAGCTTTCGGACGAGACTCGGGAGGTGGAACACTACTTTGTCGAGCTGGATTTTAATCAGGTTACGGATGAGGAACAGCGCTTTTTTCTCAATCAGATACCGACAACCTTTTCTTTAACGGGTAAACAGGTTGATGGAGCAATTGAGGCCGGCAGAGAGTTGTTGCTGGCGAATAGGGAGTATCTGCGGTTTTTAGACGATATTCAGTAAAAACTGCAAGGATTATGTCTGTTACCCAAAACACCCCAATGGCATCAGCCATTGGGGTGTTCTCTTTTTTTTCAGGTAACTCTATTTACGAATTACAGAGATTGAGCTTTAGCCATGGCTCGCTTGAATGCTTCGGCTGAATTGGCAATCACCTCATCCGGAACGCAGAATGCGAGACGCATAAAGCCTGGTTTACCGAAACCTCTTCCAGGAACTGCCAGAATCTTCTCCTCCTGCAGGATCGCACAAAATTTTGCGTCGTCCTCAATCGGAGTCTTGGGGAATATATAGAAGGCGCCTTTTGGCGGGAGGTACTCGAAGCCGGCATCATCGAGTATCTTGCAGAACAAGTCGCGTCTTCTTGAGTAGATGGAGTTATCGACTGACGCCTCCTGGAGTTCAGCTACAACCCGTTGCATCAGGGCCGGGGCGTTGACGAAGCCGAGGATTCTATTCGCAAGGTTCAGGGCACCTACCAGCAATGCTTTTTCTTCTGCCTCAGGGTGGACGGCGAGGTAGCCGATTCGTTCACCCGGCAGTGACAGGTCTTTAGAGTAGCTGGAAACGATTATGCTGTTGCGGTAGGCGGCAAAAATGGAAGGTACGCTGAGACCATCGAAAATGATTTTGCGATATGGCTCATCAGAAAGCATATAAATGGTGGTGCCGAATTTTTTGCCGGCTTGATCCAGCAGCAGACCGAGTTCTTTAAGTGCTTCCTGCGAATAAACCTGGCCGGTGGGATTATTTGGCGAGTTGATGATAATCGCTTTGGTCTTTTCGGTAATAGCTTCTTCGATCGCCTTCAGGTCAAGGTTGAATTCCTCATCGGTTTCAACGATTTTGGTAACCCCACCATGATTGTCGACATAGAAATGGTATTCGACAAAAAATGGTGCCAGGATGATCACCTCTTCGCCGGGGTTCAGCAGGGCCTTCATAACCACGTTCAAGCCACCAGCGGCACCGCAGGTCATAAGCATATCGGCAGGGTCAATGGTGACCTGCTGCTCTTTACTCATCTTGGCAGCGATAGCTTCCCGTACAAAGGGATAGCCGTTGTTGGGCATATAAGAGTGAACGCCGGGGCTGGTGTCCGCTGCTCTTCGCTGAATAACGTCGTAAAACTCTGCGGGTGGTGGAGCATCAGGATTTCCCAGACTGAAATCGAAAACGTTTTCAGCACCGAATTCAGCTTTGAGTCGTGCGCCTTCTTCAAACATCTTTCTGATCCACGAGGATTTTTCGGCAAATCCTTTCATTTTCAAAGAAATGGACATTTCGTATTCTCCTTACAGTGAAATTCTAAAAAAAAACCGGTAGCACCTGTAAGGGAAGTACCGGGTTTTTCACATCGTTTTATCACGGGGTGCTACCTTTGCCTGTGACCACTTTACTGCTTTTTAAAGAAATCATAGGCGGCATTGATCTCTTTCATTTTCTCTTCCGCAACATTTCTGAATTCATCACCAAGGTGGCGGACCTTATCAGGGTGATATTTCATACTGAGTTTTCTGTAGGCTTTTTTGATTTCATCCTCAGATGCCTCAGGTTCAAGACCCAGAACGGCATAGTATTGGGCAGCTCTGTCTATGGTTCTGGCAGTTTGCTGGTGGCTTCGATACTTATATTTAGCCTCTATGGTACGCTGGTCATATACTGAAATATCAAGAAATGCTGCAATGTCCCGGGCGATTTTGAGTTCACTCTCAGGTACAGTAGATTTGGTGTAGAGCACTTGATAGACAAGCTCCAGCAGTATAAGCCGGGGCTCATAGGCGAAGTTGCTCTTAAATTCATGCAACAGTGCCTGCAGAGAGACTTCAGAGGCTGTCGCCTGTTTAATTAGCTCTTTCAGCCAGAGCATCTTCGTCTGGTTATAGCGCAGATTATGCTGGAAGAATCTTTGAATGGTCTGAACTTCATCGCGAGTAATCTGGCCGTCTATGCGGGCGATGTGTACCAGAATATGAACAAGCAGCCAGACGAAGCGGTTATGGCTCTCGGTCTGGGATTGCTCGTAGGTGGCAACCTTTCTTTTTACCCAGAATGAAAAGCCCCAGAAAAGAGCGAGAAAAATTAAGACACCAGCTATGCCTGAGAAAAACAGGGCGCCCATAAAGTTGATGAGTGCAGGAGCTCCCCCTGTGACGAAGACTATGAGCAGTATAATGAGCAGGCAGCCACCGCATCCAGGTTGCTGCCGACGTTGATATTGCATTGTTGGTTTTCCTTAGCTTTATGAAACTTCCTTGCCGGCGAAGAGGGCCTCGATGAATTCATCAGGATCAAAATCCCTGAGATCCTCAAGTTGTTCGCCAACACCGATAAAACGGATAGGAGTTTTTAGTTCTTTACAGATATTAGCCACAATACCGCCTTTAGCGGTACCGTCCAGTTTAGTCAGTGTTATCCCTGTCAGATCTACTGCGGCGTCGAAAAGCTTTGCCTGGGAGATACCGTTCTGGCCGGTGGTGGCATCAACTACCAGCATAACTTCGTGTGGCGCACCTTTGAGCTGCTTAGCCATGACCCTTTTGATTTTCTTAAGCTCTTCCATCAGGTTAGTCTGGGTATGCAATCTGCCGGCGGTATCAACCAGAACGACATCATATCCCTTGGCCGTCGCGTGAGCGATACCGTCATATACTACAGATGAAGGATCCGCACCTTCGTGCTGGGCGATAACAGGTACGTTGTTCCGCTCTCCCCATATTTTTAACTGAGAGCTGGCTGCAGCACGGAAGGTATCGGCTGCGACGAGCAGTACTGACTGCTTGGATTGCTTGAATTTGTGAGCGATTTTACCAATGGTGGTGGTTTTGCCTACACCGTTGACCCCAACTACCATAATGACAAAAGGCCCCTTGTCCGGCATAACCAGTGCGGCATCAGATTGATAATCGACGATAAATGACTTTAATTTCTCTTTGATGATATCTTTAAGGGCTGCAGGGTCCGAGAGAGCGTCTCTTTTCACCTTTTTTCTGGCATAATCAAGAATCTCCTGGGTAGTTGAAACACCAAGGTCTGCGGTGATGAGTAGTTCCTCGAGGTCATCGAGAAGATCAGCATCGATCAGCTTCTTGCCAAGAAAGAGGGAATCAAGTTGATAGGTGAAGTTCTCGCGGGTCCTGGTGAGACGATCAGAAAGTTTTGAGAAGAAGCCTTTCTCTTTTGGCTTGGTTGCAGGTTCTCCGAGTACTTCAAGCGGTGATTTGACCTCAGTCTCGGGCTCTGGCAGATCACGCTCAACTTCCTGAGCCTGTTCTGTGCTAACTGGGAGCTCATCAGGTTGGTCCACAATCTCAGCTTCTGCAGGAGTTTCTGAAGCTGCGATTTCGCTGCTTTCAGGCTCTGTAGGCTGTTCAATAGAATCTTTAAGTTCAATAGTCTGGTTGTCTGATATCTCCAGCTCATCTTGCGATGTGATTTTGCGTTCAACGAGATCTGTATCGGAATCAGCAGAACTATCGATAGGTTCCTCTACCTCTACGGGTTCGGCAGTAGAGACTGATTCTTCAACCTGGGTTATGGTATCTTCGTCCAATTGAGGAGTAGTTTCTCCCATTTCGCGTGGCGCGACCGGGATTTTCTGATCCTCACTTGGTTTTTTAGCTTCTTGTTTAGTGAATTTCTTTTTAAACCAGCTTAGCATAGCTATTCCTGCCAGATTTTTGAAATAAAGGAAAAATTTCAAGATTATTTAGGTTAAAGTCAATCTCTCATAATACGGACTCAGCCAGAATTGCGCAACAAAAAGCGCAGAAAAGGTCCCGGGCTTGATTGAGAAATGTTAGGAGTGTCGAAAAATAGATCCCGGATCAGGAGGATTTCATTTGCATTTCCGGACAACAGCATTACTGTAGAGTGGGCCGTGCAAACCGGCCCTGTAGAACATGGGCTATGGCCCTGAAACACATATCATTTATTTCTCCAGACCTGTTTGAACATTGAGCTATTCCGGTTGTTTTGCAAGAGGGGCTACAACGTGATTTCCATGTAGAACCCACCAGAACAGCATAGAGTATTTTTAAGCATGTTCACGTTGGCCTGGAATACCTGGAGGTCGTATAATGTCAGATTCATGTGGAAGTAGTTCCTGTTCCAGCAGCACCGCAGGTTGTGGCAGTAGTAAAGAATCACAGCAGGCGGCAATGGCCCAGCAGGAGAATGCCATCACCACATCACTTGGTAAGATCAAGAATAAGATACTGGTTATGAGTGGTAAGGGCGGGGTGGGTAAATCCACCGTTTCGGTCAACCTTGCCCTGGCTTTAGCGAACCGAGGTCACAAGGTTGGCTTGATGGATGTGGATCTGCACGGTCCGGATGTGGTGCGGATGCTCGATCTCAAAGGAAACCTTCAACCTCCGAAATCAAAGAACGATCTGGTGCCACCGCTCAATTATAACGACAACCTCAAGGTGGTTTCATTAGAGTACATGATGAAGGACAGAGATGAGGCAATCATCTGGCGGGGTCCCATCAAAATCCAGGCGATCAGACAATTTATCTCTGATATGGATTGGGGTGAGCTGGACTATCTTGTTATTGATGCACCTCCAGGAACCGGCGATGAGCCACTTTCAGTTGCCCAGACTATTCCAAATCTGAAAGCTGTGGTTGTAACCACCCCTCAGAAAGTAGCTCTTGCAGATGTTCGTAAATCTATTAATTTCTGTAAAGTGGTAAATCTTGATGTTGCCGGTGTGGTGGAAAATATGTCCGGTTTTGTCTGTCCTCACTGTAATGAGACCGTGGATATTTTCAAATCAGGTGGTGGCGAGGAAATTGCCCGCGAATTTGAGCTGCCATTTCTTGGCAGGGTCCCAATGGATCCCAAAGTGGTTATGGCAGGTGATGATGGTACACCATACCTCTCTTCTGAAGGTGATAGCCCTGCGATTGTAGCATTCGGCAAGGTTGTTGATGCCGTTGAGCTACGTTTACCACCGGTGGCAGCACCTGTCATTTTACCTATGGCTGGTTGCGGTTGCGACTGCGGTTCCTGAGGTCAGTATTGAAACGGGGTTGTTATGAGCAGTGTGGTCATAATACCCCCGAAGCTATAAATTACTATTAAGAGGTTAGTGAGCGTGCTTCAAATACAGCAAATTATTGTTGGTTCGATGGGGGTATGCTGTTATATCGCTGCTTGCCCGGCAACGAAAAAAGCTGCAGTCATAGACCCGGGTGGTGATGTTGATCAGATTCTTGCCGAGCTCAAAGCGACTGGGTTGTCTCTGCAATATATTATTGCTACCCATGGCCACCCCGATCATGTTTGTGGCAACAGAGCCCTGAAAGAAGCAACAGGTGCTGAAATTGTGATGCACAAAGCGGATTCGGAGTTTTTCGGTAAAGCCGAAGTGGCAGGTTATTTCTCTATGTTAGGGCTCGAAGCCTCGCCTCCTGCTGATGTTGAAGTTGAAGACGGAGATATGATTACCATCGGTGATGAGGAGATGCAGGTCATTCACACGCCCGGGCATACTCCAGGTGGAATGTGTTTACTGAACGGTGATAATCTTATTACTGGTGACACCTTGTTTGTCGGGGGACTTGGCAGAACAGACTTCCCTGGCGGTTCTCATAAGGAACTTATCGAATCCATTCGCAAGCGGTTACTGGTACTGCCTGAAGACACTGTTGTGTGGCCGGGACATGGCTATGGTGGCAGTCAATCCACTATTGGCCAGGAAAAAAACGGAAACCCATTTCTTTAACCCGTAAAATAACAATAAAAGCCCCTGATACTGCCCCATGCGTGAAATTGTACTTGGAACAGCCGGCCATGTCGATCATGGCAAAACCAGCCTTATTCGTGCCCTGACTGGAATTGAGACAGATCGTCTTAAAGAGGAGAAGAAAAGAGGAATCACAATTGAGCTTGGTTTTGCTCACCTCGATCTGCCATGCGGTCACAGGCTTGGTATTGTCGACGTTCCGGGGCATGAGAAATTTGTGAAAAATATGGTCGCCGGGGCGACCGGTATGGACCTTGTAGCATTCATTATTGCTGCGGATGAAGGCATCATGCCGCAAACCGTTGAGCATTTCGAAATTTGCCGTCTTCTCGGTGTAAAGCAGGGCATGATCATCCTCACCAAGAAGGATATGGTGGATGAAGACTGGCTGGAAATGGTTGAAGAGGAGATCAGGGAGTTCTGCGAGGACTCCTTTTTAGAGGAAGCCCCAATTATACCCGTTTCCTCTATAACCGGGGAAGGCATAGACATTGTACTGAACACCCTGGATGAGTTTGTTCGTCAGCACCAGTTCAAGGAAGTCTTCGGTCCGTTTCGTTTGCCGGTGGATAGAATTTTTGCCATGAAAGGGTTTGGTGCCGTAGTCACCGGTACATCCATCTCCGGCCGGGTGAGTGTAGGTGAAGATCTGCGCATTTATCCGACAGATCAGGTCGCGAAGGTGCGTGGTATCCAGGTGCATTCAGCGGCGGTGGAAACCGTCGAGGCCGGTCACCGGACCGCCATTAATCTGCAGGGTGTCGATACGGCCACGGTGGAGCGCGGTATGGTGATCGCCACGCCAGGCTCCTTGCAGGAAAACTACATGCTCGATTGCAGATTTCTGTATCTTGGATCTAATGAAAAAGCGTTGAAGCATCGTAGCAGGGTTCGCGTACACCTTGGGACTGCCGAGATTTTAGGTCGTATTTCGTTGCTTGATCGTGATGAGTTAGAGCCGGGCCAGGAGGTTGGGGTGCAGATTCTGCTGGAAAAACCTATTGCTGTGTGGAGTGGTGATCACTTCGTAGTGAGAAGCTACTCACCTGTGGCAACAATTGGTGGTGGTGAGATAATCGGTAATGTCTCGCCGCGGAAAAGAAAACGTCTCACAGAGTCGGATCGAACCTACAATCAGGAAGTGTTTCAGATCCTGATGGAAGGGAGCCTTGAAGATCGTACCCTGATGTTTTTGAAAGAGAGTGGCGCGCACGGACTTACTTTTGATGATCTGGCAATCCGTCTGGGGCTTTTTGGCAAGCACTTGAAAAAAGCCCTGAATGACCCGATCTCCACTAAAAAAATGGTGGTGGTCGACTCGGCCAGTCAGCGCTATGTGGATGTGGAGATTGCGGAGAAAACCAAACTCGAAATCCTGGAGTCACTCAAAAAATATCACGCTTCCCACCCCTTGCAGGTCGGCTTGGTGCGGGAAGAGTTGCGTCTGTCACTAGGTAAATCAATTGACCAGAAGGTGTTTACGTACTGTTTGAATGAACTGCTTCGTAAAAACGAAGTGGTACAGGAAGAGTCTATGCTGCATCTGGCCGGGCACGAAGTAGCACTGAAGGCGGATGAGGAAGAGCTTCAGCAAGAGTTGCTCGCCTGGTATGTGACCAGTGGTCTTTCAACTCCCACGGTGCGCGACACTATGGAGAAATTCTCTGAGTATTCAGAAAAGATGGTCAAGCAGGTACTCGATGTACTGCTGCGGGAAGGGAAGCTGGTTAAAATCAGTGAGACCCTCTATTATGATAAAGGGTTGATTGACAAGTTGGTGGCACAAGTCACCGAAGTTATGAAAAAAGAAGGCGAGATTGATGCCCCCGGCTTTAAAAATCTTACCGGCTTGACCCGTAAGTTCTCCATCCCGATTCTTGAATATCTTGATCGTATCAAGCTCACCATCAGAGTTGGCGACAAGCGTATTCTGCGTAAAAAAGCGTAATCATGGTTTTGTGTGGTAGCTGATTGCCAAAACCTTCTGAGTTGCGGGAGTAAGCTTATATTCATCTGAGAGTTTCGCTCCGACAATGGCAATCAGGTGATCACCGCAGGTCAGCACAGGATAGTTAGCACGTTTTTCTGCCCGGATTTTCATATCGCTGAGAATCCGGGTAACTTTTTTCTTACCGGGACTGCCGAGAGGGCGGAATCTTTCGCCGGGATGCGCTGAGCGTAGAGTTAGCGGAAAGGTCAGCTCATCCGCATCGGCAAACAGGGTAGCGGGTTGGCTGAGATAGCAGTTTTGTCTGTCGAGTATCTCAAGCGATATTTCCAGGCCCAGTTCGGGCAGATGCAGACAAGAGGGGCCGTCAAACGTATGCTCAAAGGTTGCCGGTGTCGACATGCCATTCCCCCTGTAACTCTTTTTTCCTGACGGGTAGAAAAAACGGATGGCATCATCGACAAGATGTACCCGAAGTCCATGGGACAGGTGAAGCTGTGAGCCGTTAACCCCTTTATCGATAAGGGCCTGAAGTTGGGCAATGGTACGAAAAGTAGGCCTGTTGCCGATCTTCCAGCAACTTAATTCGAGTATTCTCCTGAGGATAGCCGGGTGCTCTGCTCTCGACCCTGACAGGCTCAGATCAAGATGTTGCAGATTGTCAGCCCCGTCCCGATTCAAGACAGCGAGTTGTTGAAAATGCTCATCACTGATTTGTGCCAACAGGGCTTCATCCTGTTGGAGGATCTCTGCAGTCTGTAACAGGGTATTGCGGATGGAGGGGTTGAAATCTTTTTCAAGAAGTGGCAGCAGATCCAGTCGAACCTTGTTACGTAGAAAGGTTCGCTCATCATTGGATGAGTCATGGCAAAAGCCAAAGTTTGTTTCTTTGAGATAGGCAGCCAGTGAACTCTTGGTCCGGGCAAGCAGAGGTCGAATAATATGTCCGTTTACAGGAGTCATGCCGGATAGTCCCTTGAGGCCTGTACCGCGGATAAGACGAATGAGTATTTCCTCAGCCTGGTCGTCGGCAGTGTGGGCTACGGCTATATAGTCGGCAGTGTATTGCTGTCGCAATAATTCAAGTTCGTTGTAACGGGCAATTCTGGCGGCTTCTTCTGGTGAGCATTTACGCTCTTTCTGGAGAGCTCCGACATTTACCCGCCTGGCTATGAAGGGGATGGCAAGGTGCTCTGCACATTGCTGTACGAACTCTATTTCAGCATCTGTTTCATGCGGGCGAAGACCATGGTCGACATAGACAGCCATGAGGCGAAGCTGAAAACGTGATTCATGAAGCAGGTGAAGTAGAGCGGTGGAATCAATACCGCCCGAAATAGCGACAATAATCTTGTCGTCAGGTTGAAAATTGAAATTTTCCCTGCAAAACTCTTCGACTTGTTGGATTAGTAAAGGCGGCATACCTCGGATAGGGAATCGCTACTCTGAGTGAGCTTTTTGTTTGAATATGTGTAAATCATTGGTATATCTTATACGCAGTGCGACGCGTAAATGCAATAGTGATGTCGTAGAAGGGGTCGATTGTGGTGTCAACAAAAATGAAAGCGTTAATTGTAGAAGACGATTACATAAGTCGTACCTTGTTGTCTGAATACTTAGCACCGTATGCAGTGTGTGATGCAGTGGCGGATGGGCATGCAGCGTTGCATATGCTTACCGAGAAGTATAAGAAAAACGAGAGATATGATCTTGTTTGCCTGGATATTATGATGCCAGGCATGGACGGACATGAAGTGCTTAATTGGCTGAGGCGTATTGAGCATGAACAGAACATTGTCGAAGAAGAGTCTGCCAAGGTTTTCATGACCACCGCTCTGGATGATCCGCAGAGCATCATGAATGCTTTTACGCTTGGACGGTGTCAGGCCTATTTGATGAAACCCATTTTACGAGAGAGGCTGGTTGAGCATCTGCATGAGTTTTTACTCCCTCATTAGCAAATGTCCATCGACCAGTCAGATTGAGCCGATAGTCATATGGGACCTATTTCAATTTCCAGACAGCAGCGATTAGATCAGATTCGCAATCACCTCTCAGGTAAGTTTCAGCTTCCCAGGGAGCAGATTGATCAGATGCTTCCTGAGTTCGTAAAAACTCTGGGGTCGCACATGGAAAAATTGCAGCAGGCTCTTGCCGCAGGCGATCTTGCACTTTTAGGCAGCTCAGCCCATACCATTAAAGGTGCATTTTTAAACCTTGGGCTGGACGATTGTGTAGAGTTGGCAAAGGAAGTTGAAGTTCAGGGTAAAGCCCTGAATGAAGATACGGACTATGCACAACTGGTGGAAGAGCTGCGTGACAGGTTGGGGGAGTTGATCGACTGAGCGAATAAATTGCTTGAT
Source organism: Desulfosediminicola sp. (assembly GCF_048381775.1). Lineage (NCBI taxonomy): Bacteria > Pseudomonadati > Thermodesulfobacteriota > Desulfobulbia > Desulfobulbales > Desulfocapsaceae > Desulfosediminicola > Desulfosediminicola sp. The sequence goes on along the minus strand of NZ_JBLXGE010000003.1, from coordinate 308,072 downwards.
CCGTCAAAAGTGAATAAAGGGGAGGTGTACTGTGGTACGCACTCCCCTTTATTATTTTCAGGCTGAATTACAGGTTTTTGTTTTTCAAAATATCCAGCAATTTTATGTGGATGTTGTCAAAGCCACCATTTGACAGTATCGCTACCACATCTCCGGACTCCACCTGATTATCGAGATATTCAAGTATCGCCTCGGTATCGGTAAAGGAGGTGGCTACCAGGCCTCGTTGCTTGCAGAGATCATCTGCCAGCTGTGCGGAGGAGAAATGTTCGCCCTCGTTGATATTGGTCAGCGGCACTGGCTCTCTGATACAGATCGCATCGGCTGCATCAAACGCCTGCACATAATCTGTCTGAAAAATGGCTCTTCTTGAAGTGTTTGTCCGGGGCTCGAAAACCACGACAAGTCGTTGCTCGGGATAGGCGAGCCGAAGAGCTGCAAGAGTTTCCTTTACAGCAGTGGGGTGGTGGGCAAAATCGTCAATCACTGTCACGCCGGCCTCGATCCCGCGAACTTCCTGACGCCGTTTGACCCCGCCGAATGAGCTGAGCCCTGCACAAATCGTTTTGGCATCAACCCCGAGATGATGGAGAATGGCAGTTACCGCCAGGCTGTTGAGCGCATTATGGCGACCGGGCAATTTAACTGCAAGTTCTCCATATGGTTTGCCCTGGTGCAAGGCGGCAAAATGGGTCAGGCCGTCTTTTACAGTTACATCTGCCAATGACCAGTGATAGCTTTCATCAAGGCCGTATTTCTGCACCTGGCATTTTGCTCCAGCCACAACATCCCGAACATTTTCATCATCCCAGTTGGCAATCAGCAGACCGTCTTCGGGTAGCAGGCTGACAAATTGCCGGAAGGAATCCTTGATGGCGTCAAGATCGTTGAAGATATCTGCATGATCAAATTCGATGGAGGTAATGACAGCTATTTTAGGCTGATAATGAAGAAATTTAGATACCTTGTTGAAGAAGGCGGTGTCATACTCGTCTCCTTCAGCAACAAAATAGTCGCCCTCGCCAATCCTGAAGTTGCCACCAAATTCACGAATTATCCCACCGATCATAAATGTCGGGTCAAGCTCAGCCCGGTGCAGTGCTGTGGCAAGTAGCGAGCAGGTGGTGGTTTTGCCATGTGTACCGGATATAACCAGCGAGGTGCGGTTATTAATGTAAAAATGGGATAGTGCCTGCGGAAAAGAAAGATAAGGGATTGGCAATTCACCAAGTCTTTGTGCTTCCTCGTTTACCCGGGTAATAACATTGCCAACGATTACCAGGTCGGGGTTTGAGTCGAGATTTTGAGCTGAATACCCGTCACAGACTGGGATCTGCAATTTTTTGAGAAAATCCGACATGGGAGGATAGACATGGCTGTCACTGCCGGTAACTGTATATCCGCTTTGTTGCAACATTCCGGCAAGGGCGGCCATGCCAGTGCCGCAAACGCCCATTATATGTATATGCCGGATGTCCTCCGGTGCGTAATTGAGTTGTGGATCAAGATCTGCCATGCTTACTTCTTCCTGACTGTAGATTCTATGGAGTTGTAGATATTGCGAAAGCTTTCGTCGAATGTCGAAGGAACGACGCGACCGACTTCGATGAACTTGATTGAGATTTCCTTGGCTATTTTAAGAATTGTCTCGTCTGATACCGTCTGATTTTCATTACTCTTCCCTGCTGGTCGCTGTGAAGACATGTTCTCCATCCCTCGATCTGTAGTATTGAAAAGTGGCGCCTCTGCCGGATGAAGAAGGCCAATTCGTCATGTGAGAGCGGCAGAGGCGCGATCATCTAAGGAATAACCGGCCAGGCCATCCCTTGTGTCCCGGTAAGTTTTACGGCAATCAGCCTAATTTTGCCAGGATTTGTTTAAATACAGATTCGTGTGGACTGTCGTTTTGACAGGTCCAGGCTATGTACTTTCAATGCCATTTGCCTGGGAGAGGGCCGTTTAATCAGTAGAGCTATTTAATTGCAGGAGTTCAGATTACTCAACTGCGTCAGAAGTTCCCACTGCGTCTTTACCGCTCGACTTTACATGGAACATCGCTTTGTCGGCAAGTGCCAGCAGCTCCTGGACATCAGCCGCGTCATCGGGGTAGGTTGCCACACCGAAACTGGCGGACATCCGCAGCTGTAGCTGTTTACTGCTCAGGTAGATGGTGTCTTTCATCATTTTCCTGATTTTCCGAACATGTTCAAGGGCTTGCTCTTTGTTTGACTGGGGGAGTACCAACACAAACTCGTCTCCACCATAGGCAACGCCAAAAAAGTGTTCCGCCAGACCCTCACGCAGGGTTTCCGCGACCTCCTTCAGTGCCTGGCTGCCATTCAGGTGGCCATATGTATCAACCACGTGTTTGAAGTTGTCCATATCAAGGAACACAAGTGAGAAAGGTTCCTTTCTCTCGTTGCTATCGATGATCAGTTTTTCAAGTGCCCTGTAGAGATAGCGGGTGTTGAAAAGACCTGTAAGGTTATCGTGGTCGGCCAGGTATCGAAATCGCTCTCTGCTCCGCCGTAGTTTATCTTCGGCCATGCGTTTCTGGGTGTTATCTATGAGTATGCCTTCTATCAGGGACGTTCCATCTGCTTCTTTGGTCAATCTTGCGTTCACCAATACCCAGATTGATTGGCCATTTTTGCCAACCATCTCAATTTCATAGTTGGTGATCGTTCGATCTCTTTCTAAAGTGGTTAAATAATCCTGTCGATCATTCTGATTCTTGTAAAGAGATGAAATATTGACAACCTCACGCAACAGATGGGCCGGATGCTCATAACCGAAAATTTTGGAGAATGAAGGATTAATGCTATAGATTGTCCCTCCCAATGTGCATTGATACATCCCCTGCACCGCATTTTGGTAGATATCCCTGTATCGTGTTTCAGCAAGTTTCAGGTCTTCCTGGGCGTTTTTCAGTTCGGTGAGCTCAGTAAGTAAGACAAGATAGCCGTCTGGGCGGCCGTGTTTATCACGAAGACAGCTTCTCTTGAATAAAACGGGAAAATTCCTGCCTGATCTGCTTTGAAGGTGCGCCTCGAAATTTAAGTGGTCATTACTGGCAAAATGGACATGAACCGTCTTTTTGTCATAGAGCTTTTCAAAAGGGCTAAGCAGCAGGTCTTCGCGACGTAGTCCTGATAATTCGATCATCTTAGCATTATGATCGATAATCCTGAATTTCAGGTCTAGTTCAACAAATCCCTCGGAGGTGGCCTCTATTACACGACGATATTTTTCCAGATTTTTTCTGGCATTGCCCCGGTATTTTCGATCAAGAATTTCTATTCTCTTCTTAAGTTGTTGAATTTTGATCGCAGCGTTTTTAGGGATGGGTTTATTCATGTTCGCGTCTTATGAAAGGACGATTTTCAACTGTTGCAGAAATGAATTTTAGCCAATAGGTTGTTGTTTAGTATCTAAAGTACTTGCTGGTTTTACAACGCGAATATGTAGTTTCAGCGATAATCCCTGAAAAGTCTTTGATGTCCGCCGCCAATTACAGACTGATATTATTGGCAGATGCTCCTGGCTATAGATATATACCTGCCAATCAGCCACAGCTCTTGCCTCCACTCGTCATGTTGAAGATCCAGGAGTCTTGTCGGGCTAAACCCTTTCCAGCCAACTCATCGTTTTCCGAGGAAGGATAATGCTCGCAATAGTCCGACAGGTTCCCTAGGGGACTATAAAGAAAAATTGATAGGGAGATTGGGGTAAGAGAGCTACAACTGCATTAGGAATGGAGGAGATATTTCCAGGCACAGCCTGGAAGAATAGCATTAGGCCTGCAATATCAAGTAATGAGTAATCATTGTTCAATCAAGAGGGTCAAACTTTTCCCTCGGGGAATGGGGTTCATATGATCACCACAGACGGGACCATAAATATACCCCCATTCTACGCAGATGTATCGAGCAGGATTTTCGATTATTCCGATATTCTATACGTTTAATTCAGAGTATCAATTATCCGGATAGCAGGTTTGAAAAAGTCCGATCCACCAGGAAGAAGATCGGACTTTCACAAAATTTAATCAGATTATACGGCGAAGTATTTGGCCTGGGGATGATGCACAACGATGGCAGAGGTTGTCTGCTCCGGCACCATCTGCATATTTTCAGTCAAAGATACTCCGATTGCCTCAGGCTTTAAAAAGTCGAAAAGCGGCTTATGGACATCCAGATCCGGGCAGGATGGGTAGCCGAAGGCATAGCGTGAACCCTGATAATCCTGGCAGGTTAATCCGCGGGACGGTATTTCACCTTGACCGATTCCAAGGTCCTTTCGCATAATGGTGTGCCAGTATTCTGCCAGGGCATCAGTTATTTCGACGCTGAAACCATGGAGCATCAGGTAATCATGATAGGCATTGTCCTGATACAGTTTTGCGGTTTCAAGTCCCATTCTGTCGCCGATGGTGACCAAAAAGAACCCGGCTATATCACCACCTTCTTCCCTGGTCTTAAAATAATCTGCAATGCAGAGATGTGGCGCTTCTGCCTGACGGGGAAAGCTAAAGTGGTGCAAGGTGTTGTCGGCTTCGACAAAGAGGGAATTCCCTTCAGAGTAACAGGGGAAATAGCCATACGTTACCTTGGGGCTGATCAGCTTTTCTGCCAGTGTCCGATGTTGTAATTCTTCATAAATCGGTTGAGCTTTGGTTTCAATGAGTTGCTGATACTCTTCGGCAGACATTTTTCTACGTCTATATCCCCAGCGACCACGAAAAAGTGCCTGTTTATTGATGTAAGGGAAGAGTTTTTCGGGGTCCACATCCACCACATATTTCTGGCCGGTAAAAGGAGCGATGGGAACCGGGTTGGTTTTGTCGATGCTTGAATCTTTTATGCCAGGCTTCAGAGCCTGTATTGCTGTGACTTCATTATGCACTGTGGAGACAAGCGAGCCTTCCTCATGTTCTCTGACCGCTTTCAAGCCGGCAAATGCATCGGCACAGTAGACCACGGGTCCCGGGTAGTTCGGTGCGCAGGACTCTGCGACAAACTTCGGCGTCAGGGCGGCTCCGCCTAGAAGGATTGGGATATCGAGACCGGCATCACGGTATTGTGACATCGATTCCTGCATGGCGATGGCGGATTTAACCAGTAGACCACTCAGCCCGATAACGTCTACGTCGTACTCTATGGCTTTTTGGATTATCGTCTCAACCGGTACTTTGATACCGATATTATAGACTTTATAACCGTTATTGGAGAGGATGATGTCGACCAGGTTCTTGCCGATATCGTGCACATCTCCCTGGACTGTAGCCAGGAGAACTCTGGTGGCGTTGCTGCCATCGTTTTTCTCCATAAAGGGCTCAAGTCTGGTGACAGACGCTTTCATTACCTCTGCGGATTGCAGGACAAAAGGCAGCAGGATTTCTCCTTTACCGAACAGTTCACCGACATGGCGCATGGCAGGAACGAGTATCTGATTGATAATCTCGAGAGGCGCGTGCCGCTCCCTCAGAATGGAAAGAAGATCTTCAAGTCCATCCTTGTCGCCATTGACAAGTTGTTTAAATAATTGTTCTTCTGGAATAAGGGTCTCGGTCGTGGAGTCATCATCATCACTATCGGCTTTGTCGCTGAAATAATCGATGAGCCGCATTAGTGGATTTTTTTCCTCGTCCCTGTTTCTGTCGTATAAAAGATCAAGGCAGACCAGCTTATCTTCTTCAGAAATTCGGGCCAGCGGTATGATCTTGGCCGCATCGACGATTGCCGCATCCAGGCCTCCATTGACTGCTTCATGGAGAAAAACGCTGTTCAAGACCCGCCTGGCTTTCGGCGGGAGACCGAATGAGATATTGCTGAGCCCAAGCACTGTCAGGCAACCGGGTAGCTCTTCTTTGATTCTGCGAATACCGTCTATGGTCTGAATGGCAGCATCACGGAGCTTTTCATCACCGGAGCCGACCGTAAAGGTAAGACAGTCAAAGAGAATGTCCGATGGGCGCAGTCCACACTCATCCACAGCGATAGCATGTATGGCTTTGGCGATTGCAACTTTTTCATCGGCGGTCATGGCCATACCGTTTTCATCGATCGTCAGCGCAACCACTGCAGCGCCGTATTTCTTTGCTGCCTTACACACCCTGCGAATATTAATTCCGCCATCTTCGAGATTGATTGAGTTGATTATGGCGCGTCCCGGATAGAGCTTCAGGCATGCCTCAATGCATTCCGGTGTTGTTGAGTCGATCATCAGAGGCGCTTTCAGGGATTTGGCGCACATTTGTACCAGTGTGGTCAGATCCTTGAGTTCATCACGACCTGCATAGGCGGTACAGAGATCAATGATGTGGGCGCCTTTGGGTTCCTGGTCCAGGGCAATTTTCAGGCAAGCCTGATAATCGTCTTCGAGCAACAATTCGCGGAACTTTTTTGAGCCATTGGAGTTGGCTCGCTCCCCGATGAGCAGCGGCGGTATTTCCTGTTGCAGCTCTACAGCCTGGTAAAGGCTTGAAACGGATGGCTTCATGATATCACCTCTCTGGTTGCAGGTTTAACTCCGGAAAGTGATTTCACAAGCTGTCGGGTATGGTCGGGTGTTGTCCCGCAGCAGCCGCCGACCACGCTTACGCCATATTCGTTGATAAATCGTGTCATCTCTCTTCCGTACTCTTCAGGTGACATGGGGTAACATGTTTTGCCATTGACTACTTCGGGCATGCCCTGATTGGGAACACAGGAAATTCGTTTAGGCCAGTTCTGGGAGAGGTAGCGGATATGAGACTCCATATCTGTTGGACCGGTGGCACAGTTCAAGCCGAAAGAGAAGATTGGAAAAGGCTCGAAGGTTACCGCCGCGGTGGCAATATCGGAGCCGACCAGCATGGTGCCGGAGCGTTCGATGGTCACTGAGGCCATAACCGGCAAATCTTTGCCGGCCTCTTCCAGAACTTCAAAACAGGTGGTCATTGCAGTTTTAATCTGTAGCAGATCCTGGCATGTCTCTATAATCAACAGGTCCACGCCTGCCCGCACCAGTGCCTGAAACTGCTCCCTGTAAGCCGCAGCCATAACATCTACACTGATATGGCCGAGAGAAGGGAGTTTGGTACCCGGTCCCACCGAGCCGCCAATGTAGGTGTTTGGTTTGCCGTTAATTGCTTTTCGGGCATTTTCAACTCCGGCTATATTGATCGCCTCTACCTGGTCTTCCAGTCCATATTCTTCAAGAACAATCCGATTGGCGCCAAAAGTGTTGGTTTCCAGCACCATGGCACCGGCATCAACAAAACCGCGATGCAGGGAGGTTATTGTCTCAGGTGAAGTGAGGTTGAGGATTTCATTGCATCCTTCCCGGCCATCCCATGCGGAATCAGGAATATCCATCTCCTGTAAATTGGTCCCGCAGGCACCATCGAGGATTAATACATCATGATCTTTGGGTCGCATAACTTCGTATTTGTTTAAATAATAGAAAAATTGACAGACTATTCAAGTCATGACCAAACAGAAGTGACTCTATGTAGTCTTGGGAAACGTCGTAGAAGTGAAGCATTGGTGGTGGGAGCTTCGAATTACGTACTACCGATCTTTTACCATACGATGTGGTACCTGGTCATTACTTTAAGGCATTTTTTGTATATTTCATGTTCTTCATAGTTGTTTGAAGAAGCACGGAAATATTGATTTCGACATCTCTATAGCCACTGCGTCAGAGGTGCAAACAAAAAAAGCACCTACCGATTTCTCGGTAGGTGCTTTTATATTCTGGCTGGGGGACAGGGAGTCGAACCCCGATAAGCGGAGTCAGAGTCCGCTGTCTTGCCATTAGACCATCCCCCAAGGGATTTCGTTTTTACACCTGATCCTTTCCTTTACAGAAATGGTATCACACTCACATTTATTAACTCAACAAGCTGATCATTTAGATCAAGCTGGCTGGGGGACAAGGATTCGAACCTTGATAAGCGGAGTCAGAGTCCGCTGTCTTGCCATTAGACCATCCCCCAGTAGTGAATAGTGCCGTGCTCAGGTCCGGTGATTTATAGAAAAAAACGGTTTTGGTGTCAAGGAAAAAGCTGATAAAAACTTCACTTTCTCTTAAGAAATTACAATCCCGGCGTAACCGACGACACTTTCCGTATCACCTGATACCGCACCTGAGTCGGTATAGCGGAGCACCTTTGCTCCTGTAGCTCCAAGCTTTTTCGAAGCAATGAGGGCAACTGTCACAGGGATAATGCCGCACATTGTAATATTGTTGCTATGAACAGTATTATATAACCCCAGAGGGTTCAAATCCTCAATCTGCTGTAAGGCGAGTTTATCCTTGGCACTTGCCTGTTGTCTTGATTCGTAGTGGCTCATATCGCTGGAGGCTACAATGAGCACTTTTTTATCTACTGCCTGAATGGCCTCTACCAGAGTTTCTGCCACACGGGTACAGAGTTCGTATGAAAAGTGGGAGAGCACTATCGGGACTATTTTAAGATTGGGTTGCAGTGCCTGCAGAAAGGGAATCTGCACTTCAACAGAATGCTCAGGACCATGCGCTGCTTCATCGTTTGTTATCGGACTGCCTGGCCCGACCAGTAGATCGGCGAGTTGATCATCTACAGGGACGCGTCCCATGGGCATGTCCCAGACCGATCTGGAGAGTGCTGCACGATCTCCGGTACCATGGTGGTTCAGGCCCAGTATGATAACGGTCTCTGGTATTTCGATAGCCTTAAGAGTCTCGGCGGCAACAGAACCGGAATAAATATAGCCTGCATGGGGAGATACTGCAGCTATGGCAGTATATTTTTCCCGGTCCGGGGCCGAAAGAAGAAGATCATCAACCATTCCGGAGAGCTGAGAGCGGCTTCCAGGGTAAAAACGACCTGCGACAATGGGTTGTCTGATCATATTATCCCCCCTGAGGGAAAAGGTTATGGAGGCGCAATGGGCAAAAGTGGGGAGGTACGGGTAGTGGCAGCCCCTCCTCCCCGTAATTTGCAGGGAGAAGGGTGAACTGCAAGATTAGTTACGGCGAACGGTCCAGGTGGTACCTTCAGGTCCGTCTTTAAGTTCAATATTGTGTGCCAGCAACTCATCTCGTATTTCGTCACTGCGGCTCCAGTTTTTCTCTTTCCTAGCAGTATAACGCTCTTTGATGAGCTGGAGAATAGTTGCTTCGTCGATATCGATACCAGCGAGCATTTTTTGTTTCTGGTTGTTGATAAAGCTCGCAGCGTCTTCTGTGAGAAGACCCATAATTCCGGCAAGCTTTTTCATTACTTCGCGGCTCTCCCTCAGTAGCGTGAGATCAGAGGCTGCTGGAGTGTCAGGAAGGGCTGCCGCAATGCGGTTCAGGATTTTAACCGAGTCAAACAGGATAGATTGTCCCTGTGCAGTATTGAAGTCGTTGTCCATGGCCTGCTGGAAACGTTTTTCCATGGATTGCAGCTTATTGATATCTTTATCACTGGCAATCGGCTCTGTCTCTGTGCTGCCTTCTCCTTCAAGCTCGTCAATCATGCGGACACAGGTATAAAGACGCTCAAGCCCTGCGGTTGCATCCTGCATCGCTGTCTCTGAAAAATCCAGAGGGTTGCGATAATGGGTAGAGAAGACAAAGAAACGGAGTATTTCCGGATGATAATGGGCCAGCAGGTCGCGAATTGTCAAAAAGTTATTCAGCGACTTTGACATCTTTTCATCACGAATAGTTACAAACCCATGGTGAATCCAGGTTTTGACAAAAGCACAGCAGTTTGCAGCTTCACTTTGGGCGAGTTCATTTTCATGATGTGGAAAGATAAGGTCTTTACCACCACCATGGATGTCGAACGTCTCGCCGAGATACTTTCTGCTCATGGCAGAGCATTCGATGTGCCAACCCGGTCGTCCATCCCCCCAGGGGCTTTCCCATTTTGGCTCACCCGGCTTAGAACCTTTCCAGAGCACGAAGTCCATGGGGTTGTGTTTGAGCTCATTGATAGAAATACGGGCGCCGGCCTGCATATCTTCGAGGTTGCGGTGGGAGAGCTTTCCATATTCCGCAAATTTTTCAACGGCGAAATAAACGTCGTTGCCAGCCTGGTAGGCGATGCCCTTGTCTATCAACTCAGATATCAGTTCAACCATCTCCTGGATATGCTCGGTTGCCTTGGGCTCCATGGTGGGCCTGTCGATGCCGAGTTGATCCATATCAACATAGAACTCGTCGATAAAACGGTTCGCCAACTCTTCGGAGGTAGTATTCTGCTCGTTTGCTCTTTTGATAATCTTGTCATCAATATCTGTAAAGTTACGAATGTAGGTAACTTTGTAGTCACGGGACCGCAGATATTTGACAATCATGTCAAAGGCAAGTGAAGAGCGAGCATGACCTATATGGCAGTAGTCATAGGACGTGATGCCGCAAACGTAGAGCTTTACGTGATTTGGTTCAATTGTTTCAAGGGGCTCTTTCTTGCCGGTGAGTGTATTGTAGATTCGAATAGTCATATTAAGTGGAACTGCCTCTGGACAGTTCTGAAATCGTTTATTAAGTAATCCGGATTAACCCGCATCAATTATTATATTGCACCGATATTCAGATGCAAGAACAGCAGTGTCGATTTCGTGAAATCATGATAGCTTACAGCTGATGATTCAGTTCCCGATTTACCACTTTGGGCTTGCTACTTAATTGTCCTTGCAGAGAAAATTGTCACCATAATCGTAATACAAGGAAAAGACAAGAATGAGCCTGGGAAATGGTGAAAATCTAAGCTGGCGCGAAACCTTTGTAGCGTGTACCCACCCTAAAGTAGTTACTATGCTGTTTCTAGGTTTTTCTTCCGGATTACCTTTGTACCTTATTTTTTCGTCACTTTCTGCCTGGCTCACCCAGGCGGGCGTAAGTAAGGCCAGTGTTACGTTTTTCAGTTGGGCGGCTCTTGGTTATTCCTTTAAATTTATCTGGGCACCGCTTGTCGATCTGCTGCCGCTACCGGTTCTTACACGCTTGCTGGGGCGTAGACGAGGATGGTTGCTTTTTTCCCAGGTGTTGGTCGCGGCGGCCATCATGTGGATGGGACTGACCAACCCCGTGGCACATTCTTCAGGTTTGACCGTTATGGCATTGGCAGCGGTGATGCTGGGGTTCTCAGCAGCAACCCAGGACATCGTGATAGATGCGTACAGGATTGAGAGTAGCGTCGAATCCATGCAGGCGTTGCTGGCATCAACCTATATTGCCGGATACCGGATAGGCATGCTGGTATCCGGGGCCGGTTCTCTCTATCTTGCCGGATGGCTTGGCAGCAGCAAAGGGATCTACCTCTATTCGGCCTGGAAAAACACCTATCTGATTATGGGGCTGATAATGTTGACGGGGGTTATCACGACTCTTTGTATTTCAGAACCCAGCCAAAGTAAGAGCAGAAAATACAGTGAGTATTCAACCGGACAATATTTGCGGATAGTGCTTCTTTTTGGAGTCGCGACAGCCACTTTTGCCCTGTCTTTTTTTTACAGTGGTTCATTAAGTGCTGCTCTCAAGGATATCGTACTCGACTACTTTCCCGTTACCGGCCTGATGATTGGTTTTGTCGTCGAGGTACTGCGATTTCTTTCTTCAGTGACAGTTGCCGGCCTGATCTGCAGGGTGATGGTATCGTTTAAGCTGGTTGAGTGGGGAATAGTCCGCAATGTCTATGTGCGACCGGTGCTTGACTTCTTTAACCGTTATGAAGTGAAGGCAGCAGTGTTGCTACTCATGCTTATTGGCTGTTACCGGATTTCAGATGTCGTGATGGGGGTCGTTGCCAATGTCTTTTACCTCGAACTCGGCTTTTCTACCATCGACATAGCCAATATTTCTAAGACTTTCGGGTTGTTTATGACCATTGCGGGCGGTATTCTGGGTGGGGTACTCACAGTCAGGTACGGAGTCATAAAGATCCTCTTTCTTGGTGCCTTACTGTCAGCCGCAACCAATCTGCTGTTTATGACTCTTGCCAAGGCCGGTGCAGATCTTACGCTGCTCACGGTGGTGATTATGGCCGATAATCTGAGTGGTGGTATCGCTACCACCGCCTTTGTGGCATTTCTGTCATCGCTGACCAGTGTCTCCTTCACTGCCATGCAATATGCGATATTTTCATCAGTAATGTTGCTGTTCCCAAAGGCTATCGGTGGTTATTCCGGAACAATTGCCGAAGCTTTTGGTTATGAGACATTCTTTCTGATTACTGCCTGTATGGGGATCCCGGTATTGTTTCTGGTCTGGCTCGCGAGAGGGTACGCTGATAAAAAGGCGTAAGATGATAATGGCTAACCGGTTTTGCCGGAAGTTTGCGAGGGAAGCGAAGAGTTGACAGGGCAGAAGATATCTTTTGAAGAAATGCCAAAACGTTTCATCTTCTCATAAAGAGAGGTTTTGCCAAGTTGTAAAGATTCTGCTGCTGCGGCTACGTTGCCTCTGCTTTCCCTGAGCGCCTGTAAAATGATATCTCGCTCGAACTCAGACAGCATCGATTTCAGGGACTTGTTTGAGAGGCGTGGCAATGGGCGAGGGGGGCTCCTGGCCGGAGCGCGCGGGTAGGGTGTAAAAACGAGTTCCTTTTCAACGATTTCATTCGTCTTGGCGATGAGTACTGCGCGTTGAATAAGATTTTCCAGCTCTCGCACATTTCCTGGCCAATCGTGGTTCATGAGCGAGCTCAGCGCCGATTCCGAAATGGAGTCCAGCTGTTTATTGAAAACTGTTTCAAATTTTCTGATAAAGTGAAAAGTCAGTTCCCTGATGTCATCTTTTCTTTCCCGCAGAGGCGGGACCGGGATATGAATGATATTCAAGCGGTAGAAGAGATCAAGCCGAAACTTTTCACGCTGAATCGCAGTAGCCAGGTCGGTGTTGGTGGCAGCGATAATACGGATATTTATCTTGATCGGGTGGTTGCCTCCTACCCTGATAATTTCGCCATCCTGGAGAACGCGCAGCAGTGAAGATTGCATTCTTGGGCTGATGTCACCTATCTCATCAAGAAAGATTGTGCCATCGTCAACAATTTCAAATTTTCCTTTTTTTCGGCTTTCAGCGCCTGTGAAAGCACCTTTCTCGTGACCGAATAATTCACTTTCAAGAATAGAATCGTTGAAGGCGTTACAATTAATTTTCAGGTAGGGTTTCTTCTCTCTGCTGCTGAGCTCCTGAAGCAGGTCGGCAACAATCTCTTTACCAGTGCCGGATTCGCCAGTGATGAGAACTGTTGTATCGGTGGGTGCAACCTGCAGGATGAGGTCGTGGAGTTCAATCATTTGAGGAGTTAAACCAACCATTTTATGTGTGTGATTACCAATGCCAGAGATTGGTGCACACGGTTTGTGCGCGTCGTCATGTTGGCAGTGGAGATTTGGAAGACTTAGGGCCCTTCGGAGGATGTCAGAGACAGGCTGGTTGACATCCTTGACAATGAGCCAGTGGAAAGAGTTTTTCTGTACGCCTGCAGTGCTCATGATTGCACTGCTGCTACGAAGAATTACAGGATAACAAATTGGAGCGAAATGGAATTCCAGAAAACTTTCGTTGTGTTCAACCCGAATCTGACATTGCTGGTACCTGCTTTTCCTGTATTGGTAAAGGGCCTGGTTGATTGCGGAGGCTGGCTCCGATGCTGAGACAGGTCGGGCCTGGCTGAAGGCTTGCATCCCACCAAAATATACTCGCGCACTCTCGTTCATATATCTGACAGCTTGTAACCCTTCTATGAGCAGCACCATTTCCGAGGCCTGGTGAAGCAAATCTTTGAGTCTATTCAGGAGCATGTCTTCTGGTTGGAATGAGTAATTCACGATGTAACAACCACATGTAATTACTTAGATAAAAAACAGGACGACAAATGTTTACTGCTCGGTGGATGGATATTTGATAGTATAGCTCAGATAACATTGAATAGGAGCTATTATTTTGTTGGCTGTGGTACCTGGTTCGAAGATCAATTACAATTTCGGCGAGTAGGGACAATGTTTTTCGAAAAGAAAATATTTTACGGAATTCTAATCCATATATTTTTGCTGGCGTCTCCCGGTGCAGGCCATGCAGTTTCGGCCGGGGAGCTGCTGGTGGTATTCAATGAAAGGATGGCCGGTTCAGAGGAAATAGCTGAATACTATATAAAAATGCGCAATATTCCCCGGTATAACTTGCTTGCCGTATCGCTTGGTGTTGGCGAGTCGATGAAAAGGGGTGAGTATGAACAGAAACTGCGAAAACCTGTAATTGAAAAAATAGCCAGCCTCAAAGGTCGTTCGGACATATATGGCATAGTCCTTATTTACGGAGTTCCCCTTAAGGTTCAACAACCTGCTATTGATGAAAAGAGCAAGGCACTTGTCAAGGAACTGAGAGAGCTGCAGAAAACCGCATCAAAGGAGCACAAAAAGCAGCTCAGGGAAAGAGTCAAGCGCCTGACGGGTGCAGATAAAAGAGCGTCAGTCGATTCAGAACTCATGCTTGCCAAAGTTGAAAGTTATAAGCTTTCCAGCTGGATCAAGAATCCATATTATGTAGGATTCAACAGCAAGGAACTGCAATACACCACAGATGATGTACTGTTGGTCGCCAGGTTGGACGGGCCTGATAAGAGGACTGTACTGCGTATCATCGATGATGTACTCGCAGTCGAGCAGACCGGGTTGGAGGGACGTGCATATTTTGATGCAAGGTGGGCAAGTCTGCCAAAACAGAAAAATCGAAAAGCCTATGGCAGGTGGGACAATTCTCTCCACGAAGCAGCAAAGATAGTCGAAAAGCGGATGCCGGTTACTCTGGATACTAATGAAGAGTTGTTTGCTCCAGGGACTGCCCCTGACGCAGCATTATATTGCGGTTGGTACTCTTTAAGTAACTATGTAGACAGTTTTACCTGGTCTCGCGGTGCGGTCGGCTACCATATGGCTTCAGGCGAGTGCACAACGCTGAGGAGAACAGAGCGCAATGTGTGGTGTTTGCAGATGTTGACGCGTGGTGTGGCCGCGACTTTAGGACCGGTGGCAGAGCCGTATATACAGGCCTTTCCACTCCCTGAACTGTTTTTTAAAATACTTACAGAGGGCTACATGAATCTCGGAGAGACCTACCTTGTCTCCCTCCCTTTTATCTCGTGGCAGATGGTGCTGGTGGGAGATCCCTTGTACAAACCATTTAGGCCTCTGTCAAAGCAAGACGGAACGCCCCTTGTCAGCAACGTCCCGGTTACTGACTTGAGATAGACATTACCAGATAAATGGTTCTTTCCTGGCCTTTTTCCGCAGCCAGTTCAAGCTTTTTTGCACCGCTTTTGCGCGGGTTAACGTATAGATAAGCTGTTTTTTATACGGAAAGTCCATCAGGGCAATGCCAATGATAATGGTAATGAGCCCCTGTCCCGGCAGGAAAAGCATTACAATACCGGCCAACAGTAGCAGTAATCCGATGAAATTACGCAGCAGTCGCCTAAGCGCCTGCCATAGTGTGAAACGTTGGGCGAGGGTGTGTTTGTGGGAGTAATCCCGATGAAAATACTCTCTGGGCAGGCGGGCGACGAGAATGGGGATAAGAATTATGCTGACCAGGAAAGTGCATATGGACAGGGCGGCCAAAAGTTCCAGAACTTTTTCAAAATGAGAATCAAGGAAATTCATGGCACACCCTGTCGTGACTGCGTACTCACTCCTGTAGGAGTTATCTCAGGTCTACATTAACGATAATTTCAGAAATTGGACGCTTGGGAACATGGTGTACCTGATTTTCATCGCGCCAATACTTCACCTGATCAGGTGAAGCCATCTCTTCGAGAACAACATTTTCGGCAGGGGCACCGAGGGCGATAACCAACTCCAGCTTGAGATGATCGGGCAGGGTGAAAAGGTCAGCAAGTTTGGGTGAAAATGCGCCGATTCTGCAGCCGGAAAGTTGTTGGCTTGTTGCGCCGAGCAGCATGTTCTGAGACGCTATACCAAGGTCGAAGTGGGCTTCCTTGTCTGTGCCTTTCAGCCAGTTCTGGTTGAGCAGGCATAGGATATATGCCGCAGGCCGTTCTCCTGATGCCGGTCCTTTCCACTCGCTTAAGTACCCAGCCCAGCCGAGGTGAGGGAATATCTTGTCACACAGTGCGGGGTCGTTTACCAGAGCGTATTGCCATGGCTGGCAATTTCTGGCAGACCCCGAAAGTCGGGCTAACTTGATGAGCGATTCCAACTGGTTTGTTGTAATTGCCTGGTCTTGCTTAAACCTTCTGTGCGTCCTCGTTTGCTTTACCAGTAATTCGAAGTTCTCTTTCGGCATTGTCTTTGTAGTGAGTGGTTTTTTTTAATGTAGAATTATTGCCTGCTTTTTTGTTGGGTATACGGTTCAATGGAGAATTGTACTCTATTACCAGGTAAAATCTCGTTCTGCGATATCTGAGACTGATTGTTTATCTTTATTCTGCTTTCATCAAGGGCAAGGTTTTCCACGAAAAAGGTTGCTATGACCTTGGCTCTCTGGTCTGCGAGTTGTCTCAACATTGACTCGTCAATGACTATTGGCTCAGGCTCAATAGGCGCGTATTTGGAAAACAGATGCACAGGCAGGTCCTCTTCAATCACCTGACCAGTGTTCCCGGCAGCAATTCGGGCTTCGGCTGCTTTTCTCAGGTACTCTTCCGTTTCCCTGTCGAGCTGTTCACTGCGTTTGCGATTTTCTTCGGCTACCCTCTGACTTTCTAATTTTTCCAGGGCTTCTTTGAGTTCTTTGCCGTCAACATTCGGGTCTGCAACTCCGGTCACAGTGATACCAATGTAGGGGTGAGAGGCAAGAAGGTTACTGAAGCGTGTAAGGGATTCGCGCCCCTGCCCGGAGAGAATTATTTCCCCTGGTAGAAAATCGGCATGTTCGTTGCCGACAAGGTCCGAGAAGTTACCTGAAGCAAGAAGCAGAGGCGAGACAGACGCCTTCACCATCATCCTCTTTAACGAGAATACAGCATCTGAATACAGGTTGAGTGGTTTGGAGCTGTCTGGCTGTGAGTTTTCCGCAGTAAGGGTGAACTGGTTTTCATCGTTGGAAATCAAAGCCAGGGTAAGGGCGGAATCGGCAATCTCCGAAAGAGGTTCAACATCACGGAAGATCATCTCGCTTTTCTGCTCCATGGTACCGTTTTTCCAGGTTGTTGTCTCAGTTACATTGACCAGGCCGCTGCTGGTATCAATGTCGATCTGGTTGGAAATTTGCTCATGAAACGATGGGAGTGGTAAATCAGCGATAGAGAAGGTGCTGTCACCGTTCATGGCAGAAGCAAAGAGTGCAAGTGCCCCTTCATGTTTAAATGGGATGGAATCGAGCTTGCCAGAAAAGCTGAAAAGGGAAGGTTTACCATTGCGGCCACTGTTGATGGCCTGAATTGTACCGTTGACGGCAGAAAACTCGCCCTTCCAGACTGGAGAGAGTCTGGTGTCGGCGTAGCTGACTTTTGCATCTGCCACCCTGATTTTTCCTATCTGGAGAGCGTCCTTTTGTTTGCCGGCAGCTTTGTAGAGTGGTTTGGCTATATCTGACTGTATATAGGAATGAAGTCGTGCCAGAGATTGCTTGTCACCATAACTCTGGGTAAGAGAAAATTCGGGACCGTCGACAAAAAGCTCTGCCGCGGAGATCTTAAGAGGTGAGGCATGGTATTGGAACTTTTCAAATTGCGCTTTATCCCAGCTGAATTTCCTGGAATCTTTGGTTCCGAGTGAACCCCGGTCAAGGCTGAGCTGGCCATTGAAATGAGTTTTGGGCAACTGCAATTCGCCTGCACCACTCACCATCGCATTAATATTGTTCACAAAGCTGCCATTGCCAAACCAGGGTAGAATACTTGTGCTGGGCAGATCGCCGAATTGAGTAGTGTACCTGGCTGAAAATGGTTGTAGTTGAACGTGACCTTTAGCCTGGATATGACCGCCGCCTTTCAGTTTGGCGGTAAAATTGCTGTTATCCCGGGTTTCGCCACCAGCGTCTTGAGAGAGTCGTATGGTCTGCAGCCTGGCGTCGCTGAATTGGAGCTGCGGTTGGCTGGAGCTGCCGTTTTCGACAACTATGGAGCCGCTGAAGTCCAGCGCATCCAGCGATGTTGCAGTTTCTTTCCTGTCGAGAGATGAAATAATAGCCGGCAGCTTCCTGGTATTGATATGCACGGAGCCGTCTTGAGTGACTATGGAGCCAAGGGAAATACGGCTACCATCTTTACTAAAGCCCGTAATTTGGGTATCAGGGCTTGAGTACCAGACAGTCTTACCTTGTTTTGCGCTAAAATCGCGCAGGGTAAGAGAGGCGTCCGCTATTTGCAGGCGAGGTTTGTCCTTTTCTTCCAGTCCCTTGCTGAAACTGATATGAGCCTGGGTGTCAGCGGTGCCTTGGTGTGCGCCAATTGTATTCAGGCCGAGCATATTCAAGATCCAGGGGGCATGAACACCGGTGAGGTGGAGCTGACCATCAGGGAAATTGGCATGATTAAGTTTGCCCTGCCATTTGAAAGAGCTTTTCTTATCACTTCCTTCGGCCATTAAGCGAAAAGAAGAAGCTGTATTTGTTTCTGTGATTGGGGCGGTGTTGGAATAATCTTTCAGGCTGACTTGAACGCCCGTCCAGGATTTTGCCAGCGGCTTATTGTTATTATCTAAAAATAACAGGCTGCCACTGTCGGCGAGCAACAGGTCTATATCGAGTTTGCTTTGTGTAGCGGGGTAGGTGGCAGGGGCGTCTTGTTTCACATTACTTACTGCGCTGATAGCTGCAACCGCGTCCTCAATGGTAACAGAACTCTTCAAACGAAGCTCAGGTTGGCGCAAAACAACGTTTTTCAGGTGGGTGTCCCCTGTAATTGGTTGAATACCACCTTCAAGCTTACTGGATGGAATGACAAGGCTATAGCTCTGATCTTTGCTGATTATAGAGGTGTCTTCTGCCTGAATTGAGAAGTTGACCAGCAGCTTGTTATCTTTTGCTGTTGGGGAAAATGTGAGGTTGAGTGATGCGTCGGCTCTGCCTTGTGCGATGTCGAAAGGTAGCTCTATCGGTAAATAGCCGAGATAAAGCGGCAAGTCGATATCTGCGAAATTACATTCGAGATTGGTATGCATTTCAGAGGTGTCATCACCACTGATAATTGCCTGTCCGGTCATCTCTATCGGGCTACCGTTAACAACTGCGTGAAAACTCGGCCGGATATATTCTTTGGCAGCAAAAGAAAAATTAGAAAGATTCGGAAGAGTGAGGTCGATATTTTCAATTACATGGGAACCTTTTTTCGGCTTATCTTCAAATAAAATACGAGAATGTTGTACGGATATATTATTTAGAGAAAAGCGAAAAGGCAGATCAGAGAAATCTAGAATTTCCTCAGTAGTTTCTAATTCATTATTGGCTTTCGGTGGAGAAATATTATAATTTCCATCGATGTGGCGAACAAGATGTAAATCCAGATTATCTATGGCAAGACTGGTGGTGACAAGTTCTCCTCGAAGTAATTGCAGAGGGACAAGAGTTGCAGAAAAGGAAGATACGGTCAAGAGAGGTTTGTTGTCATCGCCTGCAGTGTGTATACCCCCATCAATCACATCTATTCCTGAAAGGTCGAGGACAAATGAAAGTGGATTGAATGCAACCTGCTCAAAGTCTATGAGCATTCCGGTTTTTTGGTGGAATTTAACTGCTGCGGAGCCGCGAATATATTTAGGAACACCCCAGAAGCCAGCAGCAAGGTAGCTGCAGAAAATGCAGATAGCCACGATAGTGGTTACCAACAATTTTGGCAGCTTACGTTTGGGCTCCTCTTTTCGCGCACCTGGCTTTTTGAGTTTTTCAGCCGGGGCCGAAAGTTTTTTTCGCTGACGCGGCTTTTTCGACGCTCGTGACGAAGGAGTGAGCCCAGTTGGTTCCGGTTCTATAGGAATACTGCCAAAACGATCAGACATAGATGATGTTTTCGTTGTTTTAAATTAATAATACTGTGAGGTTACCTTTCCGACCTGCTCAAGATAACCGAAGTTGCTGCAAGGTCAGAAGAGAGTATCACCATTCGTTGCAGGTGACAAGATATGCCTGGAGTTTAGGCATTTTTCAAGTATGAAAATACATCAAAATCAAAATAATTGTAAATAATTTGTTACCAGACACAGGAGGGGAAGGCAGGAGAAATAATGTATTTAATCTGACAGGCAATCCTGTATAAAAGATGCAGTGGAGAGTGCTTGGATTTGTATAATTGAGAATTGTGAGAAGAATTGTCGAAAAGTTTCGAGACGGCTGCAATATGTTTGGCAAAATAAGTTGTTACCCTGTAGATTAACAATATGGTATAAGTAAATCTTTAGTGTGTGATTTCCATTGCATCACTGATGTTGGGCACTCTCAAACCGATAATTTCACGATAATACGAAGACTAACGTTCAATGATTGAAGTTCCTAGTTATTTCCGCTGGCAAGATCTTCTCGATATTCTAGTCGTTGCCTTTATTATTCACCAGCTCATTTCAATCATACGCGGCACCCGTTCGGTGCAGATGGTGCTCGGGCTTGGCATTCTCACCATCGTCTATTTTCTGGCAAAGATTTTCGATCTTTCCGCGTTGATGTGGCTGATGCAGACCTTTCTCAGTTCCATCCTGTTAATCGTTATCATCGTGTTTCAGCAAGATATCCGTCGAGCTCTCACCCAGGTGGGCAAGTCCCCGTTTCAAAAGACAATGGATGTGGCCGATAAGGATCTGGATGAAATTATCCGCTCTGTGTTTTACCTTTCAAAACGACGGATAGGTGCACTGATCGTCATTGAAAGGGAGACAGGGCTTCAGGATTATGTCGAATCGGGCTTTGATCTGAATGCAAAGCTGAGCAAGGAGTTGCTGATATCGATCTTTATGCCTGTCTCACCTTTGCATGATGGCGGCGTGATTATTCATAAAGGTAAAGTGCAATCTGCGGGCTGCATCCTGCCACTTACCCAAAATCCTTACATCAATAAGAAATATGGTACACGGCACAGGGCTGCCATAGGTATATCGGAGGAGACTGATGCCGTGGTGCTGGTTGTTTCCGAGGAGACTCAGGAAATCTCAGTGGTCCGTCACGGAGCATTGACGACGGTTAGCGATGAAATCAGTCTGAGCAACAGCTTGAGAGCGATCTTTATTCCCAAGGAAGGGAATATTAATTCATGGAAAACGTGGTTTTGAAAAGTTTTATCCAATTCATAAGAGATCTTTTTTCACTGCGACGCCTGCAGCGGATCGGTACCAGGGACTGGGTGCTGAAGTTCGCGTCATTGATGCTGGCGACCGTGTTGTGGTATTTCGTCGGGGGAGAGGATATCGTTGATAAAAATATCCAGGTTCCGATTGAAATAATCAATATGCCACGGGACCTGGTTATCTCCAATCAGTTTAAAAAGGAGATAGAAGTAACCGTAAGTGGACCGAGATCTGTTTTGAAAGATATGGAAAATCAGTCCGTTACCAGGCAGATAAACCTCTCTAATGCGACTCCCGGAACCAATGTCATCGAAAATGATAATAAAGCCATCCGGGTTCCCAGGGGGGTGACGGTTTTAAGGATTCAGCCTTCTACAGTAATTCTCTCACTCGATAAGCTTATTCAGAAGTCCTTTAAGATCATGCCGGTAACCACCGGGGATGTGGCGGCAGGCTATGACCTGGTGCAAATGCAGATGAATCCCGATAATATTACCATTACCGGGCCTGAAACCGTTCTTTCCCATGCAGATGCCTTGCTCACAGATATAATTGATGTAAGTGGTATGTCTGCCTCAAGGCAGGTGCAGGTTCCTCTCGATCTCGATCCTGCGATAGTTGATCTTATCGGTGAGACGTCGGTCACGGCTGATATCACTATTAAACCCCGAATGGTCCAGAAACGAATCAGCAAAGTTGCTGTAATAGGCTATGTTGGGGGTGAGCTACGGGAAGTTGAGCCAAAGCAGGTGGAAATACTGGCTAATGTTCCGGTATTGTTGATGAGGAAAAATGCCGATTTGCAACAGCTCTTTTCGGTAACGGCTGTAGGGGATTCTGCTGATGACGGTGAGTTACCTGTGATAGCTGTGCCAAGACAGGATGTCCAACTGCCAATTCAGGTCCTTTCAGTTAGGCCCGAATCAGTTACTTTGATTAAAAAGGAAGACGAGATTACAGACCCTGAGGGTTCTATAGAAGGCGAAGAAGAGACTGAAGAGGTAATCGAAGCAGAGAAAGGTAGTGCCTCAGATGAC
Source organism: Desulfosediminicola sp. (assembly GCF_048381775.1). Taxonomy (NCBI): domain Bacteria; kingdom Pseudomonadati; phylum Thermodesulfobacteriota; class Desulfobulbia; order Desulfobulbales; family Desulfocapsaceae; genus Desulfosediminicola; species Desulfosediminicola sp. The sequence goes on along the minus strand of NZ_JBLXGE010000003.1, from coordinate 285,838 downwards.
AGTGACGCCGCGGAAATGCTTGAAGAAGAGATTATTGAGGGTGAAGAAAACGGTAGCTATTATAAAAAAATAGATGGCGTTTTACATATTACCGCAGATAGAAAGAAAATCCTGGTAAAAGAGTAATGAGAAAACTATTCGGAACTGACGGTATACGCGGAGTTGCCAATATTTATCCCATGACCATTGAAATCGCCATGCAGGTTGGTCGGGCGATTGCCTTCATAGTAAAAGATAAAGCCAAAGGTAACCGGATTATCATTGGTAAAGACACCAGGCTCTCCTGTTATATGCTGGAGAATGCCCTTACTGCAGGTATTTGTTCCATGGGAGTGGATGCCTTATTGGTGGGCCCGCTGCCAACCCCGGGTATATCTTTTATCACCACCTCCATGCGTGCCAATGCAGGTGTGGTCATTTCCGCATCCCATAACCCGTTTCAGGATAACGGGATCAAGATCTTCTCCAGTGACGGTTTCAAACTGCCCGATCAGGTTGAGCTCGATATCGAGGATTTGATCTTTTCACAGAAAATGGCAGCGCTGAGGCCGGTGGCGGACGAGGTTGGCAAGGCCAGCCGGATCGATGATGCCAAGGGCAGATATATTGTCTTTCTAAAGAACGCCTTTCCTAAAAAGTATACTCTTGATGGTTTTCATATAGTCATCGATTGCGCCAACGGGGCGACCTATGGTGTGGCGCCATACGTCTTCAGTGAACTCGGGGCCAAGGTGACCAAGTTGGGTGTAGACCCGGATGGCACCAACATCAACAAGGACTGTGGTGCGCTTCATCCGCAGTTGATGGCCAGGAAGGTAAAGGATCTCGGTGCCGATATCGGCCTGGCCTTTGACGGCGACGGTGACAGGTTGATAGTCTGCGACGAGCATGGCGAAATCGTGGACGGGGATCACATCATGGCTATATGCGCCCAGGAGCTGATGAAGCAGCGTAAGCTGAAGAAGAAGACCCTGGTTGCTACCAGCATGTCTAATATGGGCCTTGAAGTCGCCATGGAGCGTATGGGCGGTAATCTTGTGCGTACAGACGTGGGTGACAGATATGTGGTCGAGTGTATGAGGAAGAAGGGATACTCTTTCGGTGGTGAGCAATCCGGTCATCTGGTTTTCCTCGATCATATCACCACCGGTGATGGCATCCTGGCGGGCCTGCAGCTGCTGGCGATCATGAAAAAGCGCAAAAAGACGCTCTCAGAGCTGGCCAACGTCATGGAGTGTTTTCCCCAAACCCTGAAAAATGTCCGGATGTCTTCAAAGATTCCGGTTGATACCATTCCGGATTTCCCCCAAACTTTGAAAAAGCTTGAGCAAAAACTGGGAAAAAGCGGTCGCATTCTGGTGCGTCCATCCGGCACCGAACCTTTAATCCGGGTAATGGTCGAGGGCCAGGATGAAACTGAGATCGACACTATTGCTGATGAACTCTGCGAGGTAATCCGTCGGGCTGACAGAGGCTAGTGAGTTTTTCTAGTTAGAACTAATTGAATAGTTGAAGAACTACAAAGAGAGTTGTTTCCGTGGATAAAGCTAGTGGAGTAGAAGTAACCGTCCTTATGCCTGCCTACAATGAGGAAAAGAGCATAGGGAGAACAGTACGCAGGGTAAGAGAATTGTACCCGGATTTTGAAATACTGGTTGTTGACGATGGTTCGACCGATAAGACCGTGCAGGAAGCAATGGATGCGGGAGCCAATGTTTGGCCACACCCATATAACATAGGTAATGGTGCGGCAATAAAGAGTGGATTACGTGTTGCCAAAGGCGAATGGATAGTGATGATGGATGCTGACGGTCAGCATAATCCCGAAGATATTAAACTGCTGCTTGAACATAAAGAGCGATATGATCTTGTTGTCGGTGCCAGAAGCAAGAAATCGAAAACCTCGCTGCATAGAGATTTGGCGAATACGTTTTATAACAAGATTGCGTCATATGTAACCAAGTTCAGAATCGAAGATCTCACATCAGGCTTTCGTTTGGTCAGGAGAAGAGTTGTAGCAGATTTCATCTACCTGTTGCCAAACACCTTCTCTTATCCGACGACCTTGACGATGGCATACCTGAGAATGGGACGCAGTCTAAAGTACGTACCAATCGTAAGTAAAAAGAGGGTGGGCAAGAGCAAGATACGCTTGATTGAGGATGGTATCCGTTTTCTTCTTATTATATTCAAGATCGCAACACTTTTCTCACCGATGAGGCTCTTTTTGCCACTCAGTTGTGCTCTATTTTCAACAGGGTTGGGGTATTATCTCTACACCTATGTAACCCAATCCCGATTCACTAACATGTCCGCACTTCTTTTCAGCACTTCTGTGATCATTTTCATGATTGGCCTGGTGTCTGAGCAGATAACCCAGATGCGCTATGACCGGGTAAAATAACGCACTGGTACATATTCTTTGCTGATTTAGCAGCCATTCTTAATTCCTCTTCCCATTAATGAAACCGACAATCGTTGTAATTACTACCACTTTCCCACGATGGGAACATGATACCGATCCGCCCTTTGTCTTCGAATTATGTCGGCGGTTGACTGAAGACTATGAGGTGCATGTAACCACTCCTATGTACCCCCAAGCTAAGCGTTATCAATGCATTGATGGGGTTCATGTCCATAGGTTCCGATACTTTTTTGCCAGACTTGAGAAACTTGCCGGATCGACTGGAATACTGCCAACGCTCAAGCAGAATAAGATGTATTGGCTTCTGGTCCCTTTTCTTTTGTTAGGTTCTTTTTTCGCTGCTTTAAAGCTTAGCAGACAAGTATCTCCTAGGATTATTCATTCACATTGGCTGATTCCTAACGGTATTATAGGAGTAATAGCTTCCAAGATTGGTAAATCTAGCTCTGTCGTAACCGCGCATGGTACAGATGTGTTTGGTCTTACAGGTCCTTTATTCGATAAATTGAGAAGGTGGGTCATCAACAATTCAAAGGCTACTATAGCTGTAAGTAGTGCCCTAGCGATAGAAGTCTCACGGAAGACTACTTTGGCGACCGAGGTAACAGTTGTTCCTATGGGAGTAGATAAAGATCTGTTCAGATGCGACAAGGGATGTAAGTTTGATCCAAAATTACTTTATGTAGGAAGGTTGACAGAAAAGAAAGGGATTGGATATCTCATTCAGGCGATGACAAAAATTGTTCATAAAAAGCCTGAGTGCACACTGACTATTGTCGGTTCGGGAGAGGATGAGGAAAATTTAAAAGATCTCACTGTTAGCTTGAAGCTTCAGAAAAATGTCGTTTTTCTTGGGGCAATTGAGAACAAAAAGCTGCCTTCCATCTATTGTGACCATTCTATTTTTATAACTCCGTCACTTTCAGAGGGGCTTGGCCTTACAGTAGTGGAAGCAAGTATGTGTGGTTGTTTGTTAATAACGACCGACAATGGAGGTATTAGAGATATAGTCGAAAATGGGATAACCGGGCTAATAGTTAAGGAAAGATCTGCATCTGATATTGCCGAAAAAATTTTGAACGCCTTTGAGAACCCCGACCAGATGGCCAAAACTATTAAAGCAGCCACAGAGAGGTGTATTCAAAATTTTGACTGGTCTATTGTCAAAGACAAGTATGAAGAAATTTTTAACCGTGCTTAACAGGGAGCAAATTAGCGTTCAATTGAAGCTTGTATCGTATTTGCTATCTTTTCTGCCTGTTGAGCCCATGTTGGTATTAGAATCTCGGGAATGAACGGATTTGATAGTTGCAGGGTTATTTTTTCAGCTAAACTCCTAGAGCTATCTGGTTCGTAAAGGCATTGGGGGTGTTCCTTTAAAAGCGCCGAGATTGCCCCAATTCTGGCACATACAACTGGAACCTCACATGAGAGGATCTCATATGCTTTTTGCGGAAAAGCATACTTGCCGAAATTGTCATTTTTCATGCAGATGACGGCTACATCCAGTGCATTGAAAAATGATGGAATCGACTCATGGGGTAGTTCTCCCAAATATAAAATATTAGGATCTCGGGGTGGTGGATTGTCGCCTGTAGGACCGGCTAGGACCAAGTATACATCATTTGCCTGTTGCCTCAGAACCTTAAAGGCGTCATACAAATATTCTGTTCCCCGATTGGTTGATAAGGCTCCGGCGGTCCCTATGAGTTTTGCATTCAAAGGCAACCCCAGTCTCTGACGGCATAGGAGTTTATTATCAGGCTGGAAACATCCTGCTGAGATAGTGCTCTCAATTGTGTGTACAGGGGTATTGGGTGATATGGTGCTAATAAAATCATGGAGTGTAGAACTTACAGTAAAAATCCCGTCGCAAGCACGCAACGCTCTACGATAAGCCCAACGCAATCCAGGTATTTTGCACATTCCAAAACTTTCATAATTGTCATACAGATCTAAAAAGAAGGGCACCTTGGTACGACGTGATATGTTATGCGCCAGTATCGCATGCAATACATCAGAGCTGGCAATGATTGCATCCGGCCTCTGCTGTTGAAATTCAGAAATGAGTCGGTTGATATATAAGGGGACTCTAATCCCGAATAAGCCTGCATATAAGGATTCCCAGCGTAGCAAATCATTTTTAAGGCCTGTTGCCCTTTGAGGCATACTGTTATTGGTTAAACGCCTGTAATTCAGGCAATAGCCAAATACATCGTGTTTGAGCAGAGAAAGCTCATAGGGAATCTGGTAAAGCCGACCATATTTATCAAGAATTACATCATGGTTCATGTAGTGGCGTTTGCATAAAAAGGTTAGTTTCATAGATTGGCCAGAGTTTTTAGACGGATGTAGAAACCCTTGGCCTTAGGGCCAAGGTCAGAGTTCATAGGCTTTACCGTGTGAATGATTCATTGCTATAACATCCAACGATGTTGGCTACAAAACTGATTCGAAAAGAGTAGGCAATGAGTCGCTTTAATAACCTTGAAAGCTAGATTCAAGTAATAAGTGCAACACTCTTGCCTAAAAAGGTGTAAAAAAATTGTTTAAGCCGTTTAAAGTTGATCTTGCAACACTAAAGTAAGGCTCCACCTTAATCATGCCCCAATCATGTCCAACGAAACGGGACCACTTCTCACGTCTTCCTTTACTGAGTGTCAATTTTTTTTAGTCGAGTTACGCTATCCCTCTTGACAATCAGCTGGAATCAATGAATATTGCTCTAAAAAACAGAACAATAAAATAGAATATTAAAGCTATGTCATCTCTTTTCTCTGGCCTCATCACTTCAAAAATACGCATTCGAATCTTGATGCGACTATTCCTCAATCCTGAAGGGAGCGCTTACCTGCGTGAACTTGCAGGTGAGTTTAATGCATCCCCCAGTCATATCAAGGAAGAACTGGACCAACTTAGAGATGCAGACCTTTTGATTAGCAGAAAAAATGGGCGTCAAGTTTTATTTTCTGCAAACCAGCAGCATCCTGTTTTTTTAGAACTCCACTCGATGGTGAAAAAAGCATTGGGGATGGATAAAATTCTTGAATCCATAATCAAGCGTCTTGGGAAGCTAGAAAAAGCAATACTAGTAGATGACTATGCAATTGGAAGGGATACAGGAATTATAGACTTGCTTCTAATTGGGGACATTGATCAAAGCAATCTTCAAGATCTGACACAAAAGGCGGAAAGATATATTGATCGAAAAATTAGAACATTAATCCTCAACCAAGAAGAATATCAAAAAATATGCACAGTCCTTGAAAACAGGCCTCAATTTGTCTTGTGGCAACAGGAAGAATTGGGTGCCGAAATCCGGACAGGTCGTTAAGGTGGAGGCAAAACATTAAAAAAGACTTCGCACATGACCAAGAGAAGGAAATATTCTGCGGAGTTAAAAGCAACGGTTGCCCTCGAAGCTATTACGGAGGGGGATTACACGCTCGCTGAACTCTCTATCAGGTACGGGGTTCACGCAAATATGATCACTTAATGGAAAAACGCAGGCTCAGGAGGGAATGGTCGATTCGTTCTCCTGTATGAAGAAAGAGCGCCAAACCGATCACGCATCTGGGAATAAGGGCCTCCATGCCAAGATTGCGCAACTCACGATAGAGAACGATTTTTTACAAAGAGCCTTCGCTTGTCGCTGACCACAGAACGAAGGGAGATGTTGGTCCTATGAAAACATTGTAAGTTGCCAATAACAAGGCAATGCGAATTATTCGGGCTCAAGCGTTCAACATTTTACTATTAACCGAAAGGAGAAAGGCCTGAGAACCAGAAGTTAATTAAGTTACTAGATGCACAATTTCTGGAAACGCCTATCTTCGGGACGAGGCAGATGAGGCTCCATGTACGAAATCTCGTTAATTCTGTTGGAAGGCACAGAGTACGGCGACTTATGTGCAATATTGGTCCGGTAGCATTTTGTCAAAAGCCACGAACCAGCACCGGGTACCTGGCCCACAAGAAACACCCCTGCCTGCTGAGAGGCATGCAAACCAAGAGGCCCAATCAGGTGTGGTGTGCCGAAATAACCTGCATCCACCTGCCACGAGGCCATTTGTACCGCGTGGCCATTATGGATTGGCATAGCTCGGCCGTTCCTGGCGTGGCGTCTTTAAAACACCATGAGCAATGATTTTTGTGTTGCTGTCTTGGGAGATGCCATTAATCGGTGCGGTGTTCCAGAGATTTTTAATACTGATCACGGAGGTCAATTCACCAGCTTTGAATTTATTAGCGTACTAAGATCAATTGGCATCCGATTTTAGATGGATGGGAAGGGACGTTGGGTGGATAATATTTTTATTGCCCGCCTCTGGCGCTCTGTGAAGTGGGAATGTCTATATTTGCAGGAAGTTGTGACCTGCTCAGAACTCAGAAAATGACTCAAGGTTTTTTTTACTTACATAAACACCGGAGGCCACATTCATTTTTTAATGGGAAGCGTCCAATGGAAGAGTATTATGATGGGCTTGGTAGCACATCTTAATTTGCAGTCGTGGCATGAGTAGAAAAGTAAGACCCCACCTTATGCATGCCACGATCCATTCTAATGAACTGGAACCACTTTTTTCTCTCCCAAGTGGACGAATGAAGCCATCCTAAAATTAACTCCTCGCAAAACACCACCATTAGTATAATTCAATGACTGAAATAAAGACGATTACCTACAAGGCGAGCACAAAACTACGGAAACCAGGAAAACTCATAGGGGTTATGTTTCAGGATCTGCTTGCCGGGCATGAACTCGGAATGCAATTAGCAGTTAGAGATATTAAATCCCAATATCGCCAAGCAATGCTTGGAATTCTATGGGCATTTCTTTTCCCGTTGGCTAATACTGCAGTGTGGTTATTCATTAAGCAGGCAGGAATAACGAATATTCAAGATACTTCAATTCCTTATCCGGTTTATATCCTTACTGGCACCACTCTCTGGGCCATTTTTATGGAATCTGTCAACGCTCCATTGATGCAAGCCAATGCCGCGAGATCAATGTTAGCTAAAATCAACTTTCCCAAAGAATCCCTTATCCTTGCTGGGATTTATAAAACACTCTTCAATGCCACCATCAAATCTATTATAATATTAGGTGGATTGTTAATTGTTGGAATTTCCATTGAATATACCATTGTATTTTACCCTTTTGCTATTTGCTCACTTATTTTAGCAGGTACCGGATTTGGTCTCATACTAACTCCTATAGGGATGCTCTATAAAGATGTTGGAAAGGGAGTTCCGGTAGTTATGCAATTTCTAATGTACATTTCACCAGTAGTTTATCCAATACCTGCAGATGGGTGGGCAAAAAAACTTTTTATTTTAAACCCATTAACTTGCCTTATAACTACAGCAAGAGACTTTTTGACAGGTGTTTTTCCGCAAAATATCACAATATTTCTTGTCATCATTGTGTGTATCTCTATACTCCTTTTGCTCTCTTGGTACCTTTATCGAATTTCTATGCCAATTATCATTGAAAGAATAAGCTCCTAACGACATGAAAGAAACACTGATTTACGTTGATCGGTTATCAAAAAAATTTTGCCGAAACCTTAAAACGTCTCTTTGGTATGGGCTTATAGATCTAGCAAGAGAATTTTGTGGCCTTAATAACCAACTAGCTAGAAAATTACGTAAAGGAGAATTTTGGGCCCTGAATGATATAAGTTTTACACTAAAACGAGGTGAGTGCTTAGGTCTAATTGGACCTAATGGGGCCGGCAAATCGACACTGCTCCGCTTGCTTAACGGATTGATCCGCCCTGACGGTGGAGTAATAACAATAAAGGGACAGGTAGGAGCCCTTATCGCTCTTGGAGCTGGATTCAGCCCCGTTCTCAGTGGTCGAGAAAATGTCTATGCTGCTGGAGCTATATTGGGCTTTAGCAAAAGTCAAATAAAAGAAAAATACAATTCAATTGTCGAATTTTCTGAGCTTGAAGACTTTATGGACAGCCCGGTGCGCAATTATAGCTCTGGTATGCATGTTAGGTTAGGCTTTTCTATCGCGATCCACTTAAGGCCGGATGTCCTCATACTTGATGAAGTGTTGGCAGTGGGTGATATATCATTTCAAGCAAAATGCTTTAACGCTATATACAAAATGCTACCCTCTACTGCGGTTATTTTTGTATCTCACTCCATGCCGCAAATATCTCGAATCTGCGATCAAGTTCTATTTATCGACCATGAAGGAGTGAAATATATAGGGAGAGATGTTTCCAAAGGAATAGAGTTGTATTCCAACTCCATGATCAAAGATGATTATTATCAATTCATAGATACTGGTAAGGCCAGAGTTAACTTCGCACATTTCCTATCTGATGATAATACGCTCACTCAATCAATAGTATATGGTAGTAATTTAAAAATACACTGCAACCTTACTGTCGATAGTAAATATAAAAGCCCTTGCATTTCATTTAATTTTTTTTCACTTGACATGCGTATAGTTTCACAATGTGTTTCACAATTTAGCGACATATCCATCACGAATAACGGAAATAAGATAGACATAACTGTAGACCTCGGAAAATTTACACTAGGCCCAGGTGTTTATTGGCTATCAATTGCAATTCAAGGAGACGGGTTTGGTGAAATTCTTGCAAAATATATGAACTATACAAAATTGACAGTGACTGGGGCGTTTTCTGCAGGAAGTATTCCTCAAATATTAGGAAGATGGACAATAATAAATTACTAGATTTTTAGAAAGGAAAACAAACCCACTTCTCAATTCTTTTTTCTCAACAGTGACAATATGGCAAAAAAAAAGTATGATATCTCAGTAATAATACCAACCTATAATTATAGCCATTATATAGAAAGTTGCCTTCGTAGTGTATTAAGCCAGCGAAATGTCAACTGTGAAATAATTGTTGTAAATGACGGTTCAACGGATGAAACTGAAGCGATTATAAATAAATACAACAGAACTGTTGGTTATATTTATCAAGCAAATGCTGGAGTATCTTCTGCGAGAAACAATGGTGCATTTAATAGTAAGGGGAAATACCTTTTGTTCCTTGATGCTGATGATCTCATTCCTAATGATTACTTATCAATTAAATTTGAGCACCTTGAAAAATTGGAAGATCGGGCTATATCCGTTAGCCCAACCCGCCTCTTTACTTCGTTGCACTGTAGTGGTAAACCGATGTTTACAGGTAGTTGGAACCTCCCTGCATTAAATCTTCACCTTCATCTTTGTCGGCTTAATATCGCCCCTCCACACTCTTTCCTTATCCCGCGAGAAGCATTCTTTGAAATCGGAGGATTTGCTGAAGAATATCACGGATGCGAAGATTATGACTTTTGGCTCGGAGTTCTTGGAGCTGGTTTTAGCTTCCATAGTTGTAATAAAAAGTACTGTTACTACAGAAGGCATCAGTCGAGCAAAGGAATAAATAAAAATAAAGAAGGAGCGTATGGTTTTGATGTTTTAGTTCACTTAAAAAAATATCACGGGAAGTATGGCAATAATGTTAGAAAGGTAATTGAATGCACAGAGGGCATGCTCGCTTTGGCAGACGGAGCTATAAGGACATCACAGTTTATAAACCGAAACGTTAACACTGAAGGTTTGGAGTTACTTAATGAACTCGCAGAGAATTGCATAAGAAATATATTGGAAAAATACGATTCTATGAAAATGTCGTATTCTATTGAGAGTAGATTATACACTAGACGAGTTATCTCAACCCTTGACAGGACGGATAATCTATCCGCACCACTTATTAATTGTATCAGAGATTTAAAAGAAATTAATAACTCTAGAAGATTAGAGATGCAAGATTTGTTCAAGTGTCTTCCTTTAAATACTTATGAGAAAAAGTCTTTACTTTCTTATCTTTATAAGTCATTTATATTGACTTAGAGTTATTTGAAATTCTATGTGCTTCTACTGAGTGTTATTCAGACGTAAATTTCTTAGCTGACATAGTATAACCATGCTGAATAGCTACGAATCTCAAACTGCGTCATGTTGCCTTAGGCCTATGCCAGACAATCAATGTACTCTTTAACAATAAAACGAATGGTAAGTCACAAGCTAATTTATTTATTGAGGATGAAAGATGAAAGTTATCATATTAGGAGGCGATGGATTTTGCGGTTGGCCTACCAGTCTACATCTCAGCGCTGCAGGTCATGAGATACTAATAATCGACAACTTATCGCGCAGAAACATCGACAATGAGCTGGAGGCTTCAAGCTTGACCCCGATCCGACCCATGGGAGAGCGTATTGAGACCTGGCACAAACTAACTGGCAGGGAATTAAGATTTTTAAATATTGATGTATCCAGGCATTACCACAGGTTGCTAACTGCCATCATCCAATATAAGCCAGATGCAGTAATCCACTTTGCCGAACAAAGAGCTGCTCCTTATTCCATGAAGAGTAGTTGGCATAAACGCTATACCATTTCAAACAATATTAACGCTACCCATAACCTTCTAGCAGCTATTGTTGAAGCAAACTTAGATATTCACGTCGTTCATCTTGGCACAATGGGAGTGTATGGTTATGGAACCGTAGGTATGAAAATACCTGAAGGCTACTTAAATGTTAAGCTGGAAGCCGAAAACGGCAATCTTTATGAACAAGAAATTCTTTACCCGGCCAACCCAGGAAGTGTCTATCATCTAACCAAGACCCAAGATCAATTAATTTTTGGATACTACAATAAAAATGATCAAATAAGAATAACAGATTTACATCAAGGAATAGTTTGGGGCACGCAAACAGAGGAGACACGAATTCATGAGTCATTGATCAACCGTTTTGATTATGACGGAGATTATGGCACTGTACTAAATCGTTTTTTAATGCAAGCCGCCATTGGTTACCCTCTCACTATCCATGGTACAGGTGGCCAGACAAGGGCATTTATAAATATTCAAGATACAGTAAGGTGCATAAAGATCGCACTAGAGAATCCACCGATGCTGGGAGAGCGGGTAAAAATCTATAATCAAATGACTGAGACCCATAGAATTAGGGATCTAGCAAATGTGGTGGCTTCGTTAAGTAATGCAAAAATACAATACATTCCAAACCCACGTAATGAAGATGACGAGAATAATTTATACGTTAAAAATGATCAATTTCTAAGTCATGGACTGAAACCAGTAACTTTGGCCGATGGCCTTCTTGAAGAAATAGTGGATATAGCTAAAAGATATTCTTCACGCTGTAATATTGATAAAATTCCATGTGTTTCTTATTGGAATAAAGAATGTCAAAAGAACTCGAAACTTCAAAACTGAGAAAACATTATGAAGGTATTAATTACAGGAGGAGCTGGATTTATCGGAGCAAACCTTATACGAAAACTTATAAATAAACATGAGGTAATTGTTTATGATAATCTGTGCAGGGGCAATTCTAACTACATTCCAAAAGGAGTAAGTCTAATAGAGGGCGATATCAGGAACACAGAAAAGTTAGGAAAAGTTGCATTAGGCGTAGAGGTTGTCGTTCACCTTGCTGCTTTCGGATCAGTCGTTGAATCTGTAAGTGACCCTGTAACTAACTTTGAGATTAATGCTGCTGGAACATTGTCGGCTCTGGAGGCCTCTAGAAATGCAAAAGTTAAAAAATTCATATTCGCATCCACGGGAGGAGCTCTAATGGGATCAACTTCTCCACCAGTTAATGAAACATCATTGCCTAAACCAATCTCACCATACGGTGTTAGTAAGTTATGCGGTGAGGCATATTGTAATGCCTATGCGGCTTCGTATGGTCTAACAAGCGTATGTCTCAGATTTGCAAACATTTACGGGCCATACAGCGGTCATAAAAAAGGTGTGGTTACTGAATATATAAAACGTGCTCATTCGAATAAACCATTAATTGTATATGGCGATGGTTCATCTTCTCGTGATTATCTTCATGTCAGTGACCTCTGTGACGGCATACAGGCTGCAATAGAAAATAATTTTTATCAAAATGACATCTTTCATCTTGGTTCTGGTAAGGAAACAACAATAGTTAAATTAGCGAAAACTATCAATGGAATAGCCAATAGAAAGGAATATAATATAAAGTTTCTTAATGCAAGAGCAGGAGAAGTAGAAAGAAATTACGCAAGCTATTCGAAAGCTAATCGGATATTAAGATTCACACCACAAATTGATCTGCAGAAAGGGCTAGAAAATACCTACAAATGGTTCTTGGATAATGAATTAAGCACCTGAGTATTATATGTTTTGCAGCGAATAGCCTCCGTCAACAATACAGCCAATATTTCCTAAATATATCAAACATAAAATTAGGATCATCATTCTCATTTTAAGGAAAAACTAAAAGGAAATGTTCTTAATAATTTATATTCTAACTTAGACTAGCGCTACCCAAAAAATGCAAGAACAGAATTTAATATTTCTAATATCTCAACCCAGAAGTGGTTCAACATTTGTTCAGAAAATACTTGGTTCACATCCTGAGATATTAACATTGTCTGAACCTTGGTTTATGTTGAGCCTTGCCTATACACTGAAGGACAAGGGTATATTCTCTGAATATGATAAAAAAAGTGAGTATATTGCAGTGAGAGAATTTCTCAATTCTATCCCAAAGGGTAGAAAGCTATATGTTCAAAAAATTAAACAATTATGTCTGGAAATTTATGGTCAGAATTTAATCAATAATGATAAGAGAATATTCTTAGACAAAACCCCTAGATATTATTTTATAATTAATGAACTTTTAGAGATTTTTCCTAAATCGAAGATAATTTTACTAAGAAGAAATCCATTATCCATTTTGCACTCAATATATACCACTTGGACACAAGAATCATGGTTTAGACTTTCAGACTTTAGGCACGATCTACTTGATGGACTATTTCTTTTAAATAAAGCCCCAAAATCCAATCAATTACTTTCCATTAAATACGAAGACCTATTATTAAATCCGAAGAAAGAGTTTAAAAGGTTATCTTCTTTTATTGCGGTTGATTATGATAATAATATGCTCAGTTACAACAATTCTTCAACCTTTCTTTTTGGCGATAAAAGTGACAAAATATTATCGGGCCGGATCAACCAAGAAAGTCCTAATGGATGGGAATCAAGTTCACTAAGTTATCAACAGTGGAGAGTGCTCTGGGATTACCTTCAATTAATTGGAGAAAAAGAATTTGCCGCAGCTGGGTATGATTACAGGCTTGCTCAATTTGCCTTAACTCAAAACATGCCGACTAGTTGTATTGAAGCTATATATGATGATACCTATTCCCTTAGGAATCTACTGGATCACACAAAAAACAGCCTATATGACAATTTGAGATTACAGAAGAATGTAGAACTTCTAGAAAAACAATTAGATACTCAAAGGAATGAATTGAAAATGTACAAATATCACCACAACAGTAAGAATAATATTTCTTTGAAAGAACTTCTTAATTTATTAATAAAAAGAATAATTAATAAATTATTTTAACCAAGTTGTATTTATGTAATGAGTTATACTTTCAACATTTATCCTGATCTTCCCACTCACAACTCTATAACATTATCATGTCATTAAAAATTCTTCATGTTTGTTTTTCAGATTCGTTTGAAGGTGGTGCTATCGGTGCTTTTAGGCTTCACAGAACCATGGTAGACAATAATATTAATAGCTACCTCCTTGTGTATCGAAAAAATACCAATGACCCAAGAGTGATTAGGCTGCCTATTTTCAATAGGTTGCTTATCTATTTATATTCATACTTGACTAAATGGATTCTAAAGCTAGACAAGTCTCCAGATGTTGGTTTTCGCTCCCTAAATATTTTCCCCACAGGAACACACAAACAGATCAACAAGCTTAAACCGGATATCGTTCAACTTCACTGGATAAATAACAACACAATAAGCATCGCTGAGATATCCAAAATACATGCCCCTGTCGTATGGAAACTACCAGACATGTGGGCCTTCTCTGGAGTTTCACATTATGTATTGCCAGATCAAATCAATAGATATACCTATCATAATAACAAAATTCCGGCAAATCCTAATCAGCATGGATTGGATCTAGAGAAATATGTTATGTTGCACAAAAAGCGATGCTGGAGTAACAAAACATTGACCATTGTGACTCCAAGTAAATGGCTTGCCAAGTGTGCTAAGGAAAGTGTGTTGTTCAACAATTATAGAATCAAAAACATTGCTAACCCTATTAATTTTAACCATTTTAAAAGTATAAAACGTAAAGAGGCAAGGAACCTATTCAGTCTTCCGCTAAACAAAAAGCTCATACTATTTAGTGGAATCAACTCCACCCATGACAAAAGAAAAGGTTTTTCCTATCTGATTGATGCCCTTAAGCTTATCCAATCAAAAGAAAATAAACATGATATTGAGCTTTTAGTTATGGGGTCCTACGGACCAAAAAAACACTCAATTGCCGGTTATCCGGTTAACTTTCTCGGAAGACTCAGAGATAATGTTTCCATTTGTGCCGGATACAATTCTGCAGATATTTTAGTATTACCTACGCTAGCTGACAATCTGCCAAATGTTGTAAAGGAAGCTATGGCATGCGGTATTCCATGCGTTGGTTTTAATATAGGTGGTATGCCTGACATGATTACACACAAAAGGACTGGGTACTTGGCTGAGCCATTTTCCTCAGAGGATCTTGCAAAAGGAATCTTATGGACTCTCAACCAAGATCAAGTTAATATGTCAAAGCAAGTACGATCTGACGCTTTGAGAATACATTCCCCAAAAAAACGCTGCACGGATTACATTCAACTTTATAATGAAATATCAAAAGCGCCCTGATTTGTTAACAAGGTATTAGTTTAGGTTAATAATATTTCGTGATCCATGATGAACAAAAAAAAATATAAACTTCCACTTGTTTCAATTATTACTGTTGTTTATAACAGAGCAAATACCATAGAGCAATGCATTAAATCAGTTGCAGAGCAAACCTATCCTAATATCGAATACATAATAATTGATGGTGAATCAAATGACGGCACTGTAGAGATAATAAATAACAATATGGAGCATGTCGACCAATTTATTTCTGAGCAAGATACAGGCATCTACAATGCTATGAATAAAGGTATAAAACTTTCCAAGGGTGAGTATGTATTATTGCTTAACTCCGATGATTGGTATCATAAAGAGACCGTTTCGCTACTAATTGCCGCCGCGAGCAAAACCACTTCTTGTTCAATAATCCATGCAAATGCATTAGCGATAGGAGAGACCGGTAAGGCTACTTATGAAATAAAACCCTGGCTTAACGACGGAATTTATACTAGAGGGATGCCGCTAAGGCATGAGACCATGCTTGTACCTAGGAAAATTTATGAAAACTACGGGATCTATAATGAAAGGTATAGAATTCTCGCTGATTACGAATTTGTAATAAGGTTATATAAAAAAAATATAAGTTTTGAACATGTTGACACTGCCTTGCTATATTTCCGAGTTAATGGAATATCCAATACAGACATAATTAAATTACAAGAAGAGCGCAAATTGCTTTTCAAGACTCTATTTCCATTTCTTGATGAGGAAAGTCTTGACATTATGAAAGCATACCAAACCAGAAAACACAGGTTTACCCTACTCGCAAAAAACGGTCGAAAAAGCAGACTTTATTCTCAAAGTATTTTATATAATATAAAATCGCATTTTATACGTAGTGCTATAATCTTATTCTGTGAACTATTATACATAAACCAAAGATGGATTAACTTAATCTTGAGGAAGTGACTACCATTTTAAGGTATTGTAGTAACTACCCTTTTTCCAACACCATCAGGCCACCATGTTAAACGTTTTAAACAAAATTCAATCTGATTACCAACAATGCTCAGCCACTTTCAAGAGCTTTTGTGGCATAGGTAGAGTTCTTAAAGCAACGTAAGTAAATCTGGGTATCAACTGTCTCAGGTCAAACCTTGGATTGAAACGATAACAAAACTTGGCGAGGTAGCGTCCAAGATGCTTTTTACTGATAAAGTGGAATGTTCCATGTAATGAACTTTACGTTACTGATAATAGTATTTACTCAATTGAAATCGGCAATTTGAACGCTTTCAGGGCCACCACCTGTGATGACTATTTTGTGAGGAAATCCTGAATACTCAAGGCCTTCAAAGCCAATCAGGCCATCTGTAACAGTATTGCAATCATTACAAAGGTGCTTGGATGCCCAGTCAATAATTGCTTCTTTAGAAAATGAGGCAACCTGGCTAAAGTGCATATGTATGGGGTGACCGTGCTCATTATTGGAAACAGCAGCAACAAGAGGGATTTTACCCGTGGGCTCCACGCCCTCTGCGGCCATCGCGTTTTTTTGCACCCCAATAGGCATCATCAAGTTGTGCAGGGGTAGCTGAGAGCGGTTGTGAATTGCCGCACTCATTCATGACCTGTTGAATTTTATGCTTCATGAGTAGGGCGGTATTATACGAGAGCTGGATTAGTACAATAAGTGCGACAGACTGAAGATGGAAAAGTGCGTGTGTTACGGTATGGTGTCAGCTCCTACACTTAACCAAGGCCTGCACTGTATGAAACAATATAAACCCTATCGACAACTCACTCAGGAACAAAGATACCGGATTTCAGGGTTACGTAAAGCCAGGGTGAGCATTAGAGCCATTGCTGAAGTAGTTGGAGTCAGCTTCAGCACAATCAGCAGGGAGCTTAAACGAAATTCCGGCTCCACCGGATATGATCCTGACATTGCACAAAATCTGAGTAAAGCAAGAAGAACTGAAGCTCAGAAAAAGCACAAGAGATCTACTGAGACAAACCACATCATCAGTGAATCCTTGTCGTTGGGATGGTCACCTGAAACGATTAGCTACAGAATGCAAATAGAACTGCCTCCTGAACAGGCCTTATGTCACAGCACATTATATACGAGGATCAAAGAGGATAAGGCTCGTGGTGGTACTTTGTTCAGGCGGCTGCCGAGGTTCGGCAAGAGACGTTGGAAAGGAGGAAAGAGAATAAACCTGGCAGGAGCCTCGTTGATCCCGAATCGTAGGGATATATCTGAAAGGCCGACAATAGTGGATGAGTGCAACCGTGTTGGCGACTGGGAAGGTGACACGGTACATGCCCTCAATGGGTATCTGGTAACGCTCGTTGACAGGATGAGTAGGTTTACCCTTGTTAAACGTATTGCCAGAAAAACCAAGGAGCAAGTCGCTTCTGCGATGACAGGCTTGCTGAATAAAGTCCCCTTGGTGAGGACAGTTACTTTAGACAACGGTTCGGAATTCGCTGCTCATGCCGAGGTTGCAGCGGCAACAAATGCTGATATCTATTTTGCGAAACCACATGCCAGTTGGCAGCGAGGCACCAACGAAAATACAAATGGCAGGATTCGACGTTTCTGGCCTAAAGGGTTTGATATTTCGGTTCTGTCAGAGCAGGAAATAGAGGATAGGAATTTATTGTTAAACCTAACGCTGAGAAAGGTACTTGGGGGACTAACTCCTCTGGAAGCTTTTTTATAGGTAAGAGTGTTGCACTGATTACTTGAATCTAGCTTTCATTGTTAATTCATGACAGGATAGATAACGATGATCTATCTGAAAAATACTCCTAAATAAATTTAAAAAGCATGTTTATGAGGCCCGATTTTCTTATTGCTGGTGCAGGCTTTTCAGGAAGCGTTGTAGCTGAGTGCCTGGCATTCGCTGGATACAAAGTTATTATCGTAGATCGATTGTCCCATGCCGCAGGAAATGCATATGACGAGTATGACACAAATGGCGTACTAATACATCCATACGGTCCACATATTTTCCACACAAAAGTAAGAGAAGTATATGATTATCTCTCAAACTTTACTAAGTGGAGACCGTATGAACATAGGGTAAGAACTTCTATACAGAATGTATTGTATCCAATTCCCATTAACAGGATTACAGTAAATAAACTTTACAAACTTGATCTGGACGAAGATGGGGTGGAAGAATATTTTGCCACGGTGCGTGAGGAAAAGAAAGAATTCAAAAATAGTGAAGATGTCATTGTGGGCACTGTGGGGCGTGACCTCTACAACAAGTTTTTTAAAAACTATACAATAAAACAGTGGGGTTTGGATCCATCCCAGCTATGTGCTTCAGTTACATCACGTATTCCGGTAAGAGCTAATAGTGAAGACCGTTATTTCACCGACAAATACCAGGTCATGCCTCTTGAAGGATATTCAAGACTTTTTGAAAACCTATTAGATCATAAAAACATCCGATTTGAACCTGGTGTTGATTTTTTCAATATAAAAGAAAAGATTCGAGCGAAACATATCATATATACCGGTCCTATTGATCGCTTTTACGATTACTGTTATGGCAAACTCCCATATCGATCTTTACGTTTTGAGCATGATCACTTTTCTGGGCTAGATCAATATCAACCGGTCGGTGTTATCAACTATCCGAATGAACATGATTATACACGTATAACTGAGTTCAAACATCTTACTGGACAAATTTGTAGTGGGACCTCCATCTGCCGTGAGTATCCTCAAGCTAATGGCGATCCATACTATCCGATCCCTCGTCCAGAAAACAATATTCTCTATAAAAAGTATGAACGGCTAGCCAATAAAGAGAAGAGGGTCAGTTTTATTGGCAGGCTCGCTCAATATCGTTATTACAATATGGATCAGGCAGTGGCCGCAGCCCTTGGTCTGGTAAAAAAGCTCAAGAGAGAATATAGTGTCTGAGCCAATTACTGCTATAGTTGTCACCTACAATCGAAAGGATCTTCTTGTTCGATGTCTGGAAGCCCTGCTTCACCAATCCATTCCACTTCATTGCATACTCATTGTTGATAATTGCTCTACGGATGGAACCTATAAAGCGCTCATTCATCAAGGTTTCATCGACCTAGATATTATTCGTTATGTCAGGCTCCCTCAAAATATTGGAGGTGCAGGAGGTTTCCATGAAGGTGTCAAAATACTAAGTTATGAGCAACCAGGTTGGTTGTGGCTTCTTGATGATGATGCTGTTGCAGACCAATTTGCCCTTGAACATCTTGTTCAGCAAGCCGAAGATACGTTAGCAATATACGGTTCCGTCGCTGTGGATGAAATTCCGCCACACCAAACTCTCTGTTGGCCTACCGAAATTCAAAATAGAGATAAAAATAGCAATACTATCCTACTTCACAATCAGTTACCATCCATAATATCGGTCAAAAACATTCCTTTTCTTGGGTTTTTCATCCACACATCCCTAGTGCGCGAAATTGGGCTTCCTGATCGAAGTTTTTTTATTAGCGGAGATGACGCTGAATATTGTGCCAGAGCGAGACAGCAAGAGCGCGAACTATTTCTGGTTAAAGAATCAATAATAGGGCATCCTTTGCCGGTAAGGACTTGTATAAACATCTTAGGAAGAAAGATCTATTCTCTCAGTCTTCCGCCCTGGAAGAGGTATTACGATGTAAGAAATCGAATCCTTATAGCGAAAAAACACTACGGTAATCGACTTTGGCTGGAAACCATCCCTGGTACCTTCGTACGGTGGTTGGCAACTTTTGTAAAGGGGGAGGATCGGTTGTTGCAAAGTAAAGCTTTCATGCTCGGCATTTTTGATGGCATTTTTGATCGTAAAGGATGTCGGTGGTTACCAGGAAAGAAAAGATACGGATGATTAGAAGTGGGTGCGCTCACTGCTGTCTCATAAATAATGACGTAATTACGGATAAAAAAAGGCTCGGATAGCTTCTTGTGTTATAATGAATGTGCGAAAAACGTAACAACAACAAGGAGATCCGAGCCATGGCACACTCTTACACAGAGAAGTGGGTGCGGAAAACTGGACAGGTCGTTAAGGTGGAGTCAAAATAATAGAGAGGACTTCATTCGTGACCAAAAGAAGGAAATTTTCTGCAGAATTTAAAGCCAAAGTCGCCCTTGAAGCATTGACCGGGGAATCTACACTAGCCGAACTGCCCATGAATTACCGTGTTTATGCAAACATGATCACCAAGTGGAAAAAACAGGCTCAGGAAGGGATAGTCGACTCGTTCTCACGCAAGAAAAAGGAGAAGCAGGTTGACCATGACTCAGAGATCAAAGATCTTCATGCCAAGATCGGCCAACTCGCGGTTGAAAATGATTTTTTACAACGAGCCTTCGCTCGTCGCTGACCACTGAACGAAGGCGGTTGTTGGACGTAAAGGAGCAAGGTCACCTGAGCATCTGTCGGCAATGTGAATTGCTCGGTCTCAAACGGTCTACATTCTACTACAAGCCCAAAGGGGAAAATGCAGCAAATCTGGAATTGATCCGAGAAATAGATTCCCAGTTCCTTGAAACACCTTTTTACGGGACACGGCAAATGAGACGCCACCTGCGTAATCTCGGTTACTCCGTTGGACGACGCAGGTTGAACAGCTTATGCGCCAAATGGGTCTTGTTGCTCTATATCAAAAACCACGAACCAGCACGGCTCACCCATCTCACAAGAAATATCCATGCCTGTTGCGAGGTATGGATATTGATAGGCCGAATCAAGTGTGGTGTGCTGACATCACGTATATTCCAATGCCGCGAGGTCATCTTTATCTCGTGGCTATTATGGATTGGCATAGTCGGGATGTACTGGCCTGGCGGCTTTCAAACACCATGGATTGTGACTTTTGTGTTGCTGCCCTGGAGGATGCCATCAACCTTTATGGAGTGCCCGAAATCTTCAACACTGACCAGGGCGTTCAATTTACCAGTTTTGATTTTACCAATGCTCTAAAACAGCTGGTGTCAGCATCTCTATGGACGGCAAAGGGCGTTGGATGGATAACGTTTTCATAGAACGACTCTGGCGCTCTGTGAAATGGGAGTGCGTATATTTGCAAGGATTTGAAACGGGTTCAGAGTTGAGGGAGGGCCTAAAAGATTATTTTCGTTTTTATAACTACCAGAGACCACATTCGTTTTTTGATGGGAAACGTCCAATGGAAGTGTATTATGATGGTCGCAGTGTCACAACTCATCTTCCAATGGCGGCATGACCTACAACAGAGATTCCACCTTAATCATGCCACCATCCTGTCCAACGAACCGGGACCACTTCATGGTTAATCAATGTTCGGCTCAATAACCCTAGTTGTAGGGGATTTGTGAATCTGGGTGGCTGAGTAAGTGTAGAGAAGAGAGGAAGAGTTCAGAAAGATAAAGGATGTTAATATCTTATAATTGTCGTCCAGTTAGAGTAGTTTACTCTGAGGTGTTTAAACTGTATTAGAAGCCATTTTAGTACGTTTTGTAGACCACGTGAAACATTTTCTTCTGTTAAGTGCTTAGCCGATGACGACAGGTTTATTAAGTCTTTTTTAATTAATAATGATCAGGATTTGTCTTTTAAAATGGTTTTTGAAAAGCATGATAAAATGAAAACTTATGGCGGCTGTAAAGCTTTCACTCTGTCAAACAGTACTGTGTTCTTCATTATATTTTCGATCAGTTTTGGTATTTATTCTAACTCATTAAGTGTTCCATTCCAATTCGATGATATCGATAATATTGCAGTTCCAGCACTCCAGTTAAATTCTTTTGATCTGCCTGATGTTAAGAAAGCGCTAACAGAAGGATTGCTTAAAGGGCGACCTATTTCTAACTTAAGTTTTGCTCTCAACTATTTTTTCGGTGAATATCGTGTACAAGGTTATCACCTTGTGAATATAGGAATACATTGTCTTGGAGGCTATTTCCTATACTTGTTTGGATACCTTACACTAAGGTTACCTGCTAATAACTCTTTATACCGGAACCCGCAGATTATAGCCTTATTCGGGGCTCTGCTTTGGCTGGCCCATCCACTTGGCACGCAGTCTGTGACCTATATTGTCCAAAGAATGAACAGCATGGCAGCAATGTTTTTCATTCTTTCTATTTTGCTATATGCTTCAGGTCGTAAGAAGCAATTGAGTTCGACTGAAGACAAAAAACGAAATGCTATCGTTTGCTTTTTGGGATCGCTGGTTAGTGGAGCACTTGCCGTCGGTTCTAAAGAGAATGCTGTAATGCTACCGGTATTTATTTTCTTATATGAATGGTACTTTTTCCAGGATGGCAAGTTAGAGTGGATCAAGAAAAAATCGGTCCCGCTTTTGGTCGCAGTGATTTGTTTTGGAACAATAATTATATTTTATGCTGGTGGTAATCCTCTTAAACTTTTCTTTAATGATTGTCCTGGAAGAGATTTTACCTCAGTAGAGCGCTTGATTACTCAGTTTAGGGTGGTTTTCATATACTTGTCGCTTCTTATCTATCCTCACCCTGATAGATTAAACCTTGATCACCATGTCAGTATTTCAACCTCTTTGTTTGAGCCTGCTTCTACATTGATGGGTCTTGTCGGTATATTGGCATTATTGTGTCTAACCGTCTTCACTGCCCGCAAAGAGAGATTACTCTCATTCGCCATAATTTGGTTTTTGGGTAACCTTGTTATAGAGTCTACTGTAATCTGCCTTGAACTAGTCTTCGAGCACAGAACATATTTGCCATCAATGATCTGTTCTATTGCTTTGGTTGGCGTGATATCACGGTTCGTTGCTAAAAGTAAGACTATTTTAATTATAATCTTCTTGTTAATAATTTCTGGGGTTTGGACATATGAGAGAAATAAGATTTGGCAAAGCAATGTGTCGCTATGGGAAGATGCTGCAACAAAAAGCCCTGAAAAATGGAGAGTTCATGCAAATGTTGGATACTATTACTCCGAAGCAGGTAGGTTAGATGAAGCAATATCCAAATATGAAATTGCCATTAATCTAAATGACAAAGAAGCCAATACATTTCGTGGATTCGCAAGGGCTTGGAAAAAGAAGGGTGATACAGAGAAAGCTGAATTTTACTATAGAGAAGCAATCCGCCTAAAAAGGAATTTTGTAGTTGCAAGGATTGAGTTAGGGATCTTGCTCATCGAAGAAGGTCTGTTTGATGATGCCGCTGATGAATTTGTTCAGGTTCTTGCTATTGATGGTAATCAATTCCAGGCACTTAAGTACTATGGGAATAGTCTTCTTAGAATGAACAACGTAGAAGATGCATTAGCTGAATTGAAAAAGGCAGAGTCCATAAATGCGGAAGACAAGCAGCTTCTGCTAGATCTGGGAGAGGCTAATACTAGATCAGGGAATCTCATTGAGGCAAAAAAATATTATCTCAAAGCCCTTGAAATAGATTCAGAATCAATGGTAGTTCATGCAAATCTTGCGTTGTTATATAAGCACGAGAATAATATGAATAAGGCTCTATGGCATTTCGAGCAAGCATCTAAACGCAAAAAATTGCAACTACCTCTGTACTATGATTATGGTAACTCGCTTTTTCGGGAGGGAAAAATGGAAGAAGCAGAACAACAATACTTGAAAGTGCTCGGGGCCTCTAAGTATATCGCGGATACATATAACAATTTTGGAATACTTTTAATGGAGCAAAGTCGTAAAGCCGAAGCTGTAGAGGCTTTTGAAAACGCAATGCGCATAAACCCTCAAAACGAAATGTATCGAGCCAATTTTTTACGCATTAATGAGGAGCTAAGTAGAAAAGTAGTCGATTAAGTGACAAGACTTCTAGTCGCGTACGAATACAAGTTTAGAAGTTGAATACACTCTCCCATTTTCCATAATATAGAAATCTCCTCCAAATGGATCTGTGGGAATCGATTTAATTATGCCAGTTCGTATTAGATCGTTAAGGTTAAGAGGTTGGCGGTTGTGAATTTTACGAAATTGCTGAATCTTTGTCTCCAAGAAGGCGATTCTTTGCATAGCGTCTATTCGCGTTTCAAGGTATCTACGAATGGACGGGTCTTGTGCGTCTTTTAAGGCCTCCTGGAGATAGATGATTCCTGCTTGCAAGTCACCGCTGTACAGATCCATTCGCGCGGCGAGCTGGGAGAAATAAGATGGGGCGTTAGGTTTACCGGCGGCCTTCTTGAGGTATATACCTGCTGTTTTAGGATCTTTAAGGAAATGGAAATAATTATACCATAGAAAAAAGTCCGGCCTATAATCATCTAGGTCGAGGTCGGAGGCTTTTTTCAAGAGTGAATTGGTTTCCTCTATCATCCCTGCCTCCCAAGGTAGGGTCATCGCGGCTAAAACATATGGGTCTAAAAATCGTTCATCTAAATGAGTAATCTGTTGTAGACCACTATAGATACCGGGCCACTCATTGTCGTCAACGCTTTCCTGATTGAGTATTTTCTCACCAAGAAATGTTAGCAGATTAAGCATCATGTAATCTGCAGAAATGCCATGGAATTCTAATACAGATGCTTTGGTGATGGTGGGTGGTAATTGGGAGAAGCGACTGATGCCAACATATCTGTCTTCAGTGTGGATGTCATAAAGCAGATTGCTACTAAAAATGCTCAGAACAGCAAATGGGGCAATTAAGGCAATACAGCGTATAAAATTCATGGTAGATCGCGACGTTGAAAAAATCTGATAGCCAGAATAAGCATGATAGAAATATACGCTGATGCATAGAGAACGAGGAGGCTGATCTCATCAAAAGGTAGAGCCAGGCTGTGTGCGGATAGCAGTTTCAAGTCAAAAGATGCTAGGTTCGGAAAGATATATAGTGCTGCTTTTACAGTATACTCAATAGCAGGGGTGAATGACTCTGCCGTATTTCTCATGATCATAAAGCGTACCATATCCTCTGCTGTGTGCCCTATGAGATAGGTACTCAATGTTAAAAGCGTTGCTAAAAATGAGCTGGTTGTAATAGTGCACCAAAGTATAACGGTGCTAGTAAAGACCATGATGCCGAGGTAGGACATCGCAGTAGAGATGAGCACCGGTCTGATCGTATATTTGGTAAAGAAATAATCTGGATAAATAAATGTCGCAATGTGTTGTGCAATAAGTGTAGCCACAAGTAGTGTTGCCATAACAGTTGCGGTGATCATGGCCAGCCCAAGGTATTTACCCAGAATGTACTGTGGGCGAGATATGTTGCGGGAAAGCAGAGTGTAGATGGTGCGCTTATCTATATCACCTGCAAGCAGGTTTATAGCCAGAAAAAACGGGACAAGCAGGCCGCCTACGCTAATCGCTGACAGGCACAAATCTAGAAGAACCTTCAGGATGTCTCTCATGAATAGACCGCTTATGAAGACCGATACAAATATGAGAAGCAGGGAGGCAACAATTACGCCATAGAGCAATCTTTGGCGAAGACCTTCTTTAAAGGTTATAATAGCTATAGACCATATTTTAATCACAATTCCCCTCTACCAATTGTTTTAAGGAAATACATTTCAAGTGGAGTTCTGGCAATACCCGTTGAGTTGTCTGTCTTAAACTCGCTTAGTTGTAGGGGGGTAGTGGTTGACATAAGTTTGCCTTGGTGCATAATTCCTATTCGATCACAGATCCTTTCGACATCAGTGAGTATGTGAGAGCAAAATAAGATGGTTGTACCTCTATTTTTACACTCCTCGATTATTTTTATGATGAGTTGTCTACCAAGGGGGTCCAATCCAGACATTGGCTCATCAAGGATAAGTATCGAAGGGGTATGAATAAGGGCATAAGCAAGGGCTGCACGCTGCGTCATACCTTTCGAAAATTGCCTTATAGGGGTGTTTTCAACATTGTGAAGGTCTACTTGACTGATTGCTCGTTTAATCCTCTCGCCTCTCTCGGAGGCTTTGATTTCACCAACCTGGCAGGCGAAGTTTAAGTGCTCTTTAAGGGTGAGATTAGGGTAAAGGCAGGGATTCTCTGGGAGGTAACCCAGAGAACGTTTTCCAGTTGTGTTTTTGGAAGCTTGACCGTTCAACAGCGCGATACCTTCATCGGCCTGAGTGAGCCCCATTAGTATTTTAATGATAGATGATTTGCCTGCACCATTTAAACCGATGATGCCGAAAACCTCGTTCTCACTAACGTCAAAACTCACTCCTTTTAGTGCGTGTTTACTCTTGCGACCGAGAATCCCAGTTGGGTAAGATTTGCAAATATTCTGGCAAGATAGTGTAGGCGACATAAGCTTAAAAAAATTGGAACTGTTTTGGGTTATGGTTTGCGCATAAGCAATCTCATGTGTTCTATGCAATGCAGAAAAGCAATAGGCTCTTCATGTAAAAGTACAGGAAGAGCCTATTGCTAACAAAAAAAAATAAGAATTACAACTTACATGGTGTTCCAGTTACTGTAGGCTGATGCATTGGTCCCGGCTACGGCGCCTGGAGTACCTGTGGATGAAATATCCTGCCAGAAGATTTGGCTGCTATCGGATGCCATTGCGTATCTCTGGCCTTTTTCCTTGCCTGCGGAACCAGTATGCCAAGCGTTGATGCCAAAAGCTGTAGCAGCTGTGGCGCCATTCATATTCACCTTGGCAGATGGTTGAAACACAAGGCTGGTTGCACCTGTAACACTGGTGGCGGTAATTGTTACTGCTGCACCATCAGAGCCAGATACGGAAGATGCATTGGCACTGGAAGCGATCATGAAGCTGAAAATAGCTAAGCCGGTTAAGGCTAGAATGGTTTTTTTCATTTTTTTTTCTCCTGAAAAAATCACTGTGAATAAGAGAGCTCAGTCCTAACGGTTAGATGCCGCCTTACGCTTGGGTTTATTAGTTAGGGTATTCCTGGAAATCGGAATAAAAAGCGTGCAACTCAGTACCGAGGTTTCTCACATCACTCTGGGCAGCTTTATTTTGGGCGCGCACCCGATACTGTGCGAACTGAGGAATAGCAATTGCCGCCAGAATACCGATAATGGCAACAACGATCATGAGCTCGATCAGGGTGAATCCTTTCTCGCCTTTTGCTCTCTTTAACTGGCTTCCGATAAGTCTCATCATAACGTTTACCTCTCTCCTTATTTTGGGTTGTTATGAGATTAGGGATATGCGTATTAAACGCACTTCAATAAGCTCTGATATGCAGGTAGTGTGCCTGTTAAAATTAAATGATCTAGAATTATGTAAGTGTACTGATAATCGTGTATCTACATCATATTAAAAGTCTTTTCAAGTGACAAAGAATACTTTAAGTGACAAAAAATGTCATTATTGTTGTATGTTGTGTTGTTATTTGTCACAGATCATTGTCGTTTATCGTTAGGTATATTAGGTCATGACCTATTGTCATGAAATTTATAGCGAGCGTATTGTATTTCATTGGCAGTGCTAACAGTGAAATGGTTATGGCCCATTGAAATAAGGGGTTTTGCATAATAATTGTACATAGTACAGGATCATAATTGATTGCAAATGTGCTTGGAGGTTTGAATCGCTCAATCGAATATCCCGGGTAGGGCCTAACCACAAAAAGGAGTGTTCGGTCGTGGGTTATAATCTAAAATGTTTTAAATTCATTCTATGAATTATTTTTTCGTTAACAAAACACAATCAAAAAAACATAACAATAAAAAAGAGCATTGTTGACGAGCAATGAACACAACAGAATTGATTTCTCGTTATAGATATTCTTTACCCATGTGAACTGCTATATTTTCATCCTGTGTCAATGTGAGTGAGAAATGATGTAGTAGGATTTCGATGGACACTTTCTTAAGAGTGAAATAACACTTCTTGAGGAGGTAACTCATAACCAACTGAAAACCCCGTAACCGCACAAACGAATTCCACGAAGCAACTGTGATATTTGTCACAGATCAGGGCTATTTCATAGCTGAAGCCGCATGAAATCTTGAAGTAAATGCAAATCTGCCTGGTCGTTGGAAGAAGGAATCGGAGCAGTCTGAAGATGAATCAACCCTACTTGGGAGCATGGCTGCCAGGGAAGCTGAATTAAAACGCCTAAAAATAGAGATAACAAGCAGTTCAAGATGGAACGGGACATATAAAAAAAGGCAGCTCTGAGTTCAAGTAGTTAAAACAACAGGGGTGAGGTATCAGTTTATTGATACCGAGAAGAAGCTATTTTCAATTTCCCTGCTTATGCCAAGTAATGAACGTAAGTCGTAGTGGGTTGTACTCTTGGATTTCCAGAGATGAGACCGAGCGAGCAAAAAAACGTGAGTGTCAGATTCCCAAGATAAAAAAAGATACATAAAGAAGTCAGGGGAGAATATGGGGCACGGCGAATATCATGTGTTCGTGTCAAAGCTGCTAGCCTGATGTAATTAGTAAATGTGGCGACAAAGCAGAAAAAGAAATTCCAAGCTACAACAGACAGCGCATATAAGCTTCCTGTTGCACCAAATGTGTTTGATCGCAATTTTGTTGTATCACAAGCTGACACTGCTTATCGCTCTGATACCGCATACATTTGGACTACAGAGCGCTGACTGTATCTCACCGTTTAAATGGACTTATATTCCCAGAAGCTTGTGGGCTGGTCACTGAAAAGTCGCATGATAAAAGACCTTGTTATTAATGCATTGCGAATGGCGATCTGGCGTCGCAGGCTATCACCAGACCTTATTTTTTATTCAGATCGTGGCAGTCAGTGTCAAAGAGAACCAGATGACAAACAGCATGAATAATAAAGGCAATTGCTGGGAGCGTCAACAGTGTTGCTGAAAGTTTCCTCAGGAGTTTGAAGAAAGAAAGAGGATTTGGTTCCCCCTACGCGACCAGATAAACAGCCAAAATAGATATCGTCGATTCCTTGAGATGTTTTATGACAGCAGGAGGCGGCATTCGTATCTTGGCTATCTTTGGCAAAATGATTTTAAAAAAAAATGATGGGGTTGTAAAAGGTAGCCTGAGCTAAGTGTCTATTTTTACTTGACCACGTCATC
Source organism: Desulfosediminicola sp. (assembly GCF_048381775.1). Lineage (NCBI taxonomy): Bacteria > Pseudomonadati > Thermodesulfobacteriota > Desulfobulbia > Desulfobulbales > Desulfocapsaceae > Desulfosediminicola > Desulfosediminicola sp. The sequence goes on along the minus strand of NZ_JBLXGE010000003.1, from coordinate 256,672 downwards.
CGACCGCTTACCAGACCCGGTAGACAAATTCCACTTCCGCCTTTTCCGGGTTGGGGGCTGAGGTCGAGGTAACCCTTGCAGAGTATACAAATTCTAGATCCGCGTTTGGGTCTTCACGGAACTCAGTGCGGGAGAGAAGAGTAGCGGTTATGCCGTCACAATTTTGCTTTGCCAAGGCAGTACAGACGTTATTATCGATATCGATTTGATTATTACCAGAGCTGCAATCGGAGTTGTTGCAGGTGAGGTTATCGTTTCTCATTTCCGCCATGATATAATGACTGGCGCCTTTTGCGACCTCCAACTCTGCCAAGTAACGTTTGTCTTTGCCTGACATTTTAGTATGACCAACTAAAGTGTAGAACAGTGTTGAAATAAGCACCATGGAGATAAATCCGATCAGTAATATTGAGATCAGCGCAAATCCGCGATCATCTTTTATACAATGCATAGTGTCTCCTACCAGTTCATTGGTTTGCCGCTGATACGGATAAGCTTCCATCTATACTGCTCGTAATCTGTAATGCTTCCGGCCGAAAGGGTTACCAGTCCGTCGGAATAATCATTTTGGGAATGGAGGTTTTTATCTTTTTTACCGATCTGGGCCAGCATGTATACATGGATATTTTTCACACGATCGAGAATATCCGATGTGCTGGTCGGAGCAGTATCCGTGAAAGCCTGATCAATCTGGCCATTACCGTTAGTATCCAGATCGAATCGTACAGTGAAATCGGCCACACAGTTTAAGAGCGGGTCGCCGCTGCCGCTGTTGACTGCACGAAGCATGCTGCTGGTGTGATTTGCGCAATAGTCTGGTGTTGAAGAAGTACTCATTTTATAACTGATAGCAGTAGACCTGAGAGAACTGCATGTTAAATCGGTACTGTTTTTGACCTGCATTCCCATGTATATCCCCTTCCCAGGGCAACATCCGGGATCACCTGCTCCGGAACAGGATGCTGACAGCCGGGTCAGTTTTTCATATTTTCTCTCATCGTCAAGAATCATCATGCAGGTGTTGGAACTTGAGCGCTGATCTTCGACAACCACACTGCTCAGTTGAGTCGTGTTTGCATCGCAATCGAAAATAAGCCAGCCTAGAGTCTCGGAGTTTGAATTGTTCAGGGTTGAATGAATGGTGAGTACTTTATTGGTATTGTCCCAGATAAGGGGAGTATTGGTTTCATTTGTGCCTATCCCGAAAAAGGCGTGTTCAAGGTCGAGTCGCATCAACTCCAGCGAGGTAATTTTGTCCATATGGCTTTCGGCCGTGGAAGCTTCGACTTTCGTTGACGTAAGCAGTTTGATAAAGGGTGGATAGGTGATTGCCATCACTAAGCTCATAACCAGCATGGAAATGAGCAGCTCGACAATGGTGAAAGCCCTGTGGTTGATTTTCATATATCGCCTATAATGGTAGTTGCGCTATGACTGTACTGTGTGCCTTTATGGGTCCAGGTGGCTTTTACTGTCAAGGAGCTTGCGGTACCATTGACAATGGTCTGGTATACTTCCTTCACAGCGTAGGCGTGGCTGTAGTTACGTATTTGCCTGTTGAGGGTTACTTCTGTTTCCTGCAGCGCAGTATTACTGAATGGGATGTTACGGGCATCGGCCAATCGCTCGTTGACGATCCGAACCGCTTCGTCCCGCAGTTGGTTTCTGCTCGAAACGGAATATGCGGTGATCATGCATTGCATGGTCCAGAGCATCATTATGGTAAGTAAAAATAAGGCTATTACTGATTCGAGTAAGGTGAAGCCGTTTTCAGAGCGGGTTGCAGATATCATTTCCACCTCCATCTTTTCCGGCCTTGCCGATAACGATGCGGGTATCGTTTATGGCCAGACATGTTTCAAGAGTGATTGTGGTGCTGGTGGCGAGATAAATATTTTCGGCATCGTAAACCAGCCCTCTGGTATTTATTTTGTACACTTCGTTGGCTGGTCGGATCGGGTTGCCGAGGAATAGTTTTCCATCCAGGGCTGTGACATTTCCGGCTGAGTCAATGAGCTCTGATTTCAGTTCATCACCGGCGCTGTTGATACTGATCTGTAGTTCAGTCTTTTCGGTAAAAGCTTTCAACCGTTTTTCCTTGAAATAGACTGAGATTTTATGCATATCCTCAGAGATTGAGGCGGCTTCGGATATACGGTTGAACTTGTGTATGGCGATGACGGCAATTATGCCGATCATAGCAATGACGGTCAGTAATTCGATCAGGGTGAAACCCTTATTGCCACGTATCGCTACCTTTTTTTTTAACGTTCTATCCATAGCAATAGTTCTCCTTTATACCCAGAATCCTTGTTTGTTTCGGTAGCATCTTCCGGAGGTGTTCCTTCGTGGGTGTCTGTTCTAACCTTGAGGGTATCCGGGTCATCGTCACCATCGATGAAATTTTCTTCAGTGAGTTCAATATTTATAATGTTGCCGCCACTTGGCTGCAGCAGGGCTGATGCAGCTGGCGGACTCACTGGTGTGGAGGTGCAATCGTGCCACATGTCGTGCCCCGTTTCACAGTTGAAGCCATAAAGGCGTGTGACACCGCCGAAATAGCAGGAGTTGGCGTAGGGTTTCATTGTGGTGAATATGACGAAATCATCAATAATAGTAGGGTCGGTAATGGTACGCTCCCTGTTGTAGATGCCATCTGCAGTATCAAGTTCATTGTAATTCCAGGTCAGCGCACCGGAGAGTCTATCACCGCAGACATCTGAGCCGCTTTGGGTGCTATGTGAATTGTTGAATAAGCAGTTGGGATTATTGACACCGTCTATATAATCCTGAAGGCAATTGTCTATCTGTACGCCCAGAAGGCTGTTGGTATCGTTTTGACCACCAGCCATGTCGTCCCTGTAGAACCAGCGGCCGGTTCCGAAGTATATATAGTTTTTCTTGTTACAGTAGCCGTAGCCGATGGCGGCGGTGATGGGGGCGATTGCCTGGTTGAGTACCTGCTGGATATCCCACTGAGAAGGGTCGCCATCATCAGGTGCGACTAGGAAGACGTTTCCTTTCCAATCTCCGGACGTGATCCAGTTTACACCGAAAAAGACCGCGTCGGTATTGTCGTCACCGTTATAATCCACTCCGTTAGTGAACAGGCGTCCGCCGAAAGCTTTGTTCAGGTGTTGAAAGTTTGGGTTATCCGTAGCGGTTATGGTATGGAGTTGATCAAAGCTGAAGTCATCTTTTAATTGAAGAATAAAAACAGAAAGTTCCTGACCGTCAGTGGCGCGGCCATTGGAATTGAGGGGACCGGAGAGAAAAAGTACGTAGTGTTTGGAACCTCTTTTTATATAAGCTGGGCCGGAGTAGCTGTATCCAAGTTTCGGGTCTGTGAACTCCCAGAGGAACTTCGGATCATTGGCATCCGTGATATCGATGGCGAAATATGAAGAAAGGCCAAGATTGCCAGGTAAAGCAGGAGAATAGATATTTGTTCCGCCAGCTGGAACTGTGATGAACTGACCATTAGGATCCTGCATTTCAATTATGGTAGCTTCGGGCGGAATAGCCTGATACGGATTACTATCGTTGTCGTTACCTATGGTACCGGTGGTGTCTCCGCACCAGCCTGTGCCATCAGTGCAGCCGACAGCACCGCCGAATCGCATCCCGCCGATGAGTATTTTCTTATCGGCAGTGGTGATCACATATGGAGATTGATCAACGGTATAAATATGTTCGTAATCAGGGTCTGCAAGAAACTGAAGATAGGGCATGACATTCTGGGGAATGAAGCTCCATAATTCTTCACCAATTTCGTCATTCAGACATCCGAAGCCATCATCGTTGTTATTACAGAGGGCAATGGCCTGATTAGCCTGGACCATATCTTTACGCAGTTTTCCAATTTTAAAGGCATGGAGCATTCCATCATTGGCACCTGTGTAGAGCACCGAGTAATCCGGGTAATCGACGATTCTCGGAGTGGAATTAATGATGTCCCCGAGCTTCCATATTTCGTCACTGGTTGCCGTAAGTGATGAGTCACCTCGAAAACGTCTGGAACGGCATTGCGTGGCAGCACCATTTACGGTGAAATTGTCACTGGCACCTCGTATGTATGATATAAGGTTGTCAACTGTCTCAGGTGCTAACGGATCGCCAAGGCATGACGGGGTGCTTTCAGTACCGAGTTTGAACATTTCCGCAAAGTCAGCTCTGTTGCTCTGAAGAAATTCGGTCTGTGTACCATTTCGGTCAACACCGAATATCAGTCGTCCTCCACCCAGAATATCGCTCAAGTCAGGTTCGATGGTTTCAAGGCTGAGGATTTCACCGGTGTCGAAAATGCGTTGAACCTGATCTACCGCAGTAAGCACATCGTATGGACCCGGGGTGTTGCCGGGAGCTGAGTTCGGGTCTTTGTCTCCATAGTCGTTGCCCATGGTGGAAATTGGGTTGTAACGCTCTATTACAAGTGTTCCGTCATTAGAAAGTACGAACTCGATTGCCATGTCATCGATGATATCCAGCGCGAAATACGTGTCATTGGTTATGGGGTCGAGATGAATAGTATCAGTTGTATTTTCACGTATGCTGGAAACACTATCAGAACGGTAATGCCAGTAGCCGCTAAGATTACTGAGCCATTGGACATTGTGCAGACTGGAGTTGTCTGCAAACTGTTTTTCCGGAAAGAATAGCGCCTGTGATATCAAAGCCCCGGATGCGGCACGCTCGCTCAGCACCGAGACTGCGGTACCGGCTGAAGTGCGTGCCAGGATATCGCTGACGGCTTTGGTCAGAACATTGGCGAGCTCATCGCCGCTACTTGCGGAGTATGACTGGCCGCCGCCGTTAGCGGCAGCGTCCTGCAGAATCTGGGGAGGCGTGTTGCTGCCGAAAGTTACAGAATACGTGGTGATATACTGATCTCCATCAAGGTCGGCATCAAACCGTAGGTCGCGGTTTTCCTTCTGGCCTGAGGAATCGTCCCAGCGCAGAAAATAGGCGATATCGTCAAGGTTATCCTGGTAAATGTTGGATTCATCAGCTGCATCGCTGCCGTCTCCAATGTTATTGTCCCCGTCGCTGTCTATTATGGGCTGAGTATTGCCGAAAGAGTCTAGGAACATTGGTGGGATATAGTCATCTTTTGAGGGATGGCCGTCGGTGAGTATTATTACGTAGGATTTTGCGCATCGGACTATATTGTAGCTACCGTCACCCTGTTCATAGGCGTATGGGTCCCAACTATCAATTGCCTCGTAGATGATGTCATTGGCAATGGCGGGTTTATCAATGTAGTAGGGACTCTGCTCTTGCGCAAAGTACTGCCCCAAGGAAAAGAGGTTTTCTGCAAGAGGAGTTGTTCCCCATACCAGCGGATAATGCTCGATGGCATCGACAAGATCCTCAGCCGGTGAAGTTACAGGGGTGTTGATGTATCTGAAACCGCCAGTGTCATTGGTGTGTTTAACGAAAGGATTTTTAGGGATTGCCAGATTCAGTGTGCCGCCGTGTGCCCATTCCCCTTCATAAATATTTTCGTCTTTGTGGTAGCGAAAGAAGCTCAATCCTGCCCTGATTTTAGCTTCATCACTACTGTTGTCGGCGAGTTTCTGGATTAACCCCTGAGGCTCTTCGTCAACGATGACTGCAATATTATACTCCTGATGTGATTGATCGATTGCGATAAATCCTGAAGTTTCAGAACTATGAGTGATTGAGCCGTCTGCATTCTCGACGTGTAGATCGATTGAATCGTCAGGATTTAGCTGGTAGCGCAGGCTTGCGGTGCTGTTGTCGTTGGACGTCTGCATATCCGCGATAAACAGCTCCGGGCTCTGGCTGCCGAGCCAGAGGCTATGATTTGTTCCACTTATATTGCCGATAGAGCTGATCATGAATGTGGCATCACCTGCGTGGAAGGTGCCATCCTCAATAGCAAGAAAGTGAACCATCTCAGCCTGATTATGCTTCTGGTTGAGTGCATTGGTTTGAAGGAGCGTTTCGAATCCTTCGGGCAAAACGTTCTGTACCCGTGTGGTAACAGGATTGCTTGTTTCTGCCGTGACTATGGAGGTGAACACAACAGGTTGGTTGGTGAAGCCGCTTGTCTCGATCTTCTGCCAGCTGTCAATGTGGTTGATCTGCTGAGAACCGGCTACGAGTCGGAGGGGGCCCCTATCTCCTGACAGAAGATGTGCTCCCTTACGTATTGCAAGGTAGGCTACCTTCTCCCCTTTGATATGTTCCCCCTGACCCCATTCCTGGATACGTATTTTAAAGGATGAGGTGTTCTCGCTGGAATCAGGCTGGGCGGGATTGTTAAGGATAATTTGCACGATTGATGGATCGCTGCCGTTGTCGCTTGGGGTTTTGGCTATAATGACTGGCGGGCTTAGGTAATTGGCCTGGAAATTGACGGTGACAGGCACGTCATGGAGATCCTCGATGAGCCCATATTCACCGATTACCTCCCCGGCGGAGTTGAGGATCAGCCTGCTGCCAGCAACGAGTTTGGCATAGGGGTCGTAGCTTGCTTTTATCTCACCGGCATGTGCCGGACTCATGGTTTGAAAAATGGTGGAGTTCGGGTAGGGGGAGTAATTCTCAGAGCTGGCTGAATATTTAAAAATACTATGGTCGGACGGTTCATTGTGTCCGACGATTTTGAAGGTGGTACTGTCGAACGAGGAGGGAATGGTTCCCATATAATCAAAACCTGCCCTGTTTTCAACTTTGCCACCAGTCAGGACTTTACGTGCGACGTCAATTTTTCTTGTGGTCAACCAGTTCAGGAAGTTGCCGGACCAGCATTCAACACCCTGTGTGATGGCGCAGTTTTCTTGATAAAAGGCACCTGTGCTCGAGGTATCGACAATGACATCGTAGTTGGCTGTAGCCCCGGTTAGTTCAGTCGTGTCTACGGGTATTGTTGAATCGTAGCTGTAAGTTTGGTCATTTCTAAAAAGGCCGAAGTATTCTTTAGCAGGGTCAAAGTCGTCGCCAATGCAATTGCCTGTGCAGTCTTTGCTATAGCCACCAGGATATTGGGGTTCTTTCATGCTGCCAGAACTATCCAACATGAATACGACATTGGGTTTGACTGAAGAGATAAGAAAAGGAGGAATTGCGAAGTAATCACTGCATTGGGCAGCGTAAACATTGACAGGGAGAAGCAGGGTTAGCAGGACGAATATATGCAGTTTTTTGGTTATTGTCAGGGTAGAAATAATAGTGATCATATCGCACTTTGGTCTTCGTTAATAATATAACTGCTGCCTCGCGTGATTCTACATGTCTGAAAATGTAATATGATAATCTTACAATATTACAGAACATGTTGAATACACAAGGAATGTACTCCAGTTGTGTGTGATGGTAAAGAAAAAACAACATAATATCAATGTGCTGTGACGTTGTCAGCAGTGCTGGCGTGAGGGTACTGAAATGATAGGGTATGTCCTAGTGTACTCTTTATTCTTAAATAGCCTCTGGGCTATTATTTAAGGAGGAAGAGGGCCGTGCATGGTAATGACATTTTCTATTTAGACTGGCTATCACTAAAGCTCAGCTTCAAGGAGAGAGGCGTAAGGAGAAAGGTGATAAGGGGTAAGAACTCAAAGCTAGAAAAGCACTTCTCTAAAAGCCGATCGCAGAATTAATGCGGGGATTGGTCACGTGTCAATCGTTCACGTCTAACACTTCACGCCTGTCGCCTCACCTTTTCAAGCCGGAGATTAGGGGGAATAAGAAATTTAATGTCTAAAAATGGCGGGGGGAATAACGGGAGAATGATGAAGGTGATCAAGGGGGGCGTGGTGTATATTGCCAAAATGATCCGGCTCCTACATATTACAGGCACTACTCTGTCCAGCTTCATATTGAGGGCTGTTGAGAGAGAAAATTTTAGAGAGCTCAGGTAAAACTTTGGTGAGGTTATCGGCCTGTATGTTGCTTTATGGTACGGTCAGGGTATGGTAGGCCGAAATGAATAGTAAAAAAGTGATTCTTTTCGAATTTGCAGGAAAAGACTTCATAAGCCTTTAAAAGTGTAAAATACAACCATGTATCCCAGAAATCTTAAAAGCCATATTGCGGTATCAGTCTTCACTGCGCTTCTGATTGCCATGCTCCTGACAAATATCGTTGTCTCAGCATTGTGGTATAAAAGTCAGGTTCAGCAGAAAATAGAGACAACCGTCAAAATTCTGGAACAGGCATCTAGGCTCGAAGTACATGCCGGGAATGTTCTGCCGAACGATTACGATATTAAGCTAAGTAGAGTGGTTAGGAATGTTTTGGATGTATCGGTAAAGCAGATTGTCGTTGAGGTGCTTAGGGAGGAAATGTCACAAACGGGCAATTTACAGTCTACTATGTACGATGAGTCGTTGCGGTCAGCAGTTCAGTTGGCTGTGAAGAATGAAAAAACAGTAGTAGAAAGAATTGAGAAAACGAGTTCGGTATTTGTGATTCAGCCGATGTTTATCGCTGTAGCGGTGCCATTTCAGAGCCAGGATAGAGTACAAGGGGGTATCGGCATATTACTCAGTACTAGGTCGATAGTAGACGCCATGATATCAAAGCAGGCGATGATCTGTGTCTACATATTGCTCAATGCGATAATTCTAGCGACTTTGGTGTTTTTCCGCATGAGAAAGGTACTTCTCGACCCCGTGGATAAGCTCATGCTGCAGGCAGACAACTATCACCTGTCGGAGGGGGTTGGTTTATTTTCGGAGTACTCTCCGAATGAGTTTGGTCAGTTGTCCAGAGCAATGCAGAATATGGTGAGGAAAATCGAAAAAGACCGTGATCAGTTGCGTGGGTCAGTTGGTTCTCTCAAAGAAGCAAATGCCAGGCTCAGGGACGCCCGGGACGAAATTGTTCATGCTGAAAAACTTGCTTCACTGGGGCGATTGTCTGCCGGTCTCGCCCATGAGATTGGCAACCCCGTGGCAATTGTTCAGGGGTATCTTGAACTGATTGAAAGAGATGATGTGAGCGATGGTGAAAGAAGGCAATTCATAAAGAGAGGGCTTGATGAGCTGCTCCGCATTGATACTCTTTTAAAGCAGTTACTGGAGATGGCACGTAGTAGTGCCAGTAATCAGGAGCCTGTCGATTTAGCTGAGTCCATAAAGAAATCTCTAGATCTGCTCCAACTTCCTATCACCAGGAACTGCATTTCAGTAAAAACAGAATTTCCAGGAGAAAAATGCACCATATGGGCAGACAGGGATAAAATCCAGCAGCTGTTGATGAACTTTCTCCTCAATAGTATTGATGCGATTGCGGAGAAAAATGAAGAGCATAGAATAATTGAAGTGACAATTCACCCGGTTTTTAGGGAGAAAGATACCCGGAAAGATATACTTCTTACCATCAGGGATAGTGGCATCGGTATCGATGAAGAAAACCTTGAACTAATATTCGAACCGTTCTTTACCACGAAAGAGCCTGGCCAGGGAACCGGACTGGGGATGGCGGTTGCAAACAGAATAATCCTTTCATTTGGCGGAACTATAAGGGTTGCCAGTCAAAGAGGAGCTGGTGCAGAATTTGTGATAACCTTTCCTGCATATGAGCCGGCATATGTTCCTGAAGATGATATTACAATGGTAACACGGGATGTCTAATACGAACGGGAGCGGCATGGGATATAAACTTTTGATAATTGATGATGAAGAGAACATGCGGCATATGCTGCAGTCCCTGCTCTCGAGAAGTGGCTACCAGATCTTTCAGGCTCAGGATGGACGAGAAGCACTGGAAAAAGTTCAGCAGGAGCATTTTGACTTTGCCCTTTGTGATATTCGTATGCCGGTGCTGTCGGGTATGGAATTTTTACAGCAAGGTCGCAAATTCCTGAAAGACACAACCGTGATCATGATGTCGGCCTACGGTACGGTAGAACTCGCTCTTGAAGCTATGAAAAAGGGTGCCTACGATTACATCTCCAAGCCTTTCAAGGTTGATGAAGTTTTGCTAACGCTCAAAAAAGCGGAAGAGCGGGAGCAGCTTAAAAGGGAAAATCTGCAACTGCGGGAGGAGTTGACATCGATAAGGGCTGAGGATGGGTTTTTCGGTATGGTTGGGGATTCAGAGGTTATGCGAGAGCTATTCAATCTGGCAAAGAAAGTTGCTGGGCATGATGCTACCGTTCTTATTACGGGAGAATCAGGCACAGGTAAGGAATTGCTCGCCAGGGGGATCCATAAGTATTCAAATCGTAGCCGTAATGAATTTTTTGCCATCAACTGCGGAAGCATTCCTGAGAATCTTCTTGAGGCAGAGTTGTTCGGTTATGAAAAAGGTGCCTTTACCGGTGCAGAGAGCAAGAAGAACGGTCTCATTCTTGAAGCTGACGGCAGTTCTTTATTTCTTGATGAAATTGCAGAACTCCCATACGCAATGCAGGTAAAACTTTTGCGTGTTTTGCAAGAAGGTGAAATTAGACCGATCGGGGCAAATCATCCCTTGTCTGTAGATGTCCGAATCATCGCCGCAACTTCCAGAAATCTTGAAAAGGAGATTGCTGATAACAGGTTTAGAGAAGATCTCTATTATAGGCTGAATGTTATACGACTGGAGCTTCCTCCACTACGGGAGAGGAAGAGCGATATTCATAAGCTCTGCGACCATCTTATCCGCAAGAAGAGTAATTATATCGGTCGCGAAATAGAGGGAATGTCTGCCGGAGCAGGCTCATTACTCTTACATCATGATTGGCCTGGCAACGTCAGGGAGCTGGAGAATGTGATAGAGCGAGCCGTAATACTTGCAGAAACGAATTCAATTACTGAAGCGGAATTGCCAGATGCTTTACGGCCGGGAAGCCAGGAGGTGTCAGTGACAACAGCTCATGGTGAGAGCTTTTCTCTAAAGAGTGCCAAAAAGGAAGTTGAAATGATTTATATTCGAAGGGTACTCGAAAAAACAGGAGGAAATAAGCGAAAGGCCGCAGAGTTGCTGGAAATGAGTTACCCCTCTTTGTTAAGCAAGATCAAGGAGTATGGATTTTAGCTTGAATCTTTCACGATTATCAAGAGGCAAAATTTAAAGAGCAAAACTCGTTACAATAACTAAATACGAACGTAGAAAAGCAGGGGGTCACCAGGTTCAACAGAGTATGCGGGAAATTCAGTTCAGCAACCCGCCCGGATAATGAATAGTGATAGGTTGCTGAAAGCTTAAGAATGATTTAATGCATTTTCCAGTTTGTCCTGCCACTCTTGAAGTTCTTTAGGGGCAGGTTCATCCTGTCCCACCTTGATAATTGCACCTGTATTTTATCCAGATCAAGCTTATCCCTTTCCCCTTGTTCGTTTTGATCATTCGAGTCGGATCCAAATGAAGTGTCTTGCTGTTGTTATCGATTTTGTTGGGATAATTCAGTTGAAGAGAGTTTCTTTGCGAGTCTGATAACTGAGCGAGTATTGGATCATCCTATAAGTTCAGAGAGGAGGTCAAGCAGGACGTGATTGATTATATCGAGATGTTTTATAACAGCAAAAGATGCCACTTTTATTTGGGCTATCTTAGGCCAAATGATTTCGAGAAAGAGCTGGAGTTAAAAAAAACAGCTTAAGAAATGTGTCCGATTTTATTTCACGACATCAGTTTGAGGGATCTGGTCGTACTGGGAATGTGTGATAAGTGAGTTGCCGGATCATGGTAAGCTCCCTCAAGCAGAAGTTGGAAAGCTGATATATTGAGCCAGCAATGAACGTGCCTGACCTGTAAAAGAGTTATTTGAGTTGGTGATTGTAATGGATTAGGTATTGTGAGTGTATGAGTGAATAGAGGGCTGGACAGAAATTCAGCATGAATAAGATGACGGAAATTGTCAATTGCAGGCCCGGGCTGTTAAATAGCTTAATAACCAGGCTGAGCGTTGTAAGATGGTGAAAGGTTTTTTTTGAAAAAAGAAAACCCCAATGTGCACCAAGCACATTGGGGTTTGGAAATGTATGAGATTGCTCTTTTACTGGTCAGTCCATGTTGATCGGCCACTCTTGAAATTATTCAATGGCAGGTTCTGTTGTCCGACCTGAATAATTTCACCTGTACTGGTCTGAATATAGGCGTTGGCGTCATCACCACCTGAGCCGACATGCAAACTGGGGGTCATTGCCTGACCACGACCGAGGTCGAGTTTATCGCGAACGACATCGTTGCTCTCTTGATCGCTATCGGTACCAAAGACATTTTCATACCATGCTGTACCTGTGAGATAATAGACACCATACAGGGAACTTACACCTTCAGCCTGGCAAATATCTGCAAAGGGCTGATAGGTTGTAAAAGTAGTAAGACCACCGAGAAGGGTAGGCATACCCAGTGAACGCTCGCGTGGCTCTGTCAACTCGCGATACCAACCGTCGATACCGATCGAATCGTTATTAGTGCCCCCACACCTCTCGCCTCTGATGTATTGCTCCATTTCTCCATAGGAATAGTATGTTTTAGAACTGCCGTTAAGGCTGTATGTCTTACTCAGTCCCGGCGGAATGCATGTTGTGCCGTCTTCATTTTCACAGTAGATCAAGCTGCTCTTACCATAAAACCCTCCGGTCCCACTCAGGAGAACTTTCATGAGGTCAGAGCGGTAAAGCCCCTGGTCTCCCTGGATGGCGGCGGGATTAGGGGCAATCGCAGAGCCATTATTTAACCAGTTAACCTCTCCCCAGGTCATATCGCAGTTTTGATCCCTTGGCTCCCGTATGCCAAAAAAACGTTGGGTCGTCGCATCAGATTTGTCTTCAGGGGAATAGAACCGACCGGTACCAAAGTAGATCCAGAAGTTTTCAGGGTCAAAACCGATATTTGGGGCAGCGGTTATAGGAGCCTCAGTATCTATAAGTTTTTTAATTTCCCACTGATCCGGGTAGGTGTATGCCTGTTTGCCAGTTACAGTATCAAAGCTTTTGGTAACAAGCCTGAAGAGCCTGCCTCCGCCGTCCCATGTCGGTTTGGTACCGGTGAAGTCAGATCCATCGGTGGTGCCGAAGTAGGCCGCATCAGATTTGTAGGCTATACCTTTACCTGTAGAACCGTTCGAACTCAGGTCGTAGTCGACTGTGACAATATCTCCTACAAAACTTTCGATCCCCCCGCTACTGTCTGCATCAATCATAAATCTTCCGGCATAAGGAATAGTGGCTGAAGAAGAGGGCAGAGCGTTTGGAATCCTGAAAGGCTTTATGCTGGATGGGACTACAGTGCCGTTGCCTGTCTTCCAGTTAACGCCTGTAAGCGCGTTGAGCGGATAGATGGCAATTTTACCCTGCTGATCATTCTGCCCTTTGATTGTTGTCGGGCCATTTCCCAGAACAAGGAACCACTCTGAATTGCCGCTGTCGTCACGCATTACCACAATAGAAGGCATTGCGGTTGTATAACCGAGTCGCGCGTATTTGTCAGTGCCATCTGCTAATTTTTCAGTGGTCATGGTCATCTCACCGAGAAGAGTCGGTTGACGTTCAGGGTCTGTGATATCCAGGACAAAATAGGCAGAAACGAACTCACGGTTCTCATTGATGACCGTAGAGTTATCAGCTATCTGAGGTGCACCCCCGAAACGCATATGGCCAACGAGAATGGTACCCCAGCCATTAGGATGTATGTCATCATCAGGGAATATTCGAACATCGAAAATTCTCGGAGGCGCATCCACGTAATACTTATGTTCATATTCCGGAGAAGTCAGGCATTGCAGGTGAGGTTGCAGGTTGTACGGCACATAGGCCCACATCTCATCGCCTAATTCAGGGTACGCAGTGGTAGAGTTGGAGCCGTATGCTGTTGTGGCGATACATTCTCCAGATGAATTTCGCTGATCGCTATCGGGTCGACAGGGCAGGAACCTGTTTAAACCTGAATCGTAGAACCCGCCGTTAACCGCGTGGAGCATACCATCATTGGCGCCGAAATAGATCATATGGCGACGATTATTGTACTTCTTATAAAAGTCGGCATAATCCGGATCATTGTAGATGTAGTGGTATCCCTCCGACGGTCTTCCAACCAGAGTAGGTGTTGAATGAATGACATCACCAAGACGCCATGTTTCGCGATTGAGCGTAGTGTAATCACAGTCCGGATATTGGCGGCAGCGATATTTTGTCTCGTAGGTACCATCGGCAAGTTCGACATACTCGTCATAGCCACGAATCCAGGCGACAACATCCTGCAATTCTTCAACAGAAGTTACACCGAAGTCGCTTTGCAGTGATCCGCGACCTTTATGTGTTGTATACCATTCAAGCCAATCTGATTCCGCTCTTTTGATGGTATCTCTGTCAAACGATAGGACTTCATAATTGTCGACGATGCCATCATTGTTGATATCGTTCCAGGTGAAGACATAACGGTATGGGTATCCACCGGTGAAGTCCCAGGTGCCATCCGGCAGAAATTCACGATTTTCTAGGATGTTGCTATCTGGAATAGCGGCAAGGCGGTCTTTGGCGGACCAGAGATAATGTTTAAAGTCGCGGAGGTCGATGGAAGTGTCATTGGTCTGAAAATAGTCGGATTGACTGCAGACACCTGTGTCTATAACATCCCGGTTAAAACATATTTTAGTCGAGTGTGATGTCTCATCAAAATATGTCACAACCCTTCTGTCACCATCGAGGACACCATTGTTATTACTGTCCTCACCGGTGTCGATTTTTCCGTTACCATTGGTATCCTCAGTCCACAACTCTCCCTGAGTCGTGGAGTTGCCACTGTAGTCATCCCAGAGATTACCTTTGGAATCGATAAAGAATGCGTGAACATCACCAACCCAGACAAGAGGTTCTTTACCGATGCCACGATCAATTTTCGGCCAGAAAATAGCCTGGTAAACGCCACCTTCACCACTTCGGGAACTGGAGATAACCGATGCGGCAGAACCTGCCGAGGCGCGGAAGAGAATGTCTGATAGCGCTGTCCTTAAGTTCGACTCAAGCATTCCAGGGTCTTCCCCGGTGTACAGGGTCGTACCTGCATTATCGGCAGCTTTCTGCATAAGCACTGCAGGATTACAATCATTTTTCGAATCATCATCACGAGGTACACCGGCCACAACGAAGTATGAGGTAACATTACGCTTGTCATACAGTATGCCGTCGTCGCTGGCTAATTGCCCCGGGCTCTCGGCCGGGGTGGTGTAGAGAGAGGTGACCGGCGCATTCTTGCCGTAATAAACGACATCGTCAAGATAGGTCGAACCATAGAGCTGCCCACTTGTGCACTCGCCATCGTTTGCTACAGAGTAACCTGCATTGGCAAAGGTTGCTGGCATTGTATTTACAAGGCCAGCAACATCGTTATGGATATCAGCTGTTGAAGCGCCCTCGGTTATAAACAGGACATAGTTTTCCTGACACCAATACTGCACAGGATCTTCCCAGGCTGAATCTTCAGTCTCAAGAAGAAAATCTCTGGCATCCAGGCGAAAGGAATCGTTCTGACCGTAATATCCCAAAGCATTGTAAATGCCTTCAGCCAATGGCGTCCAGGCAGTAGCTTTGATATTGTTAATGGCAGTGGATAGATCCTCAACGTGTTTGTTGCCTGTCGAGATGGATATAGTGTCCCCGTCGTTTATCCGGGCAATTATTTCTGCACCGTCTCTGTTTTCCGCTGGACAATATTTGATAATCGGGTCGGTGAGTTTATTCGGGTCTGTGGAGATTGCATTATTGGCAATTTCACATTCAGTTAAGGCACCATTATCAGCAAAGGCCATAGCGCCAAGACGCAGATCTCCAGCGACCTCATGCAAAAGCCCTTCTGGCTTTTCTGTCTTCTTGAAATAACCCTTCATAACGATGAGCGGGCTATCAGTTCCGAACATAGCTATAACGCCAGAGTCAACCAGTGAACCAGGTAATCCCCATGTTTCTCCGCTGTTGAAAATTTCATCAGACGGGTCGATAACCTCTGGTAAAGTAATGGATTGACAGTAATCCCACATTGCTTCCTGAACGCACTCATCGGCAGAGTTAGGGTTAAAGTCGTCAGTCCATTGAGCAGGTTGTGATGAGGTTGGTGTACAGGAATTCCCGGAATCGTCGACCCAGATGACGGCCCATTCTTTGTTGCAGGCGTCTTTATTCGCCTGGTAGTTGCCTGTACATTCATAGAGTACGTTTTCAAAGCATTTTATAGCAGGATTGCCATCAACGTTGTCATCGCTTGAGGTGCATGCTTTTTTTGAACAACCCTCACCAATTTCCGGTTCATAGCAGCGGCCGACGTACCCTTTGCGTGCGGTATCAATTGTCGATTCGTTATAAACGCCGTAGCACATATAGCCGCTGTCTGAATGGCTGATTGTTGGTGGAGTTACACCATTTGCATAAATGCCGTCACAGGCATTATAAATTTCGCTGAGGTTGCCAAAGTCACTTGGAGCTGTGTAACTTTTTTTTACTGCGGACCAGCAAGCGTGGATCGAGTGGTTGTATGCTGCATTTGAGGCAGCAAGTATGCCGTTTTGGGAATCATAAGCCAGACATGTGTCAATATATTGACTTGTTTGGCCCTGTGAGGCATCTGCTCCCTTACTGATTTCATCCACGGCGTTCTTACATGCCTGCTGCCGTTCAGAACCTATAAACCCCTCTGTAGAGATTCCCAGAATTGCAATTCTGGTCGTATCGTCTGTGGTATCGATCCAGCTGTCGTCGTTAAATCCAGAGATTGAAAAAGTAATGACAGAGTTGGTACCTGTCGGGCCGGTCACTGGTATTTCTTTAAGAAAACCTCTAGATGAGCAGCCCCGGCCTTCACTAACAAGAAACTCTTCATCTTGATCGAACTTGCCGCCAGTAAGAATTTTTTTCTGGATATCAAATTTAGAGGAAGATGCCCAATTGAGAAAATTACCGGTGGCAGTAAAAGCGGTGACCCCTGATTGATGTAATGTAGATGTTTCGTCATCCTCCACTTCAGTAATATGAACAAGTAGATGCTCATTGCTATAGGCATTCCCGGCAGATGTACTGAAATGTGTGGTTGCCTCATTTATGCTGGCAAAATTTGTCTCTTCAAAATGGCCTTCGCTCAGTCTGTCCCAAGTAAGGCCACTGTCGTCATGGAGAGAAGTAGCAGATGAAGTTCCTCCACTGGTGGCGCGATAAAGTTTGCCATTATAGGAAACGATATCATTCGCCAGGTAAGGTGTCTGTGGCAACCAGGTGTGATCTCTGGGTTCCCAGGTTACGCCAGTATCGTCAGCAATCGTTGTGCCGTTGGCTGTGCCACCATTGGTGGTGTAATAGAGTTGATCCTCGTAGCGAACGAAGCTGCCATTGTCATATGATGTGCCATTTTCCCAATCTGCTATTGAGTGCAATGGCAGCCAGTACACTGAACCGTCTTCACTGATAGAAATGCCTGTTGAGGGAAGTGGTAGGCCGGTATCTGGGTCTTTATGTACTAAATTAGCAATAAAAAACGCGCCGTCAGAATAAACTATGTCGTTTCCCGTGTATGAAGTACCACTTACCCAATGAGGCTGGCCCGGTACATATTCATACCATGTGTTCGGTTCATAAAGGCCGGTGTAGGTCTGTGTTGCATCGAAACCATTGTCATAGCATTCACCAACGTTATTGACATAGGCCAGATCCAGCATGCTTCCCGAGTTGTCAATGGCAAGCATCAGGTTTGGCTTCGCTCCTGAAGAAAGAAAAGGTGGCATTCCAAGACCATCACCACAGACCGAAGCGTTCAGAGATAGAGGCGTAAAGGTGATTGAAGCAAGCAATAGAAGATGACATGCTGCAGCTTTTCTCCTGAATAAGTGATTCATACTGAATCCTCCGAGATAAAAACGTTATATATAATTATATGCAATAATATCAATCGTATGTGCAGAATGGATCTTCACGGCCAACAACATGCCGCCACTCGACCCGGATAAGGCTCTCACTGTTGTTTTGGCCTATATGTTTTGCGTAGATTTCGTACTCGAGGGTGACCCCGCCTGAGCTCATGCTGCGGCCCAGACCGAGATAGCCGGCCGCCATAATAATGGAGCTGCCGGCGGTGAGATCAGAACGACCCTCTATGGTGATATTTGTGTGTGGCTCTCCTTCGGAGTAGTCAGGTGGGAAGAAGAGGTCCCTGTCGTCATCACTCGGGTAATCAGAGCCCGTGTCAGACCAGGTGCCGATAGAGTTTTGCCAGAAGTTTAACGAACTGTTTTCAACAGCTATATAGTTATCAACGACGAGAGGCCCACTGGAATCATCGAGCCAATTGGTTGAAGTGCCATTGCTGGTAAAACCGATACAACCGATATTTTGTTCCAGAAGTTCTGAGGCGTATTCTGTGCCGCCATCAGCGGTATAAAAGGTCTGTCTATGGACCTTATCATTGGCAGCTACCTGCAATTCAGTTGTGGTATTGCGGTTGCCGGCAATGCCGATGAGAGTCAGCACCAGTAAGATCATGAGCGCAGCAATGAGGATGTAGCCGTCTGATGAACGATTGAGAAGTTGTTTGGAATAGATAGAAATTTTCATGGAATCAGAAGATCTTCTGCTTGTAGTAGTTGAAAACAACAGACTGGTTATTGCCAAACTCGTTTCGCTCGACAATGACCCTAATAGTTTTGAGAGTTGAAGCTGAAGAATCATTTGGGTTTGGGGTGAGATAATCGGCAACGTTCCAGGAGATGGTGTAATAACCATCTGGTGAAGCTGCAGTCCCATCTGCTGCGGTCCCACGGTCATTCAAACCGCCCACTCCGTTGTTGTTGCCGTCAAGCAGATCGTTATGCTCATAATCCAGAGCTATGAGTTGCTCAATGCGGTCCGAAGCCCAGTTGGATGAGGTGGTTATGCCGCTGGCTTTGGCGTTGTAAATCACGGAGGTTGTTTGCAGTGAATAGAGCGAAAATATGCCAATGACCAGCACAGCCATTGCAACCAGGGTTTCGATGAGTGTAAAACCCTCCTGATCCATTGTTGACTTGGTGTCAGAGAGAAAAAAAAGCATTGTTACAATCCCATATTTCTACATGTGATATTGGAAATTAAGAGACGGCGGCGAAAGTTATCATTGTACGGGCCCCATGAATTTCCGCTGCCCGTGGTGTAGCTGATGTTGTTAGTGAACTTAAGATCGGGATTTTTGGCGCGGGCGAGAATAGAAACAGTAACTGAGGCAATTTTTGACAAATCTGTTGGGGCCGTGGAGATCGTACCATCGACCATGGTATAGCTGAACTCGATAGCTGAGATGTTATCGGCAATTGCCTCATAGTTGGTACCGTTATCCTGACTCAGAACCAGTTTCGCTGCACCACCATCCGCTATGATACCGTTACTATCTGTATCATCTGCAGGTATGAAACCGAAATAGACGTTTTCCATTGTTCCAGTGAGTGCACCATCGCCTCTCATAGTTGTGCCGGAATTGTTCACTGTGTCTTTGGTGAACTGAACTCTGTTGGTTCTTGCTTCGATAAAACCTGCGCCGGCAGTTCCCTGTGGGTCGTAACCTGCCATTCGGATTTCGGAAGCCATGAAGAGCATTGCGGCGCGGAGATTTTGCTGCATCTCAACAACCTGAGTCTGATTGGTATACTGGCGCTGTTGAACCTGGTAGGCTGAATAGATTGCAGCGATCACAAATGAAGATACGACCATAGCTATCAACAGCTCGACCAGAGTGAAACCATCCTGTGCAGTTGACTGATATCTATTGATTGATTTTAGAGTACTCATTTTACCGGCTGATTAATTAAGTGAAATATTACCGGCAGCATTAAGGGAGACCTTATGTGACCGATCATCTGTATTTTTCAGGACAATATCACCCGTGTTCAGAGCAATTGGAAAGCCTCGGGAGGTAAAACCGGTGTTACCGCCAAAAGTCTCATCTTCAGAACAAAGCGCTACCTCGTCAGGCATGAATCTCTGGAGCAGGGTGGTTTCGGAAGCGTCAAGGGTGCTGTTGTCATTTTCATCAATAAATATCAGATAGTTTCCCTGGCCGCCTGGAACTGAAGGGGAGCAATTAACGGTTGAGAACTGAACGACTACGTTCTGGTTTCTTTTTATGGCCTCAGCCTTGGCACGATACATGTCTGAGAGCAATGCGGTGGATGCATCTTTCAACCGGATGCCTGGCATCCAATGGAGAAAGCTTGGGACGGCAATTGATACAAGGACAGTGAAGATGGCAATGGTCATGAGCACTTCAATGAGTGTGTATCCATCTTCATGTTGAGACTTCCGATTTGGGACAATGAAAAAATCTAATATCTTCATGGCATCACTGTTAGGGTTGAAATGGAATTTATTCTTAATGAGCAAATTCCATACCTGGATAGAATATCAGTGAATCCCGCATGATTATGGACAAAACACCGGAGTTAAAAAGAAAACGGTGTTTTTGTACGATGCGGAGAAGATAAAAATTCAAGAGGTCTGGTGACGATATATGTCAGTGGCGGGGTGGGGATGTAAAAAAAATTAATAGCAATATTGGATTACTGGAGCATGTTTTCGGTTGAAAGGTTGTTGCTCAAGTTCAAATGACAGAGTGGCTTCTGAAGCCGGGATCTACTTTGCCGGCTTCAGAGAGTCCTGGCCACGATAGGTGAATTAATCAACAACCTCAAAGCCAATAGCGGCAATAGCTTGCTTTACGCTCTCTGGATCGACTTCTCCTGCATATTTTGCTTCGCCTGCTTCAAGGTCAATGGTTATATCCTTGATATCAGGAATTTTAGCCAGAGCTTCTCGAACAGAGTTGACGCAGTGGTTACAACTCATTCCCTTAATTTTAACGGTAGACATTGTTCACCTCGATAAATTGAATTATGTTTTAATTCCTACAATGTAGGATGGTAAGGGAAGCATAATGATTGGAAATTTAGAAATCAAGAGAATAGTTATTCAGGTGGTTTTATGAGTGAGATGAGTTCAGGCATGCAGTTGAGACATATCAAGGTGCCGGTGCAGGGAATGCATTGTGCGGCATGCTCAAGTCGAATAGAGCGTGTAGTCGGTGGCTTGCCTGGAGTTGATAGCGCTGTAGTAAACCTCGCAGAAGAGACACTGGATCTGCGCTGGAATGAAAGTGAACTTGCGTTCGATGATGTGAAAGAGCGGGTGGCTTCCCTTGGGTTTCAATTGGCTGATGCTCCACTGGAAACAGCTGATAATCTCCTGCTGCAGATTGGTGGCATGCACTGCGCAGCTTGCTCAAGCAGAATTGAAAAAGTTGTGGGCCAAATCCCAGGAGTAACGTCAATTGCCGTAAATCTCGCAACAGAAACGGCAAAGGTTGAATTGGATCGCAATAAGGTTAAGGTGCGCTCAATCCGGGAAGCTATTGAGAAATTAGGCTTTTCTGCTGAAATCGTCAGCTCAGGTTCATTGTCTGATGAGACAAAGCGCAAAGAGATGATAGCTCAACTCAGCCAAATGAAAAGACGGCTGATTATGATGTTCGCTTTTGCAATTCCTTTACTCTGTATCTCCATGGGAGAAATGGTCGGGTTGCGGCTGCCGTCCATCATTGCTCCCCAGGTATCACCTGTAAATTTCGCACTTATTCAGCTGCTGCTGGTTATGCCAATCGTTTGGCTGGGCAGAAATTTCTATTTCACAGGTATTCCCGCTCTTTTACGTAAAGTTCCGAATATGGATTCGCTTATCGCAGTTGGCACCGGTGCAGCTCTAATATATTCAATCTGGAATTTTATAGAGATTTGCCTAGGCATAGATGCCGTGGCCCGGGCGATGGATCTCTATTTTGAATCAGCTGGTATTTTACTGACTCTGGTATCTTTAGGTAAATATCTTGAAAACAGATCCAAGTCGCACACTTCCGATGCGATTCGTCAACTTCTTGAGCTGACTCCAGAAAATGCCACCCTGATTATTGATGGCAAATACAGGACAATAGCCGCTGAAGAGATCGAGCCCGGGGATGTACTCCTCGTTAAACCTGGTGAGAGAATTCCGGTTGATGGCACTGTAGTGGTTGGTAAGAGCAAGGTCGATGAATCGATGCTCACAGGTGAGCCCATGCCAGTAACTAAAGCCCTCGATAGCAAGGTTTTCGGAGGTACGTTAAATACCACAGGTGTCTTGCAGTTGCGATGTGAAGAAACCGGAGAGGGCACTATGCTTGCCAGAATCGTTCGTCTGGTACGGGATGCCCAGGGGACGAAAGCCCCCATCGCCAGCATGGCGGATAGGATAAGCCTCTATTTCGTGCCAGTGGTTATGATATTTGCGCTTATAACCGGGCTTAGCTGGTATTTCATAGGCGGTGTCGACTTCTCTCAAGCGTTACGTTTTTTTATTGCCGTACTGGTAATTGCCTGCCCATGTGCCATGGGGCTTGCGACTCCGACCTCACTCATGGTCGGAATGGGCAGGGGGGCTCAACTTGGGGTACTGGTAAAAAGCGGCGCTGCCCTGGAGAGAGCAGAAAAAATTGATACTGTTGTTTTTGATAAGACAGGCACTTTAACAGAAGGAAAGCCTGAAGTATCAGAGATATTACCTGTGTCAGGAATGCCGGCGGGCACACTTATTCGCCTTGTAGCTTCAGCCGAGCAGATGTCAGAGCACCCCTTAGCTGCTGCTATCGTAAGAAAAGCAGGAGATACCGGTATTGATTTGGTTCAACCTGCCTCCTTTACCCCATTCCAGGGTCGAGGTATTAGTGCTGAAGTTGTAATTGATGAGGAATCACACAAGGTCCTGATTGGTAATAAGGAATTCTTAAGGGAGCGGCTTACCCGTGTAGAGAGTTTTGATACGGAAATTCATTCGCTGGAGGAATCTGGTGCAACAGTACTATATATCAGTATAAATGAAAAATTCGCCGGAGTTGTGGCAGTCGCAGATCAGTTGAAAACTGAAAGTGCAAAAACTGTCGAAGCGCTACGGGCGTTGAATAAACGTGTCGTCATGCTAACTGGTGATCAGTTGAAAACCGCAAAGAATATTGCCGGTAAAGTCGGCATTGATGAAGTTATAGCAGGAGTATTACCGGACCAGAAATCTATAGCTGTACAGGATCTGCAAAAGCGGGGCATGAAAGTCGCCATGGTAGGCGATGGCATCAATGATGCGCCTGCACTGGCCCAGGCCGATGTCGGGATAGCCATGGGAACAGGCATAGATATCGCCATTGAATCAGGTGATATCGTGCTGATGAAGGGAGATTTGCAAGGAGTGAGAACAGCCCTATTACTTTCCAGGGCTGTGATGAACAACATCAGGCAGAACCTGTTTTGGGCATTTGCCTTCAATGTCACAGGGATTCCGATTGCTGCAGGATTACTCTATATATTTGGGGGACCGGCTCTCAACCCTATGATTGCAGGGGCTGCCATGGCTATGAGTTCTGTTTCTGTGGTAACCAACGCGCTCAGGCTGAGAATGTTCAGGGCAACCTGAGATGCTTACCATTACTTTCCTGCCTTGCAAACAGATTTTGATAATTGTTAGAAATTGAAATTTCTTTTTTTGAAATAGAATAATTACCATGGTTGAAGTGTAAAATGTCGGGGGAGCCCTCTTTGCGACTTCTATTTATCCGTCTTCATGTTAAAAAACATGGTTTATGTTTTCCCCCGTAGTGGTTTGATGAGTATGGAACTGCTCTGAAGCCGCTGATCGCCGAGCAAAATTTGTAACGTCGAGTCAACTGGTTGTGCCTGTCGAGTAGCGTGAAGATCCAACACTCGCTTTTCGCTTGACTTTTACGCTGACCAAATTATAAATAATCCCTTATAAATGAATAGCAGTTCAGTTCATTGAGGTTATACGAAGAATAGTAGTTCAGTTCATTGTGTCTCAAAGGTTGGGGCACAATAGTTTTTTATATATCTAAAAACTTTATAAAAGAGGAACTCTATGTCTAAATTAGTTGCACCACACGGCGGAAAAGGTCTTGTATGCTGCCTCCTCGAAGGCGCAGAACTCGAAGCAGAGAAAGCAAAAGCTGCTGGCCTGAAGCAGGTAGAGATTTCTGATCGTGCCAAAGGCGACCTGATCATGATGGGTATTGGTGGTTTTTCCCCTCTGGATGGTTTCATGACTAAAGCTGATTGGAAGGGCGTATGTGAGAGCTTTCAGATGGCTGATGGCACCTTCTGGCCTGTACCGATTACTCTTGATGTAAGCGCTGCTGATGCTGCCGACATCGCTGAAGGTTCTGAGATCGCACTCGTTAAAGATGGTGAAGTTTTCGCTACCATGACTGTCAACGAGAAGTTCGAGATGACAGAAGCTGACAAGAAGTGGGAATGTGAGAAAGTATTCATGGGTGAAGGCGAAGAGTCTGTAGATGGTAAGTTCTGGGAGATCGCACCTGAAGATCATCCTGGCGTTATCATGGTAATGGCTCAGAAAGAATTCAACCTTGCTGGTCCTGTTAAAGTTCTCTCCCAGGGCGAGTATCCTGCAGAGTACCCAGGCGTATACCTGACCCCAGCTGAGACCCGTGCAATGTTCGAAGAGCGTGGTTGGGCTAACGTTGCTTCTCTGCAGCTCCGTAACCCAATGCATCGTTCCCATGAGTACCTCTGCAAGATCGCTGTTGAGGTATGTGACGGTGTTCTGATTCACTCCCTGATCGGTAACCTCAAGCCAGGCGATATCCCTGCACCTGTTCGTGTTAAGGCTATCGACATCCTGATCGAGAACTACTTTGTTAAAGAGAACGTAATCTCTGCTGGTTACCCACTGGATATGCGTTACGCCGGTCCTCGCGAAGGTCTGCTCCATGCTACCTTCCGTCAGAACTACGGTGTTAACAACATGCTGATCGGTCGTGACCACGCAGGTGTTGGTGACTTCTACGGTCTGTTCGAGGCTCAGGAAATATTTGATCGCATCCCGACCACCGGTGATGCTGCCAAAGATCTGCTGTGTAAGCCAATGAAGATCGACTGGACCTTCTACTGTCACAAGTGTGATGGTATGGCTTCTCTCCGTACCTGTAACCATGACAAAGAGTCCCGCGTTATTCTTTCTGGTACCAAACTCCGTAAAGCTCTTTCTGATGGTGCTGAGATCGTTGACCACTTTGGTCGTGACGAAGTTCTCGTACACCTCCGCGCTTACTACGAGGGTCTGACCGAGAAAGTTGAAGTGAAGATGCAGGGTGCAGCCTCTGGCGACGCTATGTAATTAGTACTTCATCTTGTAGTATAAAGGAGATGCTGCCCAGCCGGGTGGTATCTCCTTTTTTTTTGCTGTCAAAAAGGGTAAGGTTTTGTCGCTGATCATCTTTAACCTCAGGCTCTTGTTGTTGTATTGGTAAAAGAAGATTGATGTAATAACTAATGGCTACCATTATTCATGGGTGTAGACTGAATCTCTTTTTTTTTAGTCCATCCGTCGTCTGTTTTTATATCTGGTTACCGTGGTAGTTGGGTGCCAGGGAATATGAGGAAAATTGTATGGCTGAGTTGCGTGTGGGGCTCGGAGATCGGAGTTACCCCATCCATATAGAACCGGGATGTCTCGATAGAGTTGGTGCTGAACTGTCAAAAAGTAGAATCGGCAACAGGTATGCAGTGGTCAGTGACAGCAATGTAGCAAAGCTCTATGGCGAGCGCTTGCTGAATATTCTCGATAGCGCCGGTATCAGCGCCAGGATGTTCACCTTTGTTGCTGGAGAGGAGAACAAGACCATGGCTACCGTGACTGATCTTGCCAGTCAGCTTGCTCGGGCAGGATATGATCGGCATGATGCGATTATCGCGTTGGGCGGTGGTGTGACCGGTGATATCGCAGGATTTCTCGCCTCGGCCTACATGCGAGGGATTCCTTTTATTCAGATTCCTACAACCCTGCTTTCCCAGGTGGATAGCTCTGTTGGCGGCAAGACTGGTGTAGATCTTCCGGAGGGGAAAAATCTCGTAGGTGCTTTTTATCAGCCAAGAGCAGTGTATATAGACATTGAGGTGTTGCAGACACTTGATGACCAGGAATTGCTCGGTGGACTTGCTGAAGTCATTAAATATGGCGTAATTTGGGATGAAGGTTTTTTTACGTTTCTGGAAAAAGAACGTGAAAGGATTTTTTCCCTGACCCCTGAGGTGATTGTTGATATGATTACCAGGTGTTGCGCAATAAAGGCAGAGGTGGTTGCTGAAGATGAGCGGGAAGGTGGTTTGAGAAAAATCTTGAACTACGGTCACACCATAGGTCACGCAGTTGAAGGAGCTTCCAGCTTTCAGCTTATCCACGGGCTTGCTGTCTCTATAGGCATGGTGGCCGCTGCTCGATTGAGTATATTGAAGGGTACTTTAGCCCAGGATGTTCTGGATCGTATAACCAGTATCCTGATTTCTTATGGTATGCCGACTGAGATTCCAGGAGATCTTGACCGAGCCGAAATAAAACGATATCTCAAAACCGACAAGAAGGCTGTTTCTGGCAAAGTGCAATTTGTATTGCCTGATAAAATCGGTTCCACCTATATAACCGATGACGTGAGTGTGGATTTGATCGACCAGGTGCTTAATTGATTCACCCCGATTTTTTTGCGACTTGAGAAACCTTATCATTGAAGAACAAGTGAACTGAACATGCCGATTTATGAATTTTATTGCGATTCATGCAATGTTATCTTTAACTTTTTCTCTTCGAGAATAGACACCACTACCCGCCCGGATTGTCCCAGGTGCGGCAAAAAAGATTTGGCCAGACAGGTGTCAAAGTTTGCTACTATCCGGTCCCAAGGCTCCGAAGAAACAGATGCTCTGGCAGGCCTGGATGAGACAAAGATGGAGCAAGCCTTTGAGTCGATAATGCGAGAGGCTGAAGGAATTAATGAAGACGATCCTCGCCAGATGGCCTCGCTGATGCGTAATTTCACCAGGCAAACCGGTTTGAATCTGGGGGATGCAATGGAAGAGGCAATCAGCAGGATGGAGGCTGGTGAAGATCCCGACCAGATAGAGCAGGAGATGGGTGATGTGCTGGGGGATGACGATTTCAACCTTGATTCACTAAAAAAGAAGGTTCGTTCAGCTGGTGCTCCCCCTATTAAGGACGAAACATTGTATCCCCTGCAACGGGTAGAAAACTGAATAGGCGGGAATGGAAATAATAAAGAATTCCATTCCCGCCTCCGGCATGCTCATGCAACGGCTATCAGTGAATGGTTTTAGATACATTCTCACTGTCGAACAGCTCAAGAGGTTCTTTTTCAACACCTTTTTTTGCTATAATTTCCAGAACTTCTTCCTCTGATATACCAAGCGTAATTGCCAGCTGAGCCACATCATAAACCGGCTCTCCGTCTGCAGTGTGGTGAGATGGTTCCAGTTCTGGGAACTGCATTTCTGTAGCGGTCTGAGAAGCTTCCAGAAGAATTTTTTTAATGGATGGCGGACCGTATTTTAGCAACCACTCGACAGCTTCAGCCCAGAGTTTTCCATCTACAGTGGGGTGCTGTAACACCTTGAGTGCGCTTGCTAAATCCCATTCGTCCTTAAAGCTCATGTTATCCTCTCTCATGTTTTCCATATGTTGCTTACAAATTTTAATATAATGTGTTTTAACGGTCTTGCAAAGTTGGAAGCACTCTGTTTTGTAAAGAACAGTATTCGCATAAATTGCTGGTTAATTGATCTTGGAGATAGTTCATGAACAGGTTTGACAGTGCAGTTTTCCTTGAGAATATCGAGTGGTTTGATGAGAGCGGGCTGGAGTTGGTTCATCGTCTCCCGGAAAGCGGTTCAGGAGAGATAAAGCTCGGTGCCCAACTGACCGTCAGAGAAAGCCAGGCGGCTGTACTTTTTTATCAGGGAAAAGCATGTGATGCGTTTGGTCCAGGCAGGCATACCCTTAAAACTCTGAACCTGCCAATCCTCACAAAAATATTGTCAATTCCATGGCGGGGTAACAGCCCATTACGAGCTGAGGTGTATATGGTGAACTTGAAATATTTCACCAACCTCAAGTGGGGTACGAGAAACCCGGTTGCTTTCCGTGATTCAGAATTTGGCTTGATCCGCCTGCGGGCTCACGGGGTGTTTAATATCAATGTTGTCCAGCCGGTATTGTTTATAAACTCTCTTGTGGGCACAATGGGAAAAATCACTACCGAAGAGGTGGAGAGCTATCTCAAACGGGTGATAGTTTCCAGGTTTAACGATTACCTGGGTGAAATACTCGATACAATACTCAATCTTACAGGGAAATTTGATGAATTGTCTGCCGAGCTTCAGGCAAGGCTGGTCAAGGATTTTGCCCATTTTGGCCTGAATCTCAGTCATCTCTACATTACTTCGATAACTCCCCCGGATGAAGTGCAAAAAGCTATAGATGACAAGAGTCGAATGAACGCAATCCAGGATATGGACAAGTTCGTAAAGCTTAAAGCTGCCATGGCTATGGAAAAAGCAGCAGAAGGGCAGGGGGAGGCAAGCTCTGGTGCCGGAGCAGGTTTGGGGATGGGGATGGGGCTTATGTTGCCAGGGATATTTGCTTCAACTCTGCAACAAAACAGTCAGAATCAACAGAATGAGGTCCATTCTCAATGCCCGGACTGTTCAAGTTCAATACCGCAAAGCGCAAGGTTTTGTCCTATGTGTGGCCATCAGCAGGTTGTGTTGAGCCAGTGCTCGAATTGCGGCAAAAATCTTCCACCACAGGCTAAGTTTTGCTCCAGATGCGGTGAAAAAGCCGGTGAAGGGATAAAATCAAAATTTTGTTCCGGCTGCGGTACCGAAAATATGCCAGGTTCTATGTTCTGCAACAATTGCGGTGAACGGCTCGGCTGATTTATGGAACTCACAATTACCCAGCCGTGTCCTTCCTGTGGAGCTGAAATACGGATTAATGAGAATAGTCGCTTGATTCGTTGTGAATTCTGTGAGGTCAAAAATTACAGAATTCACCAGCGATTGCCACGTTACGTACTTCCGGCAAAACTCCCTCCCCATATAGATTATGCGCAGCTGCTCTATATGCCGTATTTGCGATTTAAGGGGAGTATCTATTTTTGCCAGGGGGACCGGGTTCGTCATAAGCTCATCGACACCACCAGGGTAGGTCACAGTATTCAACACTTGCCTATCTCTCTGGGGTTAAGGCCCCAGGCGATGGCTATCGCTCCGGTGACGGAACAGTTGCAGGGCCGTTTCGTGCCGCAAGATGTCAAGGGAGAAACGATTTTAACAGAGGCTGCAAAACTCACTACGCTTTTTGACAAGGACAAGACGAGCACAGTACAGCACCGGGCATTCATTGGTGAGACTGTCAGCAGGATATATCTGCCGGTATATGAGTCTAAAGGTCGAATGTTCGATGGAATCACTCACAATCAGCTTGGCAACGCCTCCCCCAATCCCAAAACGAAGCGGATGCTTGATTTTGACAAAAACTGGGAGCCACGTTTTTTGTCGACAATATGCCCGGGTTGTGGCGATGATTTGCAGGGAGAGATGAACAGCCTGGTATTGCATTGTGAGAATTGCAATGCGGCATGGCTTGAGGAAAAAGGGCGATTTGTCAGAGTGAAACACCAGGTGATGCCAACCAACAGTAGAGAAGTGCAATATCTGCCATTCTGGCACCTGCAGGTAGAGGGGAGCGAGGGCAGCGGGATTTCGCTGTCGAGCTTTGCAGACTTTATACAGTTAACGAACCAGCCTGTAGTGGTAAATGCTTGTCACAGGGAACATGCTCTTGCTTTTCTTATTCCTGCCTTTAAATTGAATCCAGAGGCGTTTTTGCATACCGCCCGGAATGTCACTCTCCTCCAGCACTCCTTACCGCAGAGCTCTCCAACTCTAAAAGTAAAGAATGGGCTGAGATACCCTGCCACCTTGCCATATTCGGAGGCCATACAGGCTTTGAAGACCGTAATCGCGGCCTCCGCCGTGAATGCAAGGCGAATAATGCAATTGTTGCCGGGATTGCAATTTTCAGTGAAAGGCATTTGTCTCCAGTACATCCCATTCAAGCCATCCTGTCACGATTGGATAGAGGAGAATACAGTTTTCAGTATTTCATCGGCAACGTTAAGGTTTGGACGAGGTTTGTGAAGCTGGCAACCCTCCATCTTCTTTTTGACCTTTTGCGGGAAACTGAATAGAGTCTGGCCTGCTTCTCAGCTTAACAGATGAAGCTGCTTTAATACGTTGTCGGATCGATGTTTTTGATGAAAACAATAGTTGTAGACGGAGTCAGCGCTTACCCGGTTACCACCGGTAAGATCGTGAAAACAAATTGGCTAATGGCCGAATTATTTAAGGAGAAAGAGATGGACGGCCATGAAAAATTTATGAGTCATGCTTTGGCAGAAGCACGGCAGGCACTATTGAACAACGAATTTCCGGTGGGTTGTGTAATCGTTTCCGAAGGCAAAATTATTGCATCGGGGGGCAGGAGAAACAGTGCTGCTGAGATGAACGAACTCGATCATGCAGAGATCGTCGCTTTAAGAAATCTCCAGCAATCCCAGCCTGGCCTTGATTTGTCCGGGGTTACTGTATATTCAACGATGGAGCCTTGTCTGATGTGCTATTCAACCATGATTGTTAATGGTGTACGCTCCGTGGTGTATGCTTATGAAGATGTAATGGGTGGTGGCACCAATTTGCCGTTAAAGCTTTTGTCGCCACTCTATTCATCATTGGAGATATCGATAGTTCCCAAAGTGATGAGACTTGAAAGTCTGAAGTTATTTCAGCAGTTTTTTGGTTCGGACAACAATGACTATCTTAAAGATACATTGCTTGCAAAGTATACTTTGGACCAACCGCTGGTCTCTGTTTGATTCACTTTTGAATATGTATTGAGGAAGCATTATGAGTTCCACCCCGCAAAAAGCCCTGAGGACTGTTGGTTTTCGTCCAGGCGAAAAAAATATATTCTTTCATATACTTACAGCATGCAATCTTTCGTGCAGCCACTGTTACATCAATCCGGAGCAGCATGGAAGCCAGACGCTTTCGATTACCACCATCAAGCAATGGTTGAAGTTGTTCCAGCCTGACGAAACGCAGCTCGCTACAGCCTCCCGTGATGGGCGGGGAGTTGGCAATGTCATTTTTCTTGGCGGTGAGCCGACGATGCACAAGGATTTGCCGGAAGCGGTACGTTTTGCCCGGGAGTTGGGATACGATGTGACTGTGGATTCAAATGGGTATCTTTTTCATGATTTTCTTGAGAAAATCAGCCCTGAAGAACTCAACTATCTCAGTTTCAGTTTAGACGGGCCGGACGCTGAAGTTAATGATCCGATACGTGGTGAAGGCGTTTACGAGACGTGTGTCAGTAATCTGAGAAAGGCGTTGGCGAAGGGCTTCAAGGTCAGCCTGATCTATACGGTGAGTAAGAAGAACATTGACCACCTGCACCGTATGGTGCCGTTGTTGCTTGAGTTGGGGGTCGAGAAGTTTTTCATTCAGGTAATCGGGCTCAGAGGAAAGTCGGCTGAAGTTGATAGCGACTCTTTACAGTTAAGCCGGGAAGAGTGGCTTGCAGTGGTACCTGCGGTGGCACAAACGGCCGCCGAAGCCGGCATCCATGTCACCTATCCAAAAGTTTTTCTGGCAGATGACGAAGAATTTCAATGTGCAGGGACTGAAGCGGAAAATTACTTCATTTTCCCTAATGGTCGAGTATATCAATGTCCGCTTTGCGAAGATCACCCGGTACACAGTTATCGAATTGAATCCGGCAAACTCATCAAAAATGATGGTTTTACCGAAGATAAATTCTTTCAATTGAATATTGCTGAAGGGTGTGTGATGAATAAGTTGCTTCAGCCGGATATTATCGATTATGACGATTACGGAAAGCCACTGCACAGGATTTCATGCTGTCTCCTGAAGCAGGAGATAGGCTGATGCTGGTTCTTTGAAAAAGAAAAGCCCTGGATCGTCTTAGATCCAGGGCTTTTTTTTTGCTCTTTTCAGGTATTTCCGGATTACGCTTCAGATGTTTGCTCTTTTTTTCTATTGAAAAGCGAAGAAAGAAAAATTCCAACCTCATAAAGTGCAAATAGTGGCAGCGCCAGCAGGGCTGTTGCCATGAAGTCTCCGGCGGCAAGCAGGAAGGAGAGAAACACAATTGCCATGTAGAAGTAGATGCGTTTGCTGCGAAAATAGCTGGCAGTTACAAGGTTTGCTTTACCGGACATCACCATGAGAAAAGGAATCTGGAAGCTGATACCAAAGGTAAGGATCATGCGGGCCACAAAAGTGAGATAGAGGCCGAGTTTTGGCAGTGGCTCAAGCCCTTCATTGGCGTAGCTGGTGAAGTAGATAAGCATTTTAGGCAGCACTACTAAAAAGGCAAAGGATGCACCGCCGGCAAAGAGTATTGAAGACCAGAAAACCACAGTGACAGCTAGTCGTTTCTCGTTTTTCCTGAGGCCGGGAGCGACAAAAAGCCAGAGTTGATATAAACTTACAGGGAAGCTGGCCAGCAGGCCTATGATCAAAGCGAGTTTGATATAGGTTACAAATGCTTCAGGCAGATTGGTGTAAACAAGTTTTCCCACCAGGGGATTGGCAGCTATGAGCGGAGAGATAAAGAGCTGGGCAATCTGCTCAATAAAAATGTAGGCTACCACCGAACAAGTTACAATTGCAGCCATCACTTTAACGAGACGGTTCCGCAACTCAAGATGATGGGGCCTGAAAAAGGCGAGACTGCGCTCTAGTGCAGGAATAGTTTTCTGAAGATTATAATCGCTCATTAGATGCAACTTTGAGGTATACTATTATAATGGGTTGTATTTATCGTGAAAACTGATATCTGATGCGCTGTTCTGCCTGTTTCAACCCTTGTCGACCTTATCGTTGTTTGGCGGGGTCTTTTCGGTTTTCGCATTATTGGCAGGATCCTGGTTATTTTCATCATCTGGCGCAGCGACAGGCTGTACCACTTCTGTCATGTCATCAGCAGAGAGGTCAACGGTTTCACCCTCTTTGAGATTATCCATAGGGACATCGGCAGGATCAAAACCAGCCTTGGTGAGTTCTTCATAGGCTCGTTTGGCTTGGTCAACATCTGGATTGACCCCCTGGGCGGGAAAGAGATCTGATGTACCTTTTTCCGGATGATCGAGCATATGGCTTTTGAATTCTTTAGCAGCATCCTCCAGATCAGGTTTTATGTCGTCGAGCGGGTTGCCCTGTTCGTTGAGTTGTTCTTTCAAGCCATCGGCCGTTTTTTTCAACTCCATGATGCCCTTGGCAACAGACCGAGCTAAATCGGGGAGTTTGTCTGGGCCAACAACGATAAGTGCAATAGCCAGAATGAGAATCATTTCCGGCAAGCCAATACCAAACATAGGTGAAGCCTCACTGTATTAAGGTTTTTCAGCGGTGAAGCAGAAAAACGGATTATTGCGAAATTCTAGAGCAGTAAGTCTGTTATTTGTCCGAAAACTTTGGAACCTTCCCGGCCCTGTTTGACGACCTGCCTGAACATGCTTATTCCTGTACGGTTATGATTGACAACCGGACCAACTTTACGGCATTTGCAGACAGGTGTCAATGTTCGGGGAAAACGATTCCACAGCTCTTGTTTGACCGTTAATTGTGCAATATGATGGAGTTGCATCGTAAAAAGCAGCTATCTGATATATGTAGCAATTAAATCTCAGTAATTGACTTTGTCGATTGAGTTAGCTATACTTCGTGGTTTGTCTAATGCAGACCTGGAGTTTTTGCCTGTCCGGCATTTCCTGTTCTGCCAACCAGTCATGTGCTGCAGTATAAATACCAGGAGAATATAGATGTCCAGTGTCGTAGTTGTCGGGTCACAATGGGGTGACGAAGGCAAGGGGAAAATCGTCGACTTGCTCACGCAATATTCTGATTATATCGTTCGCTTTCAAGGCGGTAACAATGCCGGTCACACCCTAGTTGTAGACGGTAAGCAATTTATCTTTCATATTATTCCATCCGGAATCCTCTATGAAGATAAAATGTGCATGATCGGAAATGGTGTCATCATCGATCCAGGTGTACTTCTCAAAGAAATGGATCAGTTGAAAGAGCAGGGCCTTGGTGTTAATCCGAAGCGGCTCATGATTAGTGAGAATGCGCATCTGATAATGCCGTACCACTCACGCCTCGATCAGGCGAAGGAAGCCGCGCTTTCCGATGGCAAGAAGATCGGTACCACAGGTCGTGGAATTGGCCCATGTTATATGGACAAGGTTGGCAGGGTCGGTATCAAGGCGGGAGATCTTCTGGATGAAAAACTTTTTTCTGAAAAGCTCAAGACCGCACTCGATGAGAAAAATTTTCTGCTGACCAAAAAATATAACGCTGACCCAGTCGAATTCGATCAGGTGTACGGCGAGTTCATGCAGCATATTGAAAAGCTGCGTGATTTCATAGGCAATGTTTCCATAGAGCTTGATGATGCACGCAAAGTTGGGAAAAATATCCTGTTTGAAGGCGCTCAGGGCACCCAGCTCGATATTGATCATGGTACGTATCCTTTCGTGACATCCTCCAATACTATCGCTGGCAATGCTTGTAATGGTACTGGTTTTGGCCCAGCACATATTGACGCGGTTGTGGGTATCATGAAAGCCTACACCACCCGTGTCGGAGCCGGCCCATTCCCGACTGAGCTTTTTGATGATGCAGGTGAGCAGTTGCAGCAAAAGGGACATGAGTTTGGTGCGACTACCGGTCGCCGCCGAAGATGTGGATGGCTTGACGGGATTGTGGCTAAAGATGCAGTTCGTCTGAACGGCATTACCGGCTTTGCAATTACCAAGTTAGATGTTCTGAGCGGACACAAGAATATCAAGATGGCGAATGCCTATGAACTCAACGGTAAGACCGTTCATGCAATGCCTTCCAATATTAATGCGGCGGCAGCGGTGAAGCCTGTCTATGAAGACTTGCCGGGCTGGAGTGAGGAAATTGCAGGAGTTCGCAATTTTGATGATCTGCCAACAGCGGCCAAAGACTACATTAAGCGTATCGAGGACTTTACTGAAGTTAAAGCTCAGATCGTATCAGTTGGCCCGGACAGGAATGAAACCCTGCTCCTGGAAAACCCGTTTGAAAAAAAAGTAAGCTAAATTCTGTAAGTACGTAATCTGTTTTAGTTAGCAGGTCGTCCGACCAGAAGCGCAGGATTACACGTACACAACGAGGAACATAAATATGGCAAGAATTACCGTTGAAGATTGTCTTGATGTTGTAGGCGATGACAACAGGTTCAATCTGATCCATCTGGCTGTGAAGCGCGTAAAGCAACACAGGCAGGGGGAACCTTTTGTGGTTGATGGCAAAAACAAGGAGATCGTTATGACTCTGCGTGAGATTGCCTCTGGCAAAGTAACTATGGAGAATATTGAAGATCTGCCTGAGCAGCTGGATGCCGATGATGTTGACGCGGCCGAATTTTCCGAATCTGCAAAAACTGCCGCGTAAGTAATAGGTTATTCAGAAACAATGAGAGAAGATTATTACGATATTTTAACTGTTTCCCGTTCAGCATCAGGCTCCGAGATTAAGAAAGCGTACCGCAAGCTGGCGATGAAGTATCATCCGGACAGAAATCCGGATGATAAGGAGGCAGAAGCAAAATTCAAGGAGTGCACAGAGGCCTATGAGGTTCTCAGTGACGAAAAGAAACGGCAGATTTATGACACTTATGGTCATGATGGTCTGAAAAATAGTGGCTATAGCGGACCAGGCAACTTCGAAGATGTTTTCTCGAGCTTTGGGGATATCTTTGGTGATCTGTTTGGCTTTGGTGGTAGTCGTTCGCGCACTCGCAGGGATGGACCCAGTCCCGGTAATGATCTTCGTTATGACGTGAATATAAGCTTCATGGAGGCAATTCACGGAGCTTCAAAAGAGGTTGAGCTAAGTCGTCGTGATACCTGCTGGACATGTGAAGGTACTGGTAGTCGTCCTGGCCATCCCAAGAAAACATGCCCGATGTGTGAAGGTCGTGGTCAGGTAATCCGCTCCCAGGGATTTTTTCAGGTGAGTTCTACCTGCCCGCAGTGCCATGGTGAGGGGGAGATTATTACAGACCCTTGTGCCGATTGCGATGGTTCCGGCCTTGTTCATAAAAGCAAACTTGTCGCAATTAAGATTCCTGCCGGTGTTGACAACGGTGCTCGCATGCGTTTGCGCGGTGAGGGCGAAGGTGGGCGCCGAGGTGGTCCGGCGGGTGATCTCTATGTGATTGTCCATGTTGAAGAACATGAGTTCTTTATGCGTGAGGGTGACACTATTTTTGCCAGAATGCCGGTTTCCATGGTGGATGCCGCACTCGGTGCGAAAGTCGAAGTGCCTACTGTACATGGTAAAAAGACAATAGAAATCCCTGCAGGCAGCCAATCCGGAGAGCGATTTACCCTCAAAAATGAAGGTGTACCGAGACTACGGGGCAGTGGCAAGGGCAACATGATTATCGAATTGCAGGTTATGACCCCTACCAATCTCTGCGATGAACAGATCAAGGTGTTGAAAGAGTTTGAAACTCTGTGCCAGGAACATGGGCAGGAGGAGGAGCGTGAAGGCTTCTTTGCCAGGCTTTTTAACGAAGTAGTGGGTAAAAATCACAAGGGATAAGTATCAATGGCAGCAGAAGGGAATAAAGATTTTACGCACTTCGACAGTGATGGCAATGCTATAATGGTTGATGTGAGCAAAAAGAATGAAACTACCCGCGTCGCTCACGCAGCTGGAAAAATAACCATGAGCAAAGAGGCATTCACCAAAGTCAAAAGCGGAAAAATGGCTAAGGGTGATGTTTTGGGCATTGCCAGGGTTGCCGGAATAATGGCTGCAAAAAAAACAGATGCGCTTATTCCTTTATGTCACCCGCTACTTATTAGTAAGGTCAACGTTGACTTTTCTTTTCAAGACGAAGATAATCTGGTAGAAATTTTTGCCACAGTTGGAATAACTGGTAAAACCGGAGTTGAGATGGAGGCGTTGACCGCTGTATCAGTCGCGGCTCTGACAATTTACGATATGTGCAAGGCTGTTGATAAATCAATGGTGATAAGTGATATCCGATTGTTGACAAAAACAGGTGGAAAAAGCGGCACATATACTCGCGAAGAAATATCAGACTGAAATTTCACTTGCACGTTGTTTCAGTTCTACAGGAGGCTTGATGGAAAAAGCATTAGTCGAGCAGTTCAGGCAGAGTCTTACTGATAAGAGGCAAGAGATCCTGGATGAGGTTGGCAAGACCTTGAACGAGATGACGGATCAGACCACTAATATTCCTGACCCGAATGATCGCGCCACGGTTGAATCAGGTCGTAGCTTCGAATTACGTATTCGTGATCGCGAACGCAAGTTGCTTTCGAAAATCGATGAAGCGTTGCTTCGTATTGAAGAAGGCACCTTTGGTATTTGTGAAGATTGCGGAGAGGAAATTGGTTTGAAGCGGCTTGAAGCCAGACCTGTAACCACGCTCTGTATTGATTGTAAAACTCTACAGGAAACACGAGAGAAATCTAAAGGGCAATAACCTGAGATGCCGGAGCTGCGAAAAGATCCTGTTCTCGGCCGATGGATTATAATTTCTCAAGAAAGGCGAAAACGGCCGACTGACTTCCTGATTGAAAAACCTCAGACAAGCGGTGGATTCTGTCCGCTATGTCCAGGGAATGAAAACACCACTCCGTCTGAAGTTCTGGCTTACAGATCCGGCGAGAATCAACAGAAAAACGGGCCGGATTGGTTGGTTCGTGTTGTTCCGAACAAATATCCGGCGCTTGTCATAGAAGGCGGGTTGGATAAGGCCGGTGAAGGGCTATATGATCGGATGAACGGCATAGGTGCTCATGAAGTAGTAATAGAGAGCCCTAACCACGACGATTGTTTCGCCACTCTTCCTGCCGAGCGTATGTTGTATGTGTTACTGGCTTTCAAGGAGCGTATCAACGATCTCGGGAGGGACCCAAGGTTCAAATATGTCATGATATTTAAAAATCATGGCAAGGCAGCTGGTGCTTCCCTTGAGCACTCTCACTCGCAACTTGTTGCTCTGCCGATTCTTCCACGCATGATAGTTTCTGAACTATCGGGTGCGCTCTCTTATTTCAAATACAAAGAGCGCTGTATTTTCTGTGATATCATCAGACAGGAAATTCAACAGGATATTCGCATTGTTTGCCAGAATGAACACTTCATTACGCTGACTCCATTCGCGCCGAGAACTCCATTTGAAATGTGGATTCTGCCCAAAGAGCACACTTCAGATTTCTGCATTGAAGAAAGAAGCAAACTCTTCTCGCTTGCGCAGATTTTTTCAGATTCCTTACTCAGGCTTGATAGATGCATTCCTGACGTACCCTATAATTTTGTACTTCATTCAGAGCCATTGCAGACCAAAGGGCTTGACCATTATCACTATCACTTTGAAATAGTCCCTAAGCTAACCTCAATCGCTGGTTTTGAATGGGGGTCTGGGTTTTATATTAACCCCATGTCCCCCGAAGAGGCAGCCGATTATTTACGTCAAGCATAGTAAATTATCATAACGGAGGTTTGAGTGAAAAAGATACTGCTAGTAGATGATGAAGAAAGTATACAACTGCTGTATCATGAGGAATTCGAAGAAGAAGGTTACCGGGTTATTTCGGCAATGAATGGCGAGGAGGCGTTGGAAAAATTCAATAACGACCCCCCTGATCTGGTAATTCTCGATATTCAGATGCCAGGAATGAATGGAATTGAAGTGCTTAGGCAGATGAAAATGATAAATGAGGATATTCCTGTAATTTTGAGTTCAGCCTATCATGAGTATAAGCAGGATCTGAGCAGTTGGGCATCGGATGAATATGTGGTTAAATCTGCTGATCTTGACGAACTGAAAAAGGCTGTACGAAAATTCATAGGATAATTAGAGCGGTCCGATCTGCACTATTTAACTCTGGCCGTTGAAATTCATTACGGTGTTTTGCTGTTAAAGTAATACCCCGGTATTGACTGAGTACATGAACGAAATACCATGAAAGATATTCAAAGCCAGGTTGATCATCGACGGATAAATATAAAAAAGGTCGGTGTTAAGACAGTTTCCTACCCTGTTACAGTTCTCGATAAGGCCAAAAGCCATCAGCAAACAATAGCGACAGTAAACATGTACGTGAACCTGCCGCATTGTTTCAAAGGTACGCACATGAGCAGGTTTGTCGAGATACTCAATCAATACCACGGGGCTATTGATCTTCGTAACTTTCATCAGATTTTGGAAGAGATGAAACATCGCCTGGAAGCCCAGGCATCACATATGGAGATTGAGTTCCCGTTTTTTTTGACAAACGGTAAATCAAAAGAATCACTCAATACCAGGAAGTATCAGTGTATGATGTGCGGTTCCTTTGATCAGGAGCAGGAACTTGAATTTCGAATTACAGTCCCCATAGCTTTGCCGATGAGCAAGGAGTACGTTCAAAATTCATTGCCAAGGTCGACCGGGAATTGGGGGAACGCCGAGATTGCTGTTCGATTCAATACTTTTATGTGGATCGAGGATCTTATCAACGAGATTGAGAGTTGTATAGCTCGAGAAATCGAGGCAGTTGCCGAGGCGAGCCAAAATATTTTATCAGTAGAAGCGGTTACCCGTGGAATTGGTACTTGCCTGAACACGCTCAAAGGGATAAAAAGTTATGCTGTACGAGTAGAAAACCTTTCTGATGACTACTCAACCTTTGCCATGCTTGAGTCCTGATAGCATTTTGCAAGGCGCAAGGTACGGCTCAATCATTTCTTACTAAACACAGACAATATATAAGCTATGCGTGATCTACTTTACGAGATTGGAACAGAGGAACTGCCCGCATCTTTTGTGCAACCTGCATTAAAACAGATGCAGGAGAAGTTTGAAAAGAAAGCTGAAGAGTTGAAAATTCAGCATGGGACAATCATCGTAAAAGGTACGCCACGACGCCTTGCTTTGATTGTAGAAGGCATAGCGGACAAGCAGGAAGATATTCGAGAAGAGTTGCTGGGACCATCAGTGAAGGCCGGTAAGGATTCTGAAGGTAAATTCACTAAGGCTGCCGAAGGATTTGCCCGATCCAGGGGTGGTAGTGTTGATGATCTGAAAGAAGTGGATACTGCCAAAGGGCCCTATCTGATGCTGGTCCGCGAGGTTGTAGGCAGGGAGACTCGAGAGCTTTTACCTGAAATGCTCAAGGATATCCTGATTGAACTGTCGTTCGCCAAATCCATGCGTTGGGGAGCAAACAGGCATGCCTTTGCTCGTCCTATCCAGTGGCTGATAGCGGTTTTAGGTGATGACATCCTCGATTTTGAACATGAAGGAATTACCACCTCAAACGTTACCCGTGGACACCGTTTCCTGGCCAATAGCGAATTCACT
This sequence comes from Desulfosediminicola sp., assembly GCF_048381775.1. Classification (NCBI taxonomy): domain Bacteria; kingdom Pseudomonadati; phylum Thermodesulfobacteriota; class Desulfobulbia; order Desulfobulbales; family Desulfocapsaceae; genus Desulfosediminicola; species Desulfosediminicola sp. The sequence continues at coordinate 216,362 of NZ_JBLXGE010000003.1, read as the reverse complement.
GTACAAAACAGTGGTGTGTATGAAGAGATTCTCGACAGCAATCATGTTGTCGCAGATATTGCCAGGCGTCGCGAAATGGTTGTAGAAGAGATCAATAAGGCTGTTGCCGAGTCCGGTCTTCTGCAGGATGCCAAGGTGGCAGTAGATGAAGATCTTGTTGATCTGGTTAACAACCTCGTCGAGAAGCCTTTTGGCGTTTGTGGAAATTTTGATGAAAAGTTTCTCAAACTCCCGGAAGAAGTCCTGATAACCTCAATGCGTGAGCACCAGAAGTACTTTCCTGTGGTTAACAGTGAAGGGAAATTGCTGCCTGGTTTCGTGGCAGTAAATAACACAAAAGTTAAAGATCAGGATGTAACCAGAAAAGGTCATCAGCGTGTATTACGGGCAAGGCTTGAAGATGCACTTTTTTTCTTTAATGGTGACTGTGCAGGCAGCATGGAGGAAAAGAGAAAGCGTCTGGATGGCATTATTTTCCAGGCAAAGCTGGGCACAATGCTCGAAAAGAGTGAGCGACTGGTTAAACTATCCAGAATTCTTGCAGAAAAAATTTCTCCCGAAAAAGCCGATCTGGCAAGCAGGGCCGCACATCTGTGTAAAGCTGATCTCATTTCTGACATGGTTGGCGAGTTCCCTTCCTTACAGGGTGTGATGGGATATGCTTACGCCAGGAATGAAAACGAAGCGGAAGAGGTGGCAGTAGCTATCAAAGAACACTACATGCCTAAACGCTCCGGTGCTGAATTGCCAGCAAGCGAAGTTGGAGCGATCGTCGCCCTGGCTGACAGGTTTGATACTTTGGCTGGATGCTTTGGTATCGGTCAGAAAGTAACCGGTACCGCGGACCCATTTGGATTGAGGAGACTCTCCCTTGCGGTGCTCGCAATTTTAATTGATGGCCGATGGGATATATCGATCAAGGAAATTGTCACTAAGGCGTTAGCGCTTTATGGCGATAAAGTCGATGGCAGCAGTGTAACTGTTGAAACAGTACTTTCCTTTATCAGAGGAAGATTCGCCAATGACTGTGTAGCCAAGGGGATTGATGCAGGGGTGGTAGAGGCCGTAACCTCTGTTTCCTTTGACAATGTTACTGACGCCCTTACCAGAATCGAGGCTCTTAGAACTATTCGTGATGAAGAAGCATTTACTGTGCTCGCAGCATCGTACAAGCGAATCAGAAATATTATCAAGCAGAATGAGAACATCGAATTGGATGAGGCTCTTTTTACCGAGAGCGCAGAAAAGGTACTCTATGCCTCATACCAGGAAGTAAAAGTTGAGATGGCAGATCTGCTTGGGAAAGGTGACTATGTTGCAGGTCTCCAGGCTATGCTGAAACTCAAGCAACCGATTGACAGCTTTTTCGATGAGGTCATGGTTATGGCAGAAGATGAAGCGGTACGTACCAATCGGCTTAACCTGCTTACCGCTATTGGCGAACTTATTCTGCAGGTTGGAGATATTTCCAAGATCCAGGAATAAGATGATCTGAAGTGGGGCTGTAGCCATGTTGCCGCAGCCCATATGAGATTATTGCTGAGAAACACAAAAAGGCTGGCAATCCGATTTCGGATTGCCAGCCTTTTTTGATTTTATGCAATATAGCCGGTTATCTTATTACTTTTTGTGGCAGGTAGAGCACTTCTTGAGATCTTTTTTGGCCTCATCTTTTTCGGCAACTTCCTTGTGACAGGCAAGGCAGTTTGCGTGGAAAGCGCCTTTGAGAGTGTCAAGTTTATCTTTGCCCTTAGTCTTCCCTGCGAGAACGTCAGAATTATGGCATTCAGCACATTTCTGGATAGCCTGCCCCTCCTCGTAGGCAACCTGCGCACCATCATCACCCATTCCGTGATGGCATTCAGCACAGGCAAGGCCAGCATCCTGATGAGCCTTGTGTGGGAAATAAGCTGGCTTTGGCTTTTTCGCGTCAGGGTTCTCGATAGTAATTTCGGCCGGCCCCTTGTCGGCAGCATTTAATGTGGCAATACCGCAGAAGATGAGTGCCGAAGTAGCTATAGCTACGAGTACCTTTTTAACCATGGTCTTTTCCTCTTTATTCAGGTTAATGGTGCAGGTTTGAGGTTAATACAAAGCTGATTTTTCCTACTTATACAGCGATTGCTTAAATTTGTCAAACAGCATAAATACCTAAAATTATTAGTCAGAATAGTACCACAATGTGCAGTAGTCTTAGTTTGAGCCATAACTATGTAAGCCTGACAATAAGAAGTTTACACCATAATAGGTAAAGAGAACAGAGATGAAACCAAGCAGCGATAACCAGGCAATTCTTTTGCCGCTCCAGCCACGGGTATAGCGGACGTGAAGGGTAACAGCATAAACAAACCAGGTTATTAATGACCAGGTCTCTTTAGGATCCCAACTCCAGTAGGTACCCCAGGCGGAATTAGCCCAGATTGCACCGGTAATGATCCCTGCAGTCAGCCAGATAAAACCAAATATCATGCTTTTATAGGTGATGTCGTCTATCACCTTGAGCGTCGGAATAGAGTCAAGTACTGATCCGGGACGAATATTGTCGCCGACTGTACTTTTGACCAGGTACATCAGGCTTAGCCCTGCGGCAACGGCAAAAGCGGCATAACCGATAAAGCAGGTAACAACATGCGCAATAAGCCAGTTTGACTGCAAAGCCGGGAGTAGTGGCGTGATAGCTTTGTTAACTGAGGAAAAAGAGGCGTACGCCATTGCGAGAAAAGCAAATGGTATTGCAAAGGCTCCAATTACCCTGGTTTTAATTTTCCATTCAAGAAAAAGGTAGAAGGCGACGATTGCCCAGGCAAAAAAGACTACAGATTCATACATGTTGGTCAATGGGGCTCGCCCAATTCCCAATTCGTACGATTCATACCACCTCAAGCCTATACCGATGGTTTGGATGATAAGGGCGGCAAGGGTGAAAAATGTCGCAGCTTTACCAACCTGACGCTCGGCTTTAAAGACCAGAATACCGACGTAAAGAAGACTTGAAAACAGGTAGGTGAAGGTTGTGATACCAATTAATTGTGAACTGTCCATTCGTAAGGCTCCGTATATTTTCCTTTGCCAGTGCATGACTGGCTAACAGGTCAGAACTCAGGCTCGGCCTGGTATTGTCTCTAAGTGACTGGCTATTATGCGAGTTTATCTGTGAGCTTATCAGTGAGCGTTGTGAAAGTTTTTTCAAAACCTTCTTTGTTCTTGTTCGCTGAGCCGGCAACCAATACTTCGCGTCCCTGTCCGGTAACAATCCAGACTCGTTTATGTGACGTGAAGAATGAAAAGTACAACCCTGCCAGCATCATGAAAAATCCGAGATACACCAGCCAGACACCCGGGTCTTTGGCGACTTGAAGCCCGGTGGCGTACATCTGCTTTGCCTGGAGGCTATAAGGTGCACCAGATACTGAAGCGACTTCCTGAATGCCATTATCTTCAACCCAGAATTCGACAGGTTCGGAGTTGCCTTCTTTGAACCAGATTTTGATGCGTGTTACGTGGTCTCGAAAGGCTTCGGCATTGACAACACCAAATACTATGTCATTATCTTTCCATTCAACCTGTTCCTGGAACGGTGCAATGAAGGTATGCACAGTGCCGTCCGCGGGATCAGTGAGCTTGAATACGAAATCCTTATAACCTTCGTAACTTGCCTGGTAGAAGGTGATGCCATTATGTTTAAGCGGCGTATTTACGGCGATCTCAGTGGAAAAAGGGGCTTTGCCGTCTTCCAGCACTGTGAGGCCGGAAACATATTTTTTCGCCATCCCATTGTCATAGAAGTCGATAGTGAAGAAATCGCATCGCAGTTCAAAGCCGAGATCAATGGGTGATCTGTGGCCGGCAGCGTAAACTTTGTCTGTAACTCTCGTCTCAGGAAGAAATACGCTGGCTTTAAAGCCGAAGAAGTGACCGATCATAGCGCCGATGAAGATGACAAGCATTGAAGTGTGAACAAGATAAACACCCATTCTTGACCAGTTCCCTTTTTGTCCGGCTATAACCGTGCCATCATCGGAAGTTTTGGTGGTGAGTTTCCACCCTTCATTTTTCAGGACAGTTTTCACTTCATCAGGTGAAAGCTTTTCTCTTGCGGGGATACGATGGCTCAAGGCCATTTTTTCAATCTTGGCAATGGCGATGCCAGACTGATCTGTTGTCATCTGTTTCCAGGCAGTAGGGAATCTATCGATAGAACAGATTATAATATTGGCGCTCAATAACCCCAGGAGACCAAGAAACCACCATGAACCATACATATCATGAAGATCAAGAACCTTGATGACCTGGGCGGCAGTGTCACCATATTGCTGCGCATACACACCAAATTTCTGGTTCTGTGGTATTACAGTTCCAATGATGGCTGTAATAGATATGGCACTGAGGGTGAAAAGGGCGAGTTTTACCGAAGCAAAAAAGCTCCAGACTGAATTTTTGTCTTTCATGCACTATCCGTTAATGAGAATAATTGTTAATAATGCTTTTTTAGCTACCATGCAAAACTTAGAAATGCAATGGAAAAAATGTATACATTTCAAGGCACATCTCTTACATAGCTATCGGTTCGTCGGAGAAAGTCATGTAAGGTTAAATGGCGCATTATAGACGTAACTTCAGGATAGTCAATAACCTGAATATTATTAGTCTGCTGAAGGAAATAGACCCGCAAATCCTCAATATGATCAAGGTAACGAACAAGCCGATAGATAGACAACAATTTCGAACAATTAGTAAATTATCTAATGTTAAACAGTTTGATTTGGTTGGTACCCAAAAGTCGCGTGTATTTCCATAATGACGCATACATGGTTCAGGCTATGTCTATGTGTCTAGAGCCTAAGGTAGGTCAATGTATTGTTTGGACTAGGTTTGATAAATGACTGTTTCCCTGCCAAACAATATGAGATCGAGTATATCATGGAATATGAAAACAAGCCAAATCATCATGCTGAATTATTGACAAAAAAAACATGGGCTTATTATCGGTCAGGTCATGTGGTAAGTAAAAGAAAGGTAGCAAGGGACGGGTTTGGTCACTAAGGCGGAAGTTGTGCCAGTGCCAATTGTGATTACATTCTGGGTCTGCAATATACTATAGACAGTTCTCGTCAGGAGCTCCGACCATCTGACCGCCACTGGCAAAGATGCCAGCTGAATGTTACTATTTGATAAACTGGATGCAAGGTGACCGAATATCTCAGGCCCTATGGCTCATGCGAAAATTTGATAAAGCGAAAGTAATTTGCTGGAAAGAATCGTTAATCGGGTGTTGTTAAAAATTCGTAAGCCAAATTCTGAATTCGAAAAAATATATTGTTAGCAGAAAAGACACGTATAACTAAGGAAATGAGCGTCTCATGTAAGCGTAGCAGAGGCAGGGGACGATGATAAATCGTAGTTTTGGAACAAAACATCTTGCTATCGCTTACGAAAGATTGTAATAAAGGACGTTCTTGATTTCATTTGTCGCACACATTTTCTAATTCTTCTCCACCTTTCGTATTTGGGGGACTGAGGAGAAAAAAGGTATATAAGGAGAATTGCAATGGCCAAAGTATGTGAAGTTTGTGGAAAAGGACCAGTAACCGGTAACAATGTATCACACGCCCATAACAAGACCAGAAGGCGTTGGTTGCCTAATCTTAAGCAGGTCCGTATGGTAACTGCTAACGGTGGTGTTAAGCGCGCTCGTGTTTGTACCCGTTGTATTCGTTCAGGGTCTGTTGTAAAACCAGCCTGATTCGAAACCATACATAATAATTAAGGCGAGTGGAGCTTATCCTACTCGCCTTTTTCCGTTTGAGGTGATGATATGGGTGAAGATAAAATTACCTTCCTCAGCTATGAACAGGCAGTCAACATTGTAGGTGCCATTCAGGAGGAAGAGGATATCGAGCAGACAAATCGCCGTATCCTGACAGTTTACTCAACTGACGATAGAGAACTCTGTTGGTTTGACTTCGAAGAAACGGTAAATGCCGTTGGAGAAGTAGCCAAAGGGGAGCAGAAAGAAGCTGTACAGAATTATATCCTGAATCATATACCAGACTGGGTGCTGGAAGACTGATTTACAGGGAATACATTATCTAAAGGCCATATGAAATAATTATTTCATATGGCCTTTTTTGTTGTGTGTCTGATTCTGCTGTGCGGAAAGCATCAAGTAATCCGGGCCTAGTCACTGCCAAGCCAGGTGCTGAGTAATTCAGTAGAGAGTGAGCAGAAGTCAGCCGGCGTGAACGGGTGGCGTTTACGAGCCTCAACCCCTCTATATATAACGGATACCGGGCGATCTGAGGAGACGACTATTACAATGCTATTATTTCTAATAGCAGTAAACCTGAGCGCAGAGTTGTAGCGGGCGCCGCGGGCTCTATCCTCTCCAGGGATGCTCAAGCCGTCGAGAAGGCAGGCGAAGGCATAGAGATACTGATCAGCACGTATATGCAGGGCTCCATCAGTGCGGGAAAGGCCTGCAGCGAGGGCAAGGCTCTCTGGCTGTTGAAGATCAATTGGTGGCGTGAGAAGTTGCCCTGATATTCCTGTGTAGTCATCTTCCAAATCGACCACAAGCGTACAGCCAAAACCGTTGGTTTCGGCATTGTGGACCAGAGCCGAGACAACCTGGAACAGGCTGTTTCTGACACTGGTGTCAAGATCGTAGTCGAGCAGGATTTCTTCGACTTCGAAAAGCTTAGCTCGATGAGTGGTGGAGTTGAAGCTGCCATCTTCAAAGCTGCAAACAAGGTCGTCATTGAGCCGCAGATAACCAAGTTTTCCCTGAAAATCGGCAACAAGACAGAATTCAGGTAGATGCTGATCACAAACCCCAAGAATTCTGGTGCCATTAGAGACTAACTTGTTGTTACTGTGCTCAACAGAGAGCAGCAATTTGCGAATATGCTTATGATGGTTTAATTGTGGTTGCTGCTCCGAGCTGAATTCGGCAATCATGTTCAACTGGTGCAGGAGTCGTGGTTCCACGAAGATAAGTTCTCCATGTGGCACAGCTCCTTCTTCCGGCGTTTTTGAGATGCCGAGTACAGATTCTAGTGCCTGATAGATCCGCACGTGGGTATCTATCCCAAGTCTCAGATTTACCTGATCGACAATGTAATCTCTCACCGCGTGAGTGGTGTATTCTCTGAGAAAACTGCCTGAAATTCCAGTGTATAGGCGGCTCTCGTTCGCCATATCATGAGAGAAGCGCAGAACGGTGTGCTCGAGCCATCTCTCTGTCGGGCCGATGGAGCACATGTTTGGATGGTGTTCGGTGAACCAGACCTGATAGTATACAGCACCCGAGCAGCCTCCATAACTGATGAGGCCGTCAAGTTGCAGGTTTTCAACTGGTGCTATGCGGTTGTAGAGTTTGCGGTCGTAGCGTTGGCAATCTTCGTCCCTCCAACTCTGATTATCTATATATAAATCTTTGAGTTTGGGCTCATACCCTCGAAGTAAATTCTGTGGATCGCAGATAAGCAGGGGATCCCCAGGATTAAGACAGAAAATGACAGCACTGCGACTGTTTCCGGAAAAGCGGGAAAGCCCCTCTCGCAGGCCAGCCAGGGTGTCTAAAATGCAGCGTCCTATAAATGATTGACTATGGTGCTTTGTTTTCATTAAATCACGTGAGAATGCAGGACATTTTATCAAAAATCTATTTTAGCTTGTTGAATTAATAGCATCTTACCATACGGTACCGAAATTGCAGATGAAAATAGGAAGTGATAGGGAAAATTATAGAATTGTCTGATCACCGGCAATCGTCTTGCCAAATTTTGTGGAGGGAGGGTGAAAAGGTAGAAGGGATGAAACATGAAATTCGATTTGCGTTACGTATCTTTTAGCGTAGTAACATCAGTCACATAATCTACTATGATTACCCTCAGTCTTCAGCTTGAAGAGGTGAGGGGTGGTTGATTCAGCTCATAGCCCTCCTGAAATCGAATCATTATAATAAGTTGCTGGGAAAACATTCTTAGGTTCAGGCTGTTTTCTTCCCTAACTGCTCACCCTCACGCTTCGATTCGTGCGGTTGAGCTTTGGGTGTAATCAGGTATGTCTATATTATAACATTTTGAAATATGGACTTTAGTTGAAAAAACCAGACGCAACCACAAGATGGTTGCGTCTGGTTTGCAGGTGAGACGGCTGAAACTATCGCTAAAATATAACGATTATATTTTAGCGATAGACAACAGGATGGTGGTGATATCGTGCTTTGTGAGGTCTGTCATAGCATGTAGTGGTTACCACTCGTTTTTTATGGCCATGTTTGTTTTTTACTTTCACCACCTTGGTGCAATTCTTATATTTCGGAGGTGCATAATGGGGACGATGATGCTTTGCTTTGTGTTTATATCTTGGTGGTGGATAATAGACATGTTTTACAGGAGGCCTACGGTGCGCATATTGTGTTTTCCCATGATCAAGGCTACTGCCTATTACCAGGCCTGTTATGCTGCCAACAACTGTGCCGGCGATAGTTGATTCTGTATCCCGACCTATAGCCTGGCCAAGTACTGCACCACTGCCAGCGCCGATGAGCATACCGTTTAATGCTTTTTCACCTGCCTGGGCTGAATTGAGACCAAGGCCGCTTATTACGATTGCCAATATTGCTATTCGAGTCCTTTTCATGATGTGCCTCCTGGTTGTAATTGAACTGATTGCACTAAGGTTAATGATAGTGTCTTGATTCTTAATGAAATTTGTAAAGCTTGCTGCATCCCTTCTGGGTATGGGTTATTTATATTTTCATTTTGTTCAGAGAGATAGCTGACATCTGGTCAAACGGGGTTACTTTTACCTCGGTTCAGGGGTACATGCAGGGGCATGTCGGGTCCGATGCTAGCTGTTATGTGACGTAAATACAGTAGTATAAGTTGATCTTTGTGTCTTTGGAGGAGTTGGTCGAATGTCGGGTAAAACCATTGCTGGAGAAAAGGTCAGGATATTGATCAGTGCTTGTCTGACCGGTGAAAAGGTTCGCTATGATGGTTCTGATGTGGAGGTGGATCAGGCTCTACTGGAAAAAATATCAGATCAAAGTGTAATGATTCCCTGTTGTCCTGAAATGGCAGGTGGATTGCCCGTGCCGAGATCGCCAGCGGAAATCAGAACGGACGGTGAGGAGACAGGAGGTAAAGCAGTACTTGCAGGAATCGCCCGGGTTAAGACAGCTCAAGATGTTGATGTTACTGAGGAGTTTAGCAAGGGAGCTGAACTGGCCCTGCAAGTATGTCAGGAAAACGGGGTGCAGGTGGCTATTTTAACTGAAAGGAGTCCATCATGTGGGGTTACCATGATCTACGATGGTACATTCAGTGGTGCAAAAATATCTGGAGTGGGTGTAACGACAGCCTTACTGAAGGAAAACGGTGTTCAGGTCTTCAGTCAGAATCAACTTGAGGACGTTTTGAAACATCTGACAGAACTTTGAGATCAGAATAGGAGCACCAGGCCGGCAATCCATGCCATCTGTTTTTCCTTATCCTGCTGATCTTCAGCGAAAAGGTTGTTTGACCAGCCTGCTTCTTTCATAAGTTCGCCTACATTTACACCATACCCGGACATGGACGGCCGTGCCTGGTCGGGGAAACGGCATGTAGCTTCCCCGGAGAGTACCGCACAACTGTCATAATCATCGCAGAAGCTTCTTTTGCAGGAACCACCGGCAAAGCCCTGAGCATTGTCAAAGCCCTTTCGTTTCGCTTCAAGTTCCACTGCAGCAGTTAATGAGTGCAGGAGTCGCATGGATTCCGGTCGATCGTTTCCGTGTAGTGAGTCTCCATCCAACTCTATACGCAAAACTATAGCATGGCGACTTTGGGCAAGCAGTTTCTTGAAACCTGCGGGCCCGGAGACATGGGGTGGGCAACTCATGGATTGGCCAAAATACGGACACTTGGGTTCTCTGCAGTATGCGGCTAATCGAGATTCGACCAGAACAGACTGAGGAGAGATTCGTGCGGCACGGGTGACACCAATGCTTTCTGCGTAAGCAATTAATTCGGAGATTGCACCAGCTTCCTTCGGGGTATGGCTACTCATGAGATATTAGTGAAAATGTAAGTGATTAAGGTCTGACCTTCATGTAGATAATCCCTGGAACTTCCAGGCTGGTTTCGCGCGTACAACATTGTAAATGTGCCTAAGATTACAGCTTTTTGAATTGAAATGCACCACCATTGAAAGAGCCAGGGCAAATGATTGCGTCGCCGACGAAAAATGTGACATAAGAACCGCAAAAACGGGTTCTTATGCGACAAAGCTATTGGAAATTACAGAGAGTTAATTGTGCAACACTTCTCTGGCCTGGGTGATGAAATGCTTTGAATAGCACTGCATGGTTTCTGATTTCAAAGTCCAGCTATGCCAGAACAGATTTACATCGACGTAATTTTCGGGGCTGAGATTGACAATTTTACCAGAAGATTCCAAAGGCTTGCTTTGCTGTTCCGGCAACACTCCCCAACACAATCCATCTGTAACGAAGAGCGCATAAATCTCAGTGGAGGGAACAAAGAACACCGGTGGTCGTGTCAGTCCTGAATGATCGGCGATTGATTTTGGTAACTCACCAAAAATTTCAGTAAGAATTTTTCTACTCAATTCATCTTTCCGGTTAAAACGTACTAGTGGAGCATTCTGGAAGACATCAAGGTTTATGCCTGAAGAGAACCATTTCTCTTTAAAAATCGGCGCTGCATAAATCCCATAACGAACTGCACCGAGAAATTCGGCGGTGCAACCTTGTTGAGGTGTCGGGCGGGTGCTGATACAACCCCAAACCTTGCCATCTTTTAAAAGTTCATGGGTCATATCCTGATCGTCAACCTGCAGATCAAGCACAATATTGTACTGATGAAGCAGTCTCTGGACTGAAGAAAAGAACCATGTTTCCAGGGTGTCTGCGTTCACCCCTATGGAAAGGGAGTGGAATGTGTTCTCATCACCGGAATTTTGCTGATCAAGATCACGTTCCAGCTGTTTTACTTTTTTATAGTGAATTAAGAGCTGAAGACCTGAGTCGGTGGGCTGTGGCGGGGTTGTCCGTTTCAGCAGTATCGTCCCATAAAGGTCTTCGAGTTGTCGAACCCGTTGAGAAACAGCCGATTGCGTTAAACAAAGCTTTCGGGCAGCTTTTTCAAACCCGCCTTCCAAAATGACCATGGCAAATGCTTCTAGTAGCTTGTAATCGAGCATGAGTATTAGGGATGCTAATGGATGATAAAATTATTTAATTTTCCTTCTTTGTATTAGTAGCGTACTCTGTGAATCATTTCAAATAAAGGAGTAGGTCATGAATGTGTTTTTACAGGGTATGGCAACTGGTGCAGGTCTAATCATCGCCATCGGGGCCCAGAATGCTTTTGTGTTGACCCAGGGAGTACGTAAGCAGCATAACTGGGCTGTGGCAACTATTTGCAGCTTTTGCGATGCATTTTTCATCTTTTTAGGTGCAGCGGGAGTAGGGACTCTAGTAGTGCAAAATCCGGTTATACGAAATGTTGCCGGATGGGGTGGAGCACTATTCCTTGTATATTATGGTTATTGTTCGCTGCGCTCAGCGATTGCAGGCAACAGACTTGAGAAGGCAAATGATATCTACAGTTCCAGGTGGGCCGTGATATTGGCAACATTTTCAGTTACTTTGTTAAACCCTCATATGTACTTGGATACAGTTGTTCTTCTTGGAGGGATAAGTGGGCAGTTTGGTGCTGAGGGGCGGTACATCTTTGCTGCGGGGGCGTGCCTGGCCTCCTTTATCTGGTTTTACACCTTAAGCCTTGGAGGTGTTTTGCTCTCGCCAATCTTAAATGGAAAAACAGCCTGGAGAATATTGGATGGTTTGATCTGCATTACCATGTGGACTATAGCATTTCATCTCGTGCCGATACGTTCCCTCACAGCAGGATAGTAACAGGCCGTGAGGGTATGGTTGACGTTATCTTCCGACAGGCTTTTCGTGCATGGTGCCGTCTGCCATTCTATAGCGAATGGAGCCGCGAACTGAGCCTGCCGCTGGAGGCTCAATCTTCATCACGACTTCTATTTGGCCAGGCGATACTCCCTTGAAGAGCCATTTGACAACACCATTATTCTGAGAAATCTTTATGGCCTTTGGGGAGGTTGACAGGACCCGTGTGCCTGGCGGCAGGTGCTGTTGCAGTATCAGATTTTGGGGGGCCGGGGAACTGACTGAGAGTTGAAGGCGGATCGTATTCCCTGAGGAACTAAGATATTTTCCGATTACCGGCTCCTTGGCCATCGCCTCAATAGAAGAAAGCAACAACAGGGTGAATAATGTAATGATTATTCGATAAATACAGGAATGGTTTGTTTTAATTGTACGCATTTATTATTGAATGCCTCCGCTTGCTATCGGTTGCCTGTTGAACTTCTACGGGAGTATTTGGTAGGTTTGAGTATCTGGGTTCCAGGTATATCCGGAGCCAAGCCAGATCTCTTCAATAAGATCGAGGTCGATACCGTGTACTTCCACTTCGCCGTACTGGTCATATACGGTCAGGATCTCTGAATCGCTTATTACCCGATCGCGGTTGCTGTCGGCCCAGTGGTAATCACTTACGATGATCGTGTCGCTACCCAGGATGGAATAAGAAGCTCCGGATTGTTTGTTGATGGCTATGCCTCCTGAAAACTCATCAGCTTCGATGGTTGTATCTTTCATTATGGTGGTATATGTGAAGATGTGTTTGCCGTGACCTTTCTGGAGCCACTTGAGAGTGTTCACCTTTTTACCGGAACTAGACAGTGCCGGTGCGGCCTGAATAGCTTCAAAGCCGTCGGGTAGCTGCTCCTTTACTATAAAGGCAAGAGGCTCGTCTGATTGGACGTTTACCTCAATGCTGACAGGGAATACCTGACCCGGGGTGCAATGAGCGGGTAAGTTTCTCTTGGCCGTTACAGCAACTGAGGGTGAATCCTCCATGTTGAAGTAAACCCAGCCTACCAGACAAATAAGCGCAGCAATGGTCGAGGAGAGCAGAAGTATCGGCCAGCGAACGTACACACCCTGTTTGACAGTCTCTGTCCTTCGCTCTTTTTCATGCTGGAAATTCACACTGTCTTGTTGTGATTCCGCTTCATCGTCATTCGGTTCCGGTACGGGCGGTGTTTCCAGTATCTCTTCAAGAGCTACTTCAAGAGCTTCGGCGAGCTTAAGGGCGTTCTCTCTCTTTATCGTGGGGTATCGTCTATTTTCCCATCTGGAAATGGTATCGGTGGTGACTTGCACGGCGGTTGCTACATACAACTGGGTGAGAGATTTCTGCTCACGGAGTTGTCTCGCTTTGCTGCCATCAATTTTTACCATCGCCATGACACCCTGATGCTGTGTTTCGGTCATAGTTTAATTCTGGGTTAGAGTCGAGTTGAGTATTTCCTACAGGAATATACCAACTCGACTTATCGGTTGGAAGCCAAGAGTTTTCAAATAGATATAATATCCATGAAATTAGGCATATATACTTGGAGATATACCTTCATGTCGGGTCATGTCGGGCCTGATGCCTGCAGAAACCAGCCTATGTCGGCTGACTAAATATGTCATGGCGATTACGCTTCATTCATATCGAAAACAGTAGAGGATGTATAAATAACGCTACAAAAGAGTAAAGTGAACGCTATATAGAGGAGGCGGAGATGAAAGGAGCAGCCGTGATATCAGCTTTGATGGCAGTTTTTGTTCTGGGTGCAGAGAACAGTGTGGGCGCAACCGCTAAGTGCGTAGTCGTTGAAAAAAAAGGCACAGTGCTGGTGATGGATTGTGGTGCGCGTTCTCAAGGCTTTCCCGAGAAGGGAAGGGTGAAGATTAAGACAGATCGTGATAAGGAGTAAGCTGCAACCGAAAAGGGTAATATGTTGTTAGAGTTGACAACATATTACCTAGGGCCAATCAAATCGAACCGTGTTATCCATCGGATCAGCCTTACTCACTCTCAACTGAATAGTGGTTCCAGGTGTTGGTCTGTAACCAGAAGGTGAAGCAAGATCAACATCCATCAGGATATCTGTAAGAACAAGGGTGACCCTTTTGGGACCGGAGTCGATAACAAGAGCATTGACGAGTTGTCCTTTTCGTTCCTGCAAATACCTGATCAACCAATAACGATGTCTCTGTTGTTTTACGTTGTTGGCTGCTGACAAGGCCCTGGTGATAATTGAGGAGAAGTCTCTGCACATATCCTCGGTAAAGCATGGTTCGAGCCTTCTGGTGATGGTATTGAGCTGATGTTGCATTACCAGATCGAGAAGACGGCGTATTGGTGAGGTCACCGTTGTATAATGGGAGACACCGAGCCCGCTGTGAGGGTTGGCGTTGGTGGAAAGCTCACCTCGAGGAAGCTGCTTGCGCTGCCGGATATTTAAAAACAAATCATCGTCTTCACCATGTACAATACGCTGTCTCAAAGGTGGTTGACTGCGGAACAAACCGGGTACCATACGATCAGAAATGTAACGCGCCGCCTCGCTATTGGCGAGTATCATCATTTCCGAGACAAGTGTTCTTGCAGGAGTATCGGTTCTGCCAAGGCTGACATGAACTCTGCTTGCCGTGTCTATGAAGATGTTTACATCAGGGAAAGGCAGTAGTAATGCCCCCTGGGAGAGTCTTCTTTCACGTAGTTTCCGTTTGAGAACATTAAGTATTTTAAGCTCTTCGTCGGATTGTATAATCCTGTCAACTTCTTCGTAGGTGAGGCGCCTGGCAACTTTAATGATTGAGGGGTGAATGCGAACTCTTTTGACTTCTGCCTCAGCGGTCATCAGAATCATGAAACTGAAAGTGGCCCTGATCTCTCCCTGTATGAGGCTGCATATACCCTGAGAGAGGTGGCGGGGCAACATTGGGATTTGCCCTTCAGGAAAGTAGATGGAGGTACCGCGTTTCATCGCTTCCTGAAAAAGAGGGTCACCGGGGCGAACATAGTGTGAAACATCTGATATATGAATTCCAACCAGGTAGTCATCACCTTTCTTTTCAACACTGAGGGCATCATCGAAATCGAGAGTCGTAGCCCCATCGATGGTCATTGGTTTCAGGTGGGTATAGTCAACCCGTCCCGTGTCGTTGAAAAGATCCTCGAGTCGGCTTTGCAGTATACCTTCAGCTTGTTGGCGGGCGGGCAGGCTGAAGCTTACCGGCAAATTTGATCTGAGCAATGGTATGTTTTCATTTTTGTTCCACACACCGGCTTTAACGAGAATATGGTAAGCGTCGTGTGGCCGGGTAAGTTCTGCTTCTTTTAAGATCTGTCTGGCAATGTCGGCATTATCGGCGTCGTTTCCAAACAGGTAGTAATCCCTGAGGAGTTTCAGGCATTCCTCCTGCCAGCGGGTGGTTTCCTGGGGCGATTTACCATGACGCATCATTTCGCGTATAGTGTATGCACCCTTGGCAATCAGTTCTGCTTTCTGGGCTTCACGCTCGCGCTGCAGGCGGATCTGCTCGACCTGGTCTTCGCTGTGCGCCCGGAGTTTTCCTTCCTTATATTTGAAGTACAATTTATCAAGGAAAACGCAGCGAAGAAAGGCAGCGGTTATGTCGTCATTAAGTTCCTGACCGAAGGAGAGTTCTGCGAGAAAATCCGGATCAAAAGTATCAGAGGGCTCTTCTATCGTGAGCTCCCAGATATCCTTGAGGGAAATTTGGTCGACAAGCTCCTGCCGTTTATCGGTAATCTCTTTAAGAGTTTTCACCAGGGTGTCACGGCTGGTTTCAGGAGATAGGACCATTTTGGAGCAATGAACGATGCGCGAAGCCGGCAGGTTAACTTCCCTGCCATTTTGATTGATCAGGCGGACCCGCTTAGGCTGGGCCTCCGTGATCAAGGCACAGATAAATCGTCCATTATCCAGATACTCTATGATTTTTCCAGAATCGATCATTGGGTGAGAAGCTTTTTACTATCAGTTATATGCGAAACGCGACACATGCAGAAGCGTTGTAGGTGAAGTAAAACTAGCGCAAATAGTGTTCACATGTTACTTCGATGCGTATTATCTTCTATCATTTATATGAATGCTTAAATGTTCAGGCACGAATGTTCACTATAGTGTGAATCACGATTTGAAGCACACTATTTTCACTATTACACTTCAATTAACTCTTATTATCTATGGATATGTTTGGAAAACCGGTTAAATCCGGAATGGTTGCTATCGTCGGCCCACCTAACGCGGGTAAATCCACGCTTATGAACAATCTGCTGGGGCAGAAGATTTCCATTGTAACGCCGAAGCCACAAACCACCCGTAACAGAATTCTTGGTGTGGTCAACGAGGATGATTATCAGGTTGTACTTCTTGATACTCCAGGCTTGCATAAGTCACGGGTGCCGCTTAATCAGGAGATGGTGAAGATTGCCATGGATTCCCTGAGCGATGTCGATGTTGTTCTCTTTCTTATTGATATATCCCTGCCAATGCCGGAAAAGCTGAGAAAGGAGAAGGAGAAAGAATTCGCAGAGGTTATGAAGCAGGTCAAGTGCCCCGCTATCATGGTGCTGAACAAAGTTGATCTGCTGGAAAAGGAACGATTGCTGCCTATGCTTGAAACCTATTCCTCACTTTTCCCTTTTAAGGCGGTTATCCCTCTTTCTGCTCTGCGAGGAGACGGTACAGATATCCTTTTGAATGAGATTCTCGATTTGCTGCCCATGGGGCCGCGTTATTTCCCTGAAGATATACCAACTAATGCCACTGAACGATTTTTGGTCGCGGAGATTATTCGTGAGAAGGTTTTTCTGCAGACTGGCCAGGAGATCCCATATTCAACCGCGGTGACCATTGAGTCGTTTAAGGAGGATTCGGAGAAGAAACTGGTAACTATTCATGCTACCATTGTTCTTGAACGGAATTCCCAGAAAGGCATTGTGATAGGCAAGGGTGGTAAAAAGCTCAAATCAATAGGCACCGCTGCAAGAATTGACATAGAAAAGTTAATCGGTGAAAAGGTTCTGCTCAAGCTTTGGGTGAAAATTAAGAAGAAATGGTCCGAGGACGAAAGATTTCTTAAAGAGCTGGGATTTTAAATATTCTGGAAAATCTTGATAATTTGGGTTGAAGAGCCCGAAAAGCACGTGTTACGATGCTCTGTCTTCTGCGTTTCGTAAATCATTTCTCCGGATTTATTTCGGTAAATATATCAGGTTCTTGCATCCAGGATAGAGCGGTATAATGCACTTGTTGAAGAATACATTCATTTCTCCTGTCTTCTTATCTTCTTTTCTCATATTGCTGTGGGTATTTTCCATGCTGTTCGCCGCTCAAGGTGTCCGTGCCGAGGAAGATACCTATGACATCATGTATATCTGGGATTCAGATCTGGAAAGGGTTCTCGATTACAAGGAGCAACTTCAGGAGTTGCTCGATGAAGACATCTCCCGGGGTCTGAAGGTTGTTACCAAAGACAAAGAGTATGGGGTGATCTACGATGCCAACGATTCCCCTAGAAATGTCATTTTAAGCATTGCCAGGCAGGGTGAGTTGCTCCGTAAGGCAGGTTTGGATGAGGCCTGGGCTATCAAGGAAAAGGGCTATGACCGGCTTTACAATGTCAGTTATGGTCTCGGTCCGCATCTGGACTCTCTGAAAAAACTCTATACCAGGGTGTATGTGATCCTTGGGGAACAGGTCGGTAAAGATCTCTTCATTGAGAAGACCAATTCAAACAATTACATTCTTATCTACAGACGGCAGGGTGATAGACGGTCCACCATGAATGTGGCGAAGAGTCACGCCAGAATGCTGAAAAGTCGTCATATAAAGACCTCAATTACCCCGGAAAATAACAATCCGATAGTCTATGGTGAGTCAAGCCTTCTTGATGATACCAGCAATTCTTCACCAGGAGAGGCGGCCGAGAAAGGAGATGATACGCAGGTAGCGAACGCAGGTGAGGGTGCGACTGAAAAAGAGGTACCTGAATCGCCAATCAAGCCGGAGGAGGTCGAGGCGGCCGTAAACCGGATTGTCAGTGAACTTTCTAATAAAATTATTGCAAGCCGAGATCAGAAGTCCGGGGAGAGCCAACCGTCTGAGACGATCGTTCTGGAATCTCCTGAAAAAGAAGTACAGCCTCAGCCTCCTGCAAAGGTTAACAAACCTGAAAAAATCGTAGCCATCACTCAAACGAAGACTAAAAAAGTGTACGCAGTTTCGAGCGGAACACTGGTTGAGTCGAATATTAATCAATATATCAAAGAATTGCGGAGAAAGGGACAAATTCGAGGTGACGAGCGTACCGGCTGGATGGTTTATGATCTCGAAAATGATCGCAGTCTGGTCAATATCAATGGCGATCAGCAATTTCAGGCTGCCAGTATGATTAAACCGTTTGTTGCCCTGGCCTTCTTTCATCAGGTAAAGAACGGCAAAATACAATATGGACCAAAGAGTAGGCGGATGCTTGAGGCGATGATTCAGCGTAGCAGTAACACTGCTACAAACTGGGCAATTCGCCAGGTGGGAGGGCCTGCGGCAACAGAGCGTTTGCTGAGAAATCACTACGGATCGATATTTCGCAATATTGTTATCACTGAATATATTCCAGCCAGTGGCAGAACCTATAAAAACTCGGCACCGCCGTCAGATTACATACGTTTCCTAAGAGCGTTATGGAATGTGGAATTGCCATACAGTAAAGAAATCCGAAGAATTATGGCCCTGCCCAAACGTGACCGCCTCTATTATGGCACTTCGATTCCACGAGGAACACTGGTCTATAATAAGACAGGTTCAACAGCCCACCTTTGTGGGGATATGGGGATTATCGTCGCCAAAACCCGCCAGGGAAAGCGCTATCCATACGCAATTATCGGGGTTATCGAGGGAAGTTCCAGGCCCGCAAATTATGGAAACTGGATGCTCACCCGGGGCAACGTTATCAGGAAGGTCTCGACGATCGTTTACCAGGACATGAAGGAGAAGCATAACTTCATGTAGTCATAGGTTCATTGTATAGAACATTAAAAAAGCTGAAATCGTTCACTCAGAACGGTTTCAGCTTTTTTTTGTGCCTGGGTGGATTTTCGAAGTTATTTATCTTTCTTTGTGGAATGAACGGAAGTTTTCTCAACTAGCTTACGATAATACTCATCATCGTGGGAGATGTTGGCTGGTGTGATACGGTTAGCATCGACCTTCATTAATAAAACGCTGAGTTTTCGCATCTGCTGCAAACGTTCATGCTCGTCTTCCGTTTTCGCGATAAGTTCTTCGAGTCTGGTTATCTCTTTTCTCTGCTCAATCTCTGGTGGAATGTAGCCAGCATTTTTAAGCAGTTTATATGCCATTTTCAGGTCATCGGGAACCATATGGTCATCTTCGAGCTTGAGTGGTTTGTTTTTCCAGCCAGATGTTTTTAATTCGCCATTTTCAATGGCTTGAGCGATCTTTTGTTCGGCAATAAAGGTGAGGCAATCCATTAGGTCTCGTTGTCCTTTTCACAAAATCGTGAGTAGAGATTAAGGCTTTTCAGTATATTCAAGGCTGAGCGCAGCTGATTATCTTCAGCCAGCCTCTGTTTAGCCTGATTTTGCTCTGACTCGGTTTTGGTATCTTTAGCTTTCTCAGTGCCGGGGATGTGATTTTTCAGATCAGATTCACGAAATTTCTCTTCATCCTCGTCACTCTCTTCGACCTGGCCGTTACATGGCACAAAAGGTACCTCAACATCAGGCAAAATACCAGTGGCCTGTATGGATTTTCCGTTGGGGGTAAAATAACGTGCTGTGGTAACACGTAATCCTGCGCCACCGGGAAGAGGTATGATAGTCTGGACGGAACCTTTGCCGAAAGTCCTGGTGCCGACAATTATCGCGCGCTGGTGATCCTGTAAGGCTCCGGCCACAATTTCAGAAGCACTGGCCGAACCCTCGTTGACCAGTACAACAAGCTGAAACTGGTAATCCTGAGGCGAAGTTTTGGCTTTAAACGACATGTTCTGGTTCTCGGTTCTGCCTTTGGTGTATACAATGAGACCCTCGTCAACGAACAAATCCGTAATGCTTACAGCCTGATTCAACAGGCCGCCGGGATTGTTACGAAGATCAAGGATAAGGCCTTTGATCTCTGTGTCTGCAGAAAGTCGGGCTATCGCTTCTTTGAAATCTTCGGTGGTGTGACTCTGAAAGTTTGTTATACGGGAGTAGATAATGTTAGGTGCAAGCATGAAAGATCGTACCGACTGGAGGGGGATAATGTCACGGGTAAGATTGAATTCCTTAAACTCGCTCCAGCCTTCTCTGAATACCGTTATTTTAACACTACTTCCTTTGGGGCCTCGTAATCTTTTAACAGCTTCAACTGCACCCATCTCCTTAGTTTTTTCGCCATCAATTTCTACGATTATATCTTTTGCTTTAAGGCCGGCTTGGTCTGCCGGTGTGCCCTCTATTGGGCTGATAACCGTCAGAATGTCATCCTTGATAGTGACTTCTATGCCGATACCTGAGAATTGGCCTTGTGTCTCTTCCTGGAGTTCGCTGAATCCTTCAGAGTCCAGATAGGCGGAATGCGGATCGAGCGAGTAGAGGAGACCTCTTATAGCTCCGTTAATCGTTTCAGGAGTATCGATTTCTTCGACGTAGTTATCTTGCAAGATACTCAGCACGTTGGCAAACACTTCCAGCTGCTGGTAGGTCTCCTGTCTCTGCTTGGCTTTTTCAGCCGATTCGGAATGGGAGAGTGTCGATGAGACAAGAAGGAAAGTCAGAAAAAAAAAGGTAAGACGGCAAACGAGCGCTGTGCTTCTCATGTTGGGGCTCCGACCAAGGTGATCCTTTCCGGATCACCCTTGCTTGAGAGAGGAATTGAGATCGCTGAATTCAAGTTCAGCTTCCTGGATATCCAGCTTACTGGTATCAATCCACTGCAACGGATCCTGAGATTCTTTTCCATGACGAATTTCAAAATACAATCCTTCATCAAGGAGGGTGCCAGTCTCGCTCAAGAGGCCGAGATAACTGCCTGATTTGACATTGTCACCTTTTTTGGCAGCTATCTTGTCGAGTCTTGAGGTAATAGAGTAATACTGGTATCCGTGGTGTATGATAATTGTATTCCCGTATCCTCTCAAATATCCAGAAAATATTATAGTTCCGTCAGCAATGGCCTGAACACGAGAACCCTCCGGTGCGTCAATAGCTATACCTGTTGACTTTCGCAGTACTCCGAGATTATTGGTTTTCTCTTGGTTGAAAAAGGTGATGACTTCTCCTGAAAGAGGCACGGGCAATTTGCCCTTTGAGCGAGAGAAGACATGTTTGAGGTCTTCTTCCTGGCTTTTGAGCTGAATGATGTTTGCGGAGAGTTGGGCTGCAGAGGCCTCCATTTCCAGAACCGCCTGGTCATGTAAATGTTTCTGGGTACGAATATGAGTAAGAAGCTGTTCCTTCTTGGCCCGGATCTTGGCTGTCTCTTCATTTTCGGCCCTGGTATTTGCTATAAACTCCTGCAGAACCCCTTTCTCCAAGGCGTATGCGTCCCTTGCACGTTCCAGATCATGGATTTTGGCGCGATATTTGCGTATTACATTCTGATCATATTCTATCATTGTCTGGAACGCTTCCTGAAATCTCAGCAGTTCAGGAAGTGACCGGGAAGAGAAGGTAACGTTCAGGAAGCCAATTTTTCCCATTTTATAATAGGCGCTGCCACGTTTTGTGAAATGGTGCAGGACCCTTTTCTTATCTGTCTGTAGCTGGGAAATTTCCTGCTCTTTGGTAGCTATGAGTTCCTGCTGAAGTTGTGTCTGCTGTTCGAGTTTTGAAACTTTTACCAGTTGTTTCTGAAGCTTCTGGTTTATCTCTTCAAGCTCGTGTAGAACGTCCTTTTCTTTTTGAACGGATTTGCGAGATAGATCCTGCTGGTTATGAATACCAAGCTGAAGTCTTTGGATGTTGATCCTGTGGCTTTCAATATTTTTGCGAATTTCTTTTCTGGTAAAGGCGTCGACATCTGTTGATGCTGCGAGTATCGGCGGGCTCAAAATAAAAGCCGAGCATAAAAGATAAAACGCAACACTCTTATATCCGGCCCGGGATTTTTGAGGCGCACTGGACCATTTGCGTTTACTCCGTGCGGGTAGCCGGTAGCCGTGACTGTCATGCGATCGGGTTGATGTCATGATAATATCAATCATATACGCAGGTACCGTCGCATTGAAGTGTGACTGCCAACTGCGCAGAGCAGAATCGATATACCAATGATCGCTATTACCGTGGCAGGCGGGAAGAAGGCAAAATCAATCAGGTTGAGAAATCCCTGGCCGGTAAAGCGAATGGTGATCCATTGAAAGAGAAGGTAGAGGGAAGCAAGACCGACTGTCGAACCAAGTGCTCCCTGTAAAAAACCTTCGAGTAGAAATGGTGTGCGTATGTAATTATTGGTGGCTCCGACAAGCTTCAACAACTCAAGTTCATCCTGCCGTCCCATAATAGTAAGACGAATGGTATAGGCAACCATGAAAACAGTCGTTAAAATCAGTAGGCTGCCACTGAGCAGGACAACGATAGAGAGCAACCTGGTGAAATGGAAAAAACGTTCAATCCAGTCTTTTCCATACTGTACCTTCATGGTACCGGGCAATTTAGCCAGATAGCCGGAGAAGAGCTGAATCTGGTTGAGGCTCCTCAATGTTTTCAATGGGGTGACTTCGATAGAGGCGGGAAGGAAATCCTTGGGCATATCTTCCAACACATCGCGGTCATTGCCGAGTTGCTCGGAAAATTGTGTAAAAGCATCTTCGCTCGAAACAAATTTGATACTCTCTACATCATCGAAAGCGAGAATTTTGTTTCTCAATTGTTCCTTCATCTCTGGGACCGGCTCTTCCTGAAGGTATACGATCAGTCGCAGGTCGTCGCTCAATTGGTCACTGACATTGAGCATGTTCATATAGATGAGATAAAACAGAGTAAAAATAAGCACCGAAAGACTGACCGTGAGTAAAGTCATGATCTGCGACATCCAGGTCTGTCTGAGGTTCCGCCCCACCTGTCGTATTACCGTAAACCAGAAACTCATACAGCTGTACCTCCTGTAAGAGAGTGAATCATGCCACCCCTCAGTTCCATAATGCGACTGGAACTATCTGTATAAATAGACTCATCATGGGTAGCTATAATCACAGTCGCGCCTGATTTATGACTGTTATTAAGTAATTTCACGACACGCTCTGTGGTATCGGCGTCGAGATTGCCTGTAGGCTCATCCACCAGTACCATGGTTGGAGAATTGGCGACGGCCCTGGCAAGGGCAACCCGCTGCTGTTCTCCACGTGAGAGTTCAGCCGTTATGGTATTATGTTTATCGGAGAGATCAAGCTGTTCAAGTAGTGATCGAACACGATTGCGTATGATCTGCGGTTTTTTATATGAGACCTCCATGGAGATTGCGATATTTTCAGCAGCAGTTCGATCGAGGAGTAACTTGAAGTCCTGGTAGG
This sequence comes from Desulfosediminicola sp., assembly GCF_048381775.1. Lineage (NCBI taxonomy): Bacteria > Pseudomonadati > Thermodesulfobacteriota > Desulfobulbia > Desulfobulbales > Desulfocapsaceae > Desulfosediminicola > Desulfosediminicola sp. Next base: position 192,877 of record NZ_JBLXGE010000003.1, on the reverse strand, counting down.
CAACCCCTATCTTTTGGCGAAGTCGAGCCAGTTTTGCTCCCCGTATTTTGTGAATCGATTTGCCTGAAACCTCTATAAGCCCGTTTGAGGGAGGCTCCATACTCGAAACAAGCTTCAAAAGAGTTGTTTTGCCAGCTCCGGAGCGACCGATGATAAAAAACTTTTCGCCGCGTCCGATTGATAGGGAAATGTTTGTCAGAGCAGCGACATCAGGTGGATATCGCTTGAAAACCTTGATCAGTTCTACCATCGGGATGTCTTGACTTTTGGCGCTGTTTGTCATGGAATCTAAAATCAATGCTATTGATCGAAAATGATCGATATTACTTTCTCGGCTTGGAGGGCCTGATAATTTAAGGGTTTTACTTTAAATAAGGGTATAACCTAAGGAAACTGCAAAGTAAATAGTCCTCGCCAGAATTTATACCACAATTAAGGGCTGACGTCATATACGAAAATAGTCGTTTTAACCTGATATTATGAAGGTAGTAGTCAAAATGATCTCAATTTTGTGAGAAAAATCAGAATAGGTATCGTTCCGGATAGTGGTGAATTCACCGTAAGCACAAACAAAGGTGTAACTGACTGATTGGGAAATTAGTATTTACCCAAAACAAACCGGGTTATTCAGATTAACGTTGTCGAACACATCGCAAAGATAAGCGGCTTGGTTCCATGCATTTTTTTTAAACCTTGCAAGTTCAAGCGCAGTTGTTATTTTTATTCGTTTTATGTGATACTAGCCAACGGCTCTTGAACACCCAAACAAAACATTCGTTAACACTTGACAACTATGACTTTGTCTCTGGTTGAAGTGATTTACATGAAAGGAGAATATCATGGACTATAGGGCAACTCTCAATCTGCCCCAGACCAAGTTCAAAATGAAGGCGAATCTTGCACAAAGAGAGCCGGAATACCTTAAACGCTGGGAAAAAGAGGGACTGTATAAAATGCTCCAGGAGCACTCTGCAGAAAAACCTCTGTTTGTACTGCATGACGGCCCGCCATATGCGAACGGTCATATTCACCTTGGTACCGCCTTCAACAAGATTCTCAAGGATATCATTCTCAAGTCACGCCGTATGGCTGGATTCAATGCGCCATACATTCCGGGCTGGGACTGTCACGGGCTGCCTATTGAGCATAATGTAGACAAAGAGCTTGGCGAGAAGAAAAAAGTAATCCCGAAGCTTTCCAAGCGTGGTGCCTGTCGCAAATACGCTGAAAAGTGGATTAAAACCCAGAAAGCCGAATTCAAGAGGCTGGGTGTGCTGGGCGACTGGGATGCGCCATATCTTACTATGACCTATGAGTATGAGGCTGCCATTGCCCGTGAGTTCAACCGCTTTTTGCTCTCAGAGTCTGTAATACGTAATAAGAAGCCAGTTTACTGGTGTTCAACCTGTACCACGGCTCTGGCTGAGGCGGAAGTGGAGTACCACGACCACACCTCACCATCGGTATATGTGAAATTCCCTGTAAAAGACGACATTTCTGATGTCGATTCAGCACTTGCAGGAGAAAAGGTGTTCGTTGTTATCTGGACAACCACCCCATGGACCCTGCCTGCGAACCTGGCGATAGCTCTGCATCCTGATTTTGAATATGCTGCGGTCAAGGTTGGTGAAGAGACCTGGGTAATCGCAAAAGAGCTGGTTGAAACAGTCATGAGCGAGGCTGGGATTGAAGATTATTCGATCCTTTCAACTTTTTCAGCGGTTGGCCTTGAGCGCAAGAATTGCCGTCACCCTTTCCTCGACAGGGATTCGCTGCTGGTTCTGGCAGATTATGTTACCACCGATGCCGGTACCGGCTGTGTTCATACCGCACCGGGTCACGGAACCGACGATTACCAGACAGGTCTGCGTTACGGGCTTGAGATTCTCTCTCCTTTGAATAACGATGGAACCTACACTGAAGAGGCAGGGCCATACGCCGGCGAAAAAGTGCCTGAGGTCAACCAGCGCATTATCAGTGATATGCTCGAAGCAGGAGTACTGATTCACCAGAACAAGATCCATCACAGCTACCCGCACTGCTGGAGATGCAAAAAGCCGGTTATGTATCGTGCTACTCCGCAGTGGTTTATCTCAATGGAGAAAAATGAGCTTCGCAACAAGGCTCTGAGTGAGATCGAAAAGGTTGAATGGACTCCTTCCTGGGGCATGCAGCGTATCCAATCTATGGTTGAGGGGCGTCCTGACTGGTGTTTGTCACGCCAGAGATCATGGGGTGTACCGATTACCGTAATCAGCTGTTCTTCCTGTGGTGAGATTGTACGCAGCGAAGAAGTGGTAAACAAAATCGATGAGCTGTTTCTCAAAGAGGGTGCCGATGCGTGGTTTAGACATGACGTCGGGGAATTCCTTGCGGAAGGTCATAGCTGTTCATGTGGATCTACAGATTTCACTAAAGAAGAGGATATCCTCGATGTATGGTTTGATTCAGGAGTCAGCCATGCCGCAGTGTGTGAAATCCGTGACGAGTTGAGAGCACCTGCGGATTTGTACCTCGAAGGCAGCGATCAGCATCGCGGCTGGTTTCAGAGTTCTTTACTGACCTCTGTGGGAACTCGTGGCTGTGCACCGTTTCATGGCGTTCTTACCCATGGTTATGTTGTTGATGGCGCCGGTAAAAAGATGTCCAAGTCTGTTGGCAATGTCGTAGCTCCGGGCGAGGTCATTGAAAAGTACGGTGCTGAGATCCTGCGTCTCTGGGTCAGCAGTGAAGATTACAAGGACGACGTAAAGGTCTCCGACGAGATCCTGCGCCAGGTCTCTGATGCCTATCGAAAGATCAGAAACACCATCAGGTATATGCTTGGTAATCTGAGCGATTACGATCCCGCAGTTCACCAGGTCGCAACTGAGAATCTTCCGGAACTCGATCGTTGGGCACTGGCAAAATTTGAAGAATTGAAATCCAGGATTTACACTTCATACGAAAAGTATGAATTTCATTCGATCTATCATGGTCTGAACTATTTTTGTGGTACAACCATGAGTGCTTTCTACCTTGATATCATAAAGGATCGTCTCTACACTGCGGGAACAGATTCTGAATCACGCAGGGCAGCGCAGACTGTGCTCTATGATATCCTTGATGGTTTGCTCAGACTGATGAGCCCTGTGTTGAGTTTTACCGCTCAGGAAGCCTGGGAGTCTCTACACGGGCATGATCAGAAGACAGCTCTGAATGAGAGCGTGTTCTTCTCGGATTTCCCAGCGCCTGCCGAGACAGGTATTGATGCCGAGCGGGAGGCACGTTGGACCAGGCTGATTAAAATTCGCTCCGAAATTACCGGTGCTCTTGAGCACGCACGGCGGGAGAAAGTGATTGGACATCCACTGGAAGCAGAGGTCTTGCTTTCTGTTGAAGGAGAACTCGCTGAGTTTGTCAAACAGGAATGGCAGACCATCAAAGAGATTTCAATCGTCTCCGAGCTCAACGATCTCGAAACAGCATCCGGTGTTGTAGAGAACGTTATAGCAAGTGAGGAGTTGCCCGGAGTGAAGGTTGCGGTTCGGCCCGCACCGGGTGCTAAATGTGAACGTTGCTGGACACGCTCTACCACAGTAGGTATGGACAGCAATCATCCGTTAATCTGCGAGCGCTGTGCAGGTGTTGTTGCAGAAATGGACTTGCCAGCTGAAGAGTAGACGTGCCATATTTTATAATTGCCGTGATAGTCTTTATCGCGGACCAGTACACGAAGCATGTGATAGTTAATTCGTTTCACCTGTATGAATCCAGGGAAGTTATCCCTGGATTCTTCAATCTCGTCTTCGTGACGAATTCGGGTGCAGCATTTAGCTTTTTAGCCGATGTGGATTCTCCATGGCGCCACTACTTCTTTTTAGGAGTGGGACTTGTCGCCATGGTTGGCTTGACCATCGGCTATTTTGTAATGAGAAAAGAGAGCCCGTGGTATTGCTTTGCTTTTGCCAGTATTGCGGGAGGAGCAGCCGGTAACCTTGTTGACAGGGTTCGCTTTGGTTCAGTGGTCGATTTTTTAGACGTATACGTAGGGAGTTACCACTGGCCGGCATTTAATGTTGCGGATTCAGCCATATGTGTTGGTGCCGGTGTATTTATCCTGATCTCTCTCTTGGAATCAAGAAAAGGTCAGAAGGGGAACGTTCAATGAAAATAGCAGTTATATTTCCAGGTCAGGGTTCACAATATCTTGGTATGGGCAGCGATTTCGTACAGGAAAGTGTTGAAAGCAACAATTTACTGAAACTTGCCGAAGAGATTAGTGATTTGCCGTTGGAAAAACTCATAAACAACGGCCCGATGGAAGAACTTACCATGAACGCCAATCTGCAACCGGCGATTACCGCGACCAATCTCATCTGCTGGAAAGCGATGGAGAAAGAACTTGGTGAGCAAAAGGTAAGTTACTTTGCAGGTCACAGCCTTGGCGAATACTCCGCACTGTGTGCGGCCGGGGTACTTAGCGTTGAAGATACTATTCGGCTGGTGGCTAAGCGTGGTTCGCTCATGGAGCGTGAAGGCCGTCAGAATCCTGGTGGTATGCGGGCTGTGGTTGGTTTGACAATAGATGAAGTTGACCAGCTTATCAGTAAGTACCAGGGTGAGGGTGTTGTAACGACGGCAAATCACAACACGCCGGAACAGGTTATTATCTCCGGAGATATGCAAGGTCTTGACGACATCACTGTAATGGCAGAAGAAAAAGGCGCCAAGGTAATTCCGCTCAATGTCAGTGTAGCAAATCATAGCCCGCTGGTGGCCGCTGCTGTACCGGATTTTGAAGATTTTCTTACTGAAGTTGAATTCAAGGAGCCTCAGACCCCGGTATATTTTAACGTCTCTGCCGAAACTTCCGCAGACCCGATAAATATCAAAAAGATGATGGGGCGACAAATTGCCTCGCGGGTTCGTTGGTGCGAGATCATTACCCAGATGATTGAGGATGGCGTCGATACCTTTATCGAGGTCGGACCAAAGACCGTACTCAAGGGCATGTTGCGGAAGATCAAACCCAAGGGTGTCAAGCTGACCACGCTTCAGTGTGATACTCCAGAGTCCCTTTCGGCTTGTCTCGCCAAGCTGTCTTAATGATTGAAAGTCCTTAGTACATTCATCCAAAAACCGTTTCTGTAAGGGATTGTGTTTGCAATTGAATAGCACAATCCCTTACAGATATCCGATTTTGAATTGCTGTCAGTCAGGTACGTCTTATGCTAAAGCAGTGTATGCATCTTGTTCGGGGTGGAGGTTCTATTAATTTCGAGCAGGCGGTGGCGTTGGCCCGGGATACACAGCCTGAGCATTTATTCGAAGCCGCTGACCGGTTACGTAGAGAGTTTCACAAAGACAACATCGATCTCTGCTCCATCGTCAATGCCAAGTCAGGTAAGTGTAGTGAAAACTGTAAATTCTGTGCACAGTCTTCATGGCATGATGTCGCTATTGAATCCTATGATTCTGTCAGCGACGAACTTGCGCTGTCAATGGCGAGAGAGAACGAGGAATATGGTGTAAAGCGGTTTTCTCTTGTAACTGCAGGCAGGAGCCTGACTGACGGGCAATTGGCTGGTTTTGGTAATTTGTTCAGTCGAATTGCCGAGGCTACCAACCACTCCCTCTGCGCATCAATGGGTTTTCTTACCCAGGCAAGAGCCGAAAAACTCATATCTTTTGGGGTCAGCAGATATCATTGCAATCTTGAGGCATGCCGCAGCTATTTTCCAGAGGTCTGTAGCACCCACACCTATGATGAAAAGGTTGAGACCATAACAATTGCGCAGCAGGCTGGGATGGAAGTTTGCTCAGGTGGCATCATTGGCATGGGTGAGACTTTTGAGCAGCGATTGGAAATGGCATTTGAGCTGCGTGAGCTTGGAATCCGTTCAATACCAATTAATATTCTGAACCCGATCCCCAATACTCCACTGGCTGATGTCGCGCCGCTGGAAGTCCCTGAAATATTGACCTGTCTTGCCATGTTTCGATTCATAAATCCCAAGGCGGTCATCAGGCTTGCCGGTGGCAGAGGGCTTATGGGGAATAGCCAGAGAGAGAGTTTTCTGGCAGGGGCCAATGGTGCAATAGTAGGCAATTACCTCACCACGGCAGGCAACAGTCTTGCCGAAGATATCGCAATGTTCACCTCGCTTGGCTTTAACGTTGAGTTGCCCGAAAACAGGGAATAGGAGAGGAGATTGTGAAAGATTTGCAGCAACTCCTTGAGTTCGATCGAAAACATCTCTGGCATCCGTATACTTCCATAACAGATCCACTTCCGGTGTATGCGGTTGAGTCGGCGTCCGGCGTCCGCCTCCGCCTGGCTGACGGCAGAGAACTGATTGACGGCATGGCCTCGTGGTGGTGCGTCATTCATGGTTATTCTCATCCCGAGTTGACCAGAACGATTCAGGAGCAGGCTGCAAAGTTTTCCCACGTGATGTTTGGTGGGCTTACTCATAAGCCGGCGGTAGATCTGTGCCGATTGCTGGTAGAGCATTCTCCGGCGGGGCTTGAGAAGGTATTCTTATGTGATTCCGGCTCTGTCGCTGTAGAGGTGGCTATGAAAATGGCCATGCAATATCAGTATGCCCGGGGCAGGAAAAATAAAAACAGATTTCTCACGATCAGGGGAGGGTATCATGGTGATACCTTCCATGCCATGTCCGTCTGTGACCCGGTAACCGGAATGCATAATATCTATTCAGGTGTGCTGCCTGAATATTTGTTTGCCGAGCGGCCTACCTGCAGATTCGGGCAGGATTGGTATCCTGAAGATATACAACCGTTTGCAGAACTGATAGCCGATAACTGCGATCAACTTGGTGCGGTAATTCTTGAGCCTATCGTACAGGGTGCTGGGGGCATGTACTTTTATCACCCCGAATATCTGCGAGCTGTGCGTACCCTTTGCGACAAGTATGATGTACTGCTGATCGCCGACGAAATCGCCACGGGGTTTGGTCGAACCGGAGAGCTTTTTGGCTGTGATCATGCAGGAATCAGCCCGGATATCATGTGTCTTGGCAAAGCATTGACCGGCGGTTATATGACGTTGGCGGCGGTACTGGCCACGGAACGTATCGGGGTGACCATATCCGAAGCTGCGCCTGGTGTTTTTATGCACGGGCCAACCTTTATGGGCAATCCACTTGCCTGCAGTGTTGCAGTTACTTCTCTGCAGCTGCTGCTGAATTCAGACTGGCGGAAAAATATTGAGCGAATAGCCTCAGGCCTGACACGTGGACTGGCTCCATGTGCGGATTACTCTCAGGTAGAGGATGTCAGGGTTCTTGGTGCAATTGGCGTGGTTGAACTGAAACAGCCGGTGGATATGGCCAGAATTCAGGTAGAATTTACCGACAGAGGTGTATGGGTTCGTCCTTTTGGAAAACTGGTCTATGTGATGCCGCCATATATAATTTCTGATACCGACCTGGCTGAACTGACTGAAACGATTTGTGATGTTGTTGCACTGGGGAATGAATAGATGGATCTCGGCTATTCAGACATACTTGATGGGTTGAGAGCGTCAGGCAGGTTCAGGCAGCTTAAACCTCTTTCCGGCAGAGACGGTTGCCGGTTGAATGTAACAGCTGATCGCGCTTTGTTGAACCTCTCTTCCAACGACTATCTGGGAATTGCGGGCAACAGAGAGCATGTCGAATTCTTTTACAGTGGCCTTAACCGGGAAAATTCCCTTGAAAATTTCCGTCTGGGTTCTACCTCATCGAGGCTTTTAAGCGGTGACTGTGAGCAAATGCATCTACTGGAAAAGGAGCTTGCAGAGGCTTACGGTTTCGAGGCAGCGCTCTTCTTCAACTCCGGTTACCATGCTAATATCGGCATTCTTCCCGCTCTACTAGGTAAACATGACCTTATCCTCACCGATAAGCTTAATCATGCCTCCATCCATGATGGTATTCGCCTGTGCAGGGCCACTTACAAGCGATACAGGCACTGTGACTACACCCACCTTGAGAAGTTGATTCAGCAGCATCGTGACACCTATCAGCGGGTTGTCATCATTACCGAGTCCGTATTCAGCATGGATGGAGATGTTGCAGATCTCTCAGAGCTGGTACGAATTAAGGAGAAGTATGATTGTCTGCTCTATCTGGATGAGGCTCATGCAGTGGGAGTCTGGGGGCAGACAGGGCTAGGGAAAGCTCAGGAATTTGGCGTTCTTGATAAAATTGATCTGCTTGTCGGGCCTTTTGGTAAAGCCTGTGCCTCCATGGGTGCTTTTGTACTCTCGAATGCTGAAATCCACGATTATCTTGTAAATACCAGCAGGTCGTTAATTTTCACAACGGCGCTGCCACCGGTTATCGCCAGCTGGAACCTTTACGTATTCAGACTGATTCAGCAGATGGGCAATGAGCGTAAGCATTTGATTGAGTTGAGTGTCCGACTCCGGGAAAGCCTACTGGAGTACGGGCTGCGCACAGCCGGGAGCACCAATATCGTACCGGTAGTAATAGGTGAGAACAAAGCCACCGTTTCCGCAGCGAATAGCTTGCAGGAGGACGGCTATCTGATATTTCCGGTCCGGCCTCCAACTGTTCCCGAAGGAACGGCGCGTTTCAGGCTTTCGTTGACTGCAGATATGCAATGGACTGATCTTGCCCCATTGGCAGCCAGGATAGCGAAAGCCGTTGGCCCCTTGCACCGGGCTGGTAGCGAAAGATGAAATGGAACTGGCTGGCCAGGCAGGGGGCGGATCGACTGCTGGTCTTCTGGAATGGTTGGGGGATGGATGAGCGGCCTTTTGCTCCTTTGCTCGCAGAAGGTATTGATGTACTCGTTCTTTCAGATTTCACAAAAGTTTCCGGCCAGGACAGAAGGGACATTTTATTGGAGATGGGCCCGGTAGAGCATTACCGGGAGCGTGTGTTGCTCGCCTGGTCTATGGGGGTCTGGGCCGCACATACTTTGTTTAACGGCTATTCTACTATTTTTCAGAGAAAAATCGCTGTCAATGGCACGCTCTGCCCAATCCACGATAGTTATGGAATTTCCCGAAAAATATTCTCTGCTACTGCCTTGAACTGGTCAGACCCGGCCAGAAAAAAGTTTTACCGCCGCATGTGTGGTGAAAAACAGCTGACAGACCGATTCACCGCAAATGAGCCTGCGCGTTCTGTTGAAGATCAACGACAGGAGTTGGATTGGTATCTGGATAGCGTCAGCTGTAGTTTGGCAGAAGAGAGTTTTTTTGATGAAGCGTGGGTGTCTAGAAAAGATAAAATAATGGTGACCGAAAACCAACTGAATTTCTGGGGAAGTGATGTGCAGCTGCTCGATGGTGGCCATTTTCCCTTCTACCAGAAACAAAGCTGGTCTGAATTACTTCAATTACCAAATAAATGAGAACGGCAAGGTCGTGATGGATTTCTATGCGTGCTGATATAGAAACAGGAGCTGGGGTTGGAAATGCAGAGCGAATCTGCAGCTATTTCAAACGAAGTATTCCAAGCTATGAAAAAAATGCCTCTGTTCAGCAGGTCGTGGGACAGAACCTGGTTGATCAGCTCACCTCTTTCAGTGACCTCAGACAGAATCGTGTTCTGGAAGTCGGTTGTTGCACCGGTTCCACTACCGCTATGCTTTGCGATTCCTTCGATATCAGAAAAATCTGGGTGAATGACCTGGTTGAAGAGTGTTGCTCTATGACCGCCGAGAGAATAGGCGCACAGGTGGAAGAAGCCATTGCCTTGCCCGGTGATATCGAGTCAGTGCCGCTCCCACAATCTCTTGACCTGGTAATTTCTTCATCAACATATCAGTGGTTGAAAGATCTGGCGGCCTGTTTTACCAGGCTTGAAGCGACGTTGGCAGAAGGTGGTTTTTTTGCCTTCAGCATGTTTGGTCCCGGTACCATGAGCCAGGTACAGCAACTCACCGGGGTCGGGTTGAACTACCCGGATGAGAACAGCATCCATGCTATTGTCAGTCGACTGTTCACTATAGAACTCATTGACACGTCTCACCACCGTATATATCTGGATTCACCGCGGGAAGTACTGCGCCATATAAAGAATACCGGGGTTGGAGGAGTCTGTGGTTTTCGCTGGACTCCTTCTAAACTCAGGGCATTTGAAACCGAGTACTGTTCCCGTTTTGGTGCTGCTAATGGAGTACCGGTGGATTACGCAGCCATCACGGTAATCGCGAGAAAGCTTTCATGACAAAAGAACCAGGCAAAATTATAGCAATCACAGGTATAGACACTGATATAGGCAAGACAATAGCAACTGGTCTGATTGGCAGAGGTTTATTGGAGGCCGGGAGATCAGTTATAACCCACAAGGCTGTACAAACAGGCTGTGACGATGTGAGTGAGGATATCGTGGCACATCGAAACATAATGGGTCTCCCCAGGCAGCAAGTGGACCTTGACGGAAAGACATGCTCCTACCTCTTTCCTGTTCCATGTTCACCGCATCTTGCTGCACGGCTTGCCAAAAGGAGCATTGACCCGAAGAAGATAACTCGTGACGCGAGGGAGCTATCTATGCATTATCAGTTTGTTTTGCTTGAGGGAGCTGGAGGCTTATTTGTTCCGCTGACAGAAGAGGTTACCTTGATTGATTATTTTTCCGAAGAAAAGGTACCTGTGATTCTGGTAAGCAGTTCACGGCTTGGCTCTCTCAATCATACACTTGCTTCTCTGGAGGCTTTGCATAACAGGAGCATGTCATTGTCCGGTGTGGTTTATAACCGCCACGATGACAGCGATTTACGGATCGCAGAGGATTCCCTGGACATGATCTCAAGTAATTTGCGGAAATATGGTTTTAACTGCCCACTTATTGAGATGTACGGGGTTGAAAACTATGAGGCACCAGGTGCCTGTCTGCCATTTTCGACACTCTGTCTGGCCGGGTGATACGATAATTTTTCAATATTAGGATAGTAAGAGAGTATGAAGCATTTGGTGAAACGTTGCCTCACTTGTCGTCATTTTCGTCCCAAAGATACTGTAGAGGGGATTTGTCGTATTGATAAAACATTGTCGCCTGATTATCCGATCATGGGGCATGAGGATGTCTGTGCCAGCTGGTTAACAGCGGGACAGCAATATTACATAAGGGCTGGCTGGGTGAAAAAGCAGCTGGAAAATAAGCAGGAAGATCAACAATAACCTGTTGATCCCTTTTGCATCAGCGTACCCAGCCCTCTGCTATTTATAATCTGAGGGCTGGATGTCGTATTTTTTAAGCTTGTAATGGATAGATCTCCTGCTGATATCCAAAAGTTCTGCTGCACTTTTTTGTACCCCGTTAGTTTGACGCAGGGCCCTGATTATAGCTTCCCGCTCACTGTTCTCCAGTGAGAATTCACTGCCCTGATCAGGTGCCGAATCCTCTTTGCGTGATTTTGACGTCGGTTGCTCGAGCTGGAAATCTTCAGGCAGTAGAGTATTGTTTCGACAGAGCACTACACCGGCTTCAAGCGCGTTTTTCAGTTCGCGCACATTGCCCGGCCAATCGAGTTGCTCAAGCCAGTCCATGGTTGAATCAGGGATATGGACTACAGGAATGTTATAAGTGTTGCAGTGGCGTTGAACGAACATTTTGGCAAGCCTGGGAATATCCTGTCGACGTTCTCGCAGGGGGGGCAGATTGAGTGTTACTACCCTTAATCTGTAATAGAGATCCTGCCTGAATTTGCCCTCTTCGATATCAGCAGTTAAATCCGCATTTGTTGCAGCCAGAACTCTGCAGTCAATCTGCTTTTCGTCAATCGCGCCAACCCTGCGAATTTTCCTGTCTTCGAGAAATCTGAGTAGTCTATGCTGCATTTCAGATGAGATATTGCCGATTTCATCAAGAAAAAGGGTGCCACCCTCAGCCGCTTCAATGAGGCCGGTTTTGTCCTGTATAGCGTTAGTGAAGGCACCTTTGGTATGGCCAAAGAGTTCACTTTCAAGAATGCCGGGTGGGGTTGAGCCACAGTCCACGACAATGAGTGGGCCGTTTCTTCTGGGGCTGGCGTCATGAATAGCCTTTGCAATGCACTCCTTGCCAACACCGCTCTCACCTAATATCAGTGTATTGACATCGCTGGACGCTACGCGGGAAACCATTTCTTTGATTGCGACCATAGGCTTACTGGAACCCCAGATAAAGCCAGCACTGCCTTCCTCCACATCATTAGTACCGGTATGTGATGGGACAGTTTTTCCTGCTGCGAAGAAATCTTTTACTTTTTGAACCAGAGTTTTGCCGTCAAAAGGTTTGGTAAGATAATCCAGGGCGCCGGATTGAACAGCGGTCACTGCTTCAGGGATATTTCCGAATGCAGTGAGAAAAATCACCGGCAATCCCGGGGACTTTTGCTGCATCTCTGCATATAGTTCTATACCGCTCATGCTCGGCATTTTTACGTCGGATATAACGAGATCGATCTGTTCGCTGGTCAGTAATGCCAGGGCTGTCTGGCCATTTGTGGCCTTATGGGTGCGAAAACCCGCAGCACTGAATCGTGCATCGAGTACTTCGAGGATATTGGTGTCGTCATCGACAAGTAGCAGGGTGTATTTGGTACTGCTCATAGTGGTTTTCTCTTTTCCTGGATTTGCTGGTCGATGGCTTCAAGCTGTGAAATCTGATGCTGCAGGGTTTTAACGTCTTCCTGTAACTCACCGATCTGCATTTTCTGATTTGCGACAGTCCGCCGCAGTGACTGTTGCTGGCCGGCCATATTTTTGGAGCCAACTTCCAGGGCTTTTTTCAAAACATCTGGGTCTTCACCGTACATGAGTTTGGGATAACTGGTTTTCCATTCTTCGAGAAGCCCCACCGCCGACATGAATTGACTGGTGTTTTGAGCAGTAATGATCCGGGTACTGGCGAGATAGTAGAGCGCGGTGTTCTTTGCCTCTTTGGTGCTATTACCGTCATAGACCTCGGAAAATATTTTTTCCGCTTCCTGGTACTTTCCTGCTGCAAAGGCCTTCTCACCTAATTTGATCTGATGAGAATCAGGGTTCAGGTGATGCATCAAGGGCACGGAGCCGCAACCTGAGAGCATGAGAGGCAGCAATATGACGAAAAAAATATAAGTATATAATCTCATAGTCCGCTCGTGAAAATTGATAAGTTTTGTATATGTGGCTCTAATTTCTGACAATACCATGCTGACAGTATGATTAAGGCTCAGTTGTTCAATTATTGCACTGGCAGGGTAACTGAGAAAGTGCAGCCATTGCCGGAATTGTTGGTTACGACAATTGTCCCCCCGAGCGCATCGATAATCTTTTTAGATATGTAGAGACCAAGACCCATACCGTCCATGTGCTTGCGAACAATCTTACTTCGATAGTATCTGTTGAATATCAATGGGATTTCTTCTTCTGCGATACCGGGGCCTTCATCTGATACGCCCACGTGAACATACCCTGATTTTGACTTTTTGAGAATAGCAATGCGAATATGACCACCCTGAGGGGAAAATTTAACAGCATTGCTAATAATATTAATAAAAACTTGTTGCAGCTCTTTTCGATTTGCCAAAATGATATCTGACTTGCTGGCAAAATCATGATCAATGGTGATTCCATTCTTGTCGGCGGCAGAGGTAACGCTGGCGGCACATTTTGCAACGAGAGGCATGAGGTCTATCTCCTCCTTGTTGCCTTGGCCATGAAGGGCATCAAGCCTGGAGACATCCATAAGATGGTGTAGAAGTTCTGTAATTCGAATAAGTTCAGATTCCGCAATAGCCAGAAACTTCCTCTGCTTTTCATTGATTTTCCCAAGTATCTCATCATGCATCATACTCACAGACTCTTGTATAGTGGAGAGAGGTGTGCGAATTTCATGGCTGAGTGTAGCAATAAAATCGGAGCGAAGACTTTCCTGTTCGTGGAGTTCGAGACTCATTTCATTGTAGGCAGTAGCGAGATCTTGAAATTCATCTTTCGATGTAACCTTAAGCCGCTTTGAGAAATCTCCCTTTGAAAGTGTTTTCAATCCTTCAGTCAGCTGTCCCAGAGGGATAAGAATTGATTTAGAAAGAAATATTACAGCAAAAAAAGCTGTAATAACAGCTATTCCAAAACATATCATTCCGTTTCTTGTGGCCTGGAGAGTACGATCGTGAATTACGGTCATTGACTCTGAAATATGATCCTGATTCAGATCACGGAGCTGCACTAAGAGTGATAACCAGCCATTCAGGGTGTCTTCATCTATCCAGGCGATAGTCTCAGGATGTTCAAGGCTGGCAAAACCCATGACATTGACGTGCTCCGCATACTCCTCGAGAAAGTCGACAAAAGGAGCTGGGGCTTTGTAGCCAAGCGAAGAAAGTTGACTGATGGTGAGCAGGCTGCTGTCGAATGTGGTACGGGCGGATTCAAAGTATTCCCTGTACATTTCGCGATTTAGCAGATTGAACTTTTTGGCGTTGGAATCCATTTCAAGCAAGTCCTCAATCAGAATTTTAGACTGGATGGATACCACATTGTTGATGCGTACTATTTCCTCCGAGAGGGTTGCCATATGTCGGATATGTAGAAAAACATGGACAATGGTGCCGTAGAAAATCAGTACGAAAATCAGCAATAGAATGGCAAGCCTGGCTGTGATAGGGATTCTTGGCAATACGGTTTTCAAGTGGACCTCATATGACAGAAATAAAACAGTGCTGATATCTTGATACGCAATATGCAGGTGTTTTGGCGATAGTAGACGAGGAATTTAACAGGTACGGGAGTTGAAAGCGAGCAAAGAGCATCTGTAAAACAACATCACTGAAGTTGTTTTACAGTTATGCAGTCTTCAATTGAATAAGGTCCTGCCACAGATACTTGAAATTGCACACCAGGGGGCGAGATTTGCACGTTATCTGCAGTCAGTGAATGGTGTCCGTTGAGCAAACTATTGAAATTTCTAGACATGAGATGATGGCATGCAATTTGCTACAGGGTTATGAGATTGCAAAGCCTGTGAATGAAATTTGCAAAAGGGCATAAAGATAACCGGGAATTATAGTGAAACAGCCAGCAAAAAGTCGGAGCGGAGATAGTGGAAAATATTCAAATACAAGCAGTAGTAAAGGCATTGTTTGTCTGCACTGCAGTCATCCTGACTGCCGCGCCACTACATGCTCAGTCGGTGCGGAGTATGACTGAAAATTCTGTGGTGGTCTTTGAATCCAGTCTTCAGCGAATTCAGAAAACTTTGACTGGTGTGGTTGGCAAAATTGGTGATTCACTATTCCTGGAGACCGCAGAAGGTGCATTTCGCATCAGAGGTCTCAGTCTGGACGAGATAGTAGGAAAAAAGGTTAATCTAACCGGTGTGGTTAAGAAAAATGAGGAGGAACGGATTATTTATGTAGCAAAAGCAGAAGTACAAGAGTGAACCGCTTGAGCGGTAAACTCTATTTGCGGGTGCGGTAGGTTCCGCATGCGCATTTTGACTTAACGGTCACCTGGGGTAAAGAGGCCATCCTTGAAAGGATGGCCTCTTTTTTTTTGAAAAAGACCTAATCCATTAGCAGGAAGGTACATTTCTCACTGATGTTATCAGTTTAACCTCTGATCGAGTTTTTGGGATACTGGGGTGAGCGACAGCCCTCCTAACCCTGTACAGCGCAATTCATGAGGGATTGCCCGGCCAACAGCATCCATTGTTTGTACGACATCATCAAAATCAACGACATGGTCAAATCCTGCCAGGGCTATGTTGGCTGCAGAAAGC
The DNA here is from genome assembly GCF_048381775.1 of Desulfosediminicola sp. NCBI lineage: Bacteria > Pseudomonadati > Thermodesulfobacteriota > Desulfobulbia > Desulfobulbales > Desulfocapsaceae > Desulfosediminicola > Desulfosediminicola sp. The sequence goes on along the minus strand of NZ_JBLXGE010000003.1, from coordinate 177,167 downwards.
CCATTGCTGGCCGCAAGTATATTTTTGCCAAGGCATGGAACTTCCACACGGTTGGCAACAGGATCGCAGACCATGCCAAAACTGTTTTGCAGGGCAATGGAGGCAGCGGCGAGGGAGGTATTGTAGTTCCCCCCCATCATTGACACCATTGCTGCAGCGATCATGCCGGAGGAGACGCCGCACTCAGCCTGGCAGCCACAAATTTCGGCAGAGAATGTGCTCTTGGTCGCAACAAGTACTCCTATGGCACCAGCCGCAAGGAGTGCCCTGACTTTTGCATGTCTGTCCAGATTCATAGAGTCTGCAGCAGCTATAACTGTTCCTGGCAGCCCACCGCAGGAGCCGGCAGTGGGTGCAGCGACTATAACTCCGAGTGAACTTTTAACTTCCATTAAAGCTGTAACATACGGTATGACCCGGTTGAGCACTCCGAGATCCAGCAAGGTGCCTGCAGCTTCACATTTGAGATACATGCCTGATTGGTAGCCAAGTATTCTGTCTTCATAATCGGTACCCTGCAAACCGCTTTGAATTGATTTTTCGAGTATTTCGACAATATCAGTCATTTGGGCAAGAACGTCTTCCTGACTGACGTTGCCGCGTTGCGATTCATAATGAAGTGCCAGGTCGGCAAGATCGGTTATTCCATGTTTATCCGCATAACCTGAAAGTTCAAGAGCGCTGGCAAAAGGTACAGACGTTTTCGGGGAGGTGAGAATAGGCAGAACCGGAGAAAGTGGCCTGACCTTTGAGACACAGCTCAAACTGGAAAGTTTTTCGAGGAATACACCGTCAAAAGGTGTTTCCTGTCGGGCAAAGCAGATAGTCTCATCACTGTTATTGCCGGTAATGTGCTCTACATTGGCGTCGTTTAACAATTCCAGCAATTCTGAATCAGCTGAATCGGTCCAGATAACGATAGCGTGGCTATCGCCGTAAAAGGATATCGGCACGTCGTCGATAGCTATTAATTCAATCATCCCTCCACCTAGAGATATCGCCACCATGTGGTGCTGTTCCTTCCCATTTCGAAGGCTGAGGTTGTAAGTGTTGGGATGCGGATCGCCGAAGTTGTCGTTGATATATGTGATGGTCAATCCTGATTTTTGTAACTCTTCTTTATAATTGACAAGGCGAGTATCATCGGCTGTAAAACCTAATAAACCGCCACAGAGCCCCATGTCAGAACCTTGTGAAATGTAAGTAGTTGGTAGAGAGCCGGACAGGTCAAAACGAACAGTCACTTTGTCGAGTTCTCCGCCCATCAGCTCTTTGCCAATTTGGCCAATGCGCACTGCCGCAGCACTGTGTGAACTCGAAGGGCCACGCATAACAGGTCCTATGACATCGTTCAGTATGCTTGGGATATGCATTCTCTGGATACTCCTCATTGCAATTGATGATCAGGAAAATTAATCAGTAATCTATCTATAGTAATCAGGTAATAGAAAATTATTCAACAACCACTGCGTTGGGTAAGTTCCACAGGGTTGAATCCTTATGGAAAGAAGGGCAGGAGCACAACCAGTGCCCCAGTAAGGCGATCTTACTATTTGAAGAAACCAACGCTAAACGAGCATGTAACAGCGGATTAATGGGTATTTATCTGAATATGCTCAGAAAGCTTTTGGGAAAGAAAGCGAATAAAACGGTGATCAAACTTTTCGGCATGGCTTTGTGCAAGTTTTTCAGCCCGAAGAGCGTCTTTGCCTTCAATTGCGTCGATAAGTTCCTGATGTTCAGAAATTTCCTTCTCCTCCAATTCCCACCCTATATATTCCAAGTGCATGTGGTGCATCCGCATTCCTTCGTTTAATAGGCGCTTATAGGCAGTGGTGAAATATGGATTGCAGGACGCCACACTGATGGAAAGATGAAACTCCATGTTGGCTTCAATGGTAGAGGTATCGTTTTGGCCTAAAGTTTCGAGAAAATGCGATTGCGCCTTTTTTATCTCTTCCAGTTGTCCCGTATTTCTCTGAATCGCAGCCAGATAGTGCGTGGTGCGTTGAAGCAGACTCAGGGCATCGAGGTATTTGGGGATAAGGAGCAGATCAAATGGTGCAACCAGAGTTGAACGATTGGGGAGGGTCAAAACCAGACCTTCTCCTGAAAGCCTGATCAAGGCCTCTCGAACAGGTGATCTGGAGGTGTTGTATTTGGATGCAAGTTTCGTCTCGTCCAGCGGTTTGCCGGGCCTTAGAGCTAGAGTGAGTATCTCTCTCCTGAGGTTCTGATAAATTTGAAGACCTCTTTCTCCTCGAACACGTTTTTTTGGCTGATTTCCATTTTGGGGAGCTGATTCTGTCATCACATTTCTGTTCTTTCTGTTCACTCAAGCACACAAAGTGTTTTGAAATCTGTCTGGATCATAGGTTGATTTAACGACTTATAGCTGCAAAAGCGGATCAATGTACAGCATGTCGACACGGTGTCAACACAAAACGGCGGGGAGCACAGGCAGGGATGTTGGCAACAATAATGTTGGGATTTGAAGGTCGATTCTAATAGCAAGTGATTACAGCAAAATTAGTGACTGACTTCAAGTTGAATTCAGTTCAGAAGTCTTGAGTCGAACTGGTAAGATGTTGTTCTTCTGTGATCCGGCAGACCCACAGAAGGTTGTTGTCGGATTTAACAGGAGCAATTTGCAGGGGGTGAGTCGATAAAAATACCAATATTTAGAAAATGGTTACCCAGCATGATGAATTTTTGTATTTTTTTTTTGGGTGAAACATTGCTGAATTATCAAGTAGTTAAAATGGTATACAACAATTGTCGACTACCCAACTTCTTAATAAAACAATGAAAAATCTTGACTGTAGCGATTCAGCAAGTTTAAAGTGCACGTGTCGACATGATGTATCCTGACTACCTCAAAATGTTAGAATGTCAGGGGAAATCGATTAATTGGTACACTTTTTGAAATCTTAGGCGATTTTTTCCATTGTCGGGTGTAGAAATACGTCTTGCGATGGAGGCTGTAATGAGCACTGACAACGCATCGAGATGTTTGAATCTGAATGCTCCGGGGAAATACAGGCACCGACACCAGTTTCCTTTATTAGGCTGGGGAGATGATGATTGAAGCAATTGCTTGTTCGTGGCAATATGTGCGATGTTTAAACTGAGATTTCTGCACTGTATCAATGTTATAGTGGGTAGGTGTGGGTTATGTATTAGACATAATCCGTTTTTATAGAGCAAAACAAAGGAGAGAAGTGAATGAGTTCTAAATTCAAGTCTGTTGTTTGTATCGCCCTGGCAAGTACACTGCTTGCATTTGGTGGTTCAGCTTTCGCTAAGCCGGAGATGGTACTCAAGTTTGCCGGACAGAATGCTTCTGATCATCCAGCCAGTAAGATGATGGAAGATGTTGCGAAAGAGATTGCGGAGAAGACCGACGGCCGCATCGAGGTAAAAGTATACCCTGCTAACCAGCTTGGTGATTACAGCCTGGTATATGAAGAGCAGATTCGTGGCACCATCGATATGTCATGTATCTCTGTTCCTAGCCAGTTCGATCCACGCATGGAACTGATTTACATCAACGGTTTTGTTGGTGACTACGATGACGTGAAGAACGTTCTCGCGCAGGACGGATGGCTCTTCGGTAAAATGAATGAGTTCAACGAGAGACTTGGCGTCAAGCTTCTCGGCTTCTTCGTTGAGGGTATGATTGGTACCGGTACCACCAAGCCTGCAAAAGATCCTTTGAATCCTGCTGCTGACCAGGGCGTTCTCGTTCGTGTGCCTAACATGGATGTTTACAAACTGGCTGCAGAGGCAATGGGTTACAGAACTGTAACCGTGCCGTATTCTGACGTTTACCAGGCGATCCAGACTGGCGTTGTTGATGGCGTTAATGGTTATCCGACCGCAGCTGCTTACACCGCTCTTGGCGATGTAATCAAGCACTGGTATGCAACCAACTATTCCATGGAGATCCTCAATTTCATGATCAGCGGCCAGACCTGGGCGAAGATCAGTGCTGCAGATCAGGCAGTAATTCAGGATATCCTCTCCCGTGCTACCATCAGTAGTATTGAAAACGCTAAGAGCGTTGATGAGCACTACATGAACCTCATGAAAGAGAAAGGCATTGAGGTTGTTACTTACAGCAAGGAAGAGCTCGCTCCAATGATGAAGGCTGTTGCTGAGACTTGGCCAAAGCTTGAGAAAAACATGACCAAGGAACTCATGGACGAATTCAGAACCGAGCTCGCTCCTAAGTAATCCGATAGTTCATCTGCATTTGTTTTTACCAATAAAATGAGGCCCAGAGGCAGAGTACGCTCTCTGGGCCTCATGATGCTTGAGAGGGAGCTAGTTTGTGTCAGATAACAAAATAGAAACTCAATGCACTAACACTTCTGATTGCATAAATCTTTTTAATGCCCCAAGAAATCTTTTTGACCGGATAGCTATTGGTTCATTCTCCGCTATTTGCTTCGCGGCCACTGCAGCTCTGACCTTGATTATTTGTGCCGCGACCTTTTTTCGCTATGTCGTGCAAGGTGACCTGTACGGATATGAGGAATGGGTTAAAATTCTGGCTTTCTGGCTCTATTTTCTCGGTGCAGCCATCGGCGCCTATAATCGCACTCACGTTTCAGCAGATCTTGTAAATGCGTACCTGTCATACGGAACATTTAAAAACTCACTGATATTCCTGAGGAACTCGATAACTGTCGGCGTTTGCCTTCTTTTTGTCTGGTACGGCTGGGAATTCTTCATGTTTGGTTACGCTGGTCCGCTCGGCACTGGAATTGCTATTCCTAAAACCACCGTATGGAGGATACCTTTCTGGGTTGGCTATCTTTCCGTCTTCCTGGGGCTTGCTTTTATGGCTTACTACTTCATGAGAGATCTTATTCAAAGCGCCCGTGCACTTTTCAGGAGGGCAAGATAAATGATTTTTATAGCCCTGATAATCCTCGTATTTTGTCTGATTATTGGTGTACCTGTGCCAGTAAGCTTTATGGCCTCTGCGGCCTGGTTGATTTTCTTCGGCGGTCCAGGTGGAGAAGGGTATGCCGCCTCGCAGCTGCTACCCTACGGTTATGCTCAGATGAATTCCGTTTCACTCCTTGCTATCGCTCTTTTTATCGCCGCAGGCGGCATTATGGAACGAGGCAAGATTGGTGAGAAACTCATTGATTTTGTCGATGTTTTTGTAGGTCACCTAAAGGGTGGACTGGGAATAGTAGCTACAATCTCCTGTGCAATTGTTGGCTCAATCTGTGGCGCTGCATGTGCGACCCTTTCCTGTGTCGGCTCCATCATGATTCCGCGTTTTGAGGCAGAAGGATACCCGAGAGGTCTTGTTGCCGCTCTGTTGGCCAACGCCTCCCTCCTGGGTTTACTCATACCGCCGAACGCTACCCTTATTATCTTTGCCTGGATCAGTGGCCAATCTGTTCTGGCCTGTTTCCTGGCAACAGTAATTCCTGGATTTATTACTATCATTCTGATCTGTTCAGCGAATCGCTGGTTGCTGCGAAAAAATACTGAAGTATTGGCTGCAGCTAAAACAGACAGAACTACCGCAGACAAAGTTCGACTTTTCCAAACCAGAGGAAAGCAGGCATTGCCGGCACTCATGCTGCCGTTTATCGTGCTCGGCGGTATTTACGGCGGTATTATGACGACCACCGAGGCGTCGGCGATGGCAGTTCTCTACGCAATCCCAGTCGGTATGTTTGTCTATAAAGGGCTTACACTGAAAGGTACCTATAAGATTATCGTAGAAACCGCAGTGACCACAGGCGTTATTATGGTAATGCTCTATTCTGTTGCCATGCTGAGCCGGTTGTATATCCTTGAAGATTTGCCGGGTGTATTGCTTGGGGTGTTTTATGCTGTTTCAAGTGATCCGTTGATGATTATGTTCATGATTAATATCTTTCTGGTAATCATGGGCATGTTGATGGATGACATCAGTGTTGTTGTACTTACAACTCCTATTCTGATGCCAATCATTATTGAGTTGGGCTTTAACCCCATTCACTATGCTGCGATTGTCGGTGTTAATACCGGTCTCGGTTGCATTACTCCACCTGCGGCACCAGTTCTTTATCTCTCTGGACGATTAGGTGGTGCACCAATCGACGAGATGATGAGACCATGCTTATGGTTTATTGTATTGTGTTGGGTCCCGGTACTTTTCGTAACGGTATTTTTCCCTAAAATCTCTCTGTTCCTGCCCCATTTCATCATGGGCGTACCGTGGTAGTATTACGTATGAATTTTTATAGGAATCTCTTTGCAATACTGTGCTTTGCCTTTTTCCTGGCAGCCATTACCACCGGAGCACCCTGGGCGTATCTGGTTGCTATGTTGTTTGCAATTTTGTCACGCACTGCAGAGAAAAGAGGATGGCCTGACCCGTTTTAAGGTGTTGCATCAGATCCTCTGATCAAAATATTTCCGCACCAGACAGTCCTCATTTGTAAATAATCTTCTCTCTGCTAAAACCAGGGAGGAGATTATTTGCTTTCGTACAAAACAAGTTTTCCCTTATCTTATCCGGCATAAGTTCTGAGCTGCCGTAGAGTTTAGCTCTGATTTAACAGTTACCTGTCGGCAATGGAGCAACAAAGGAATTGGATTGATATAGAAGTGGTCCATGAATGCATATTTTCTGAAAAAGTAGTTTAGTCACCCTTCAATTTAAAAAATTTAACTAGGTTTAATCATGCAAGGTAATACCATACGCTATTTTTCGGGCAAAGATATCAGGCAAATCCTGAGTATGGAAAAGTGTATTGAGGCAATGAAGATCGCCTTCAGTGCACTCAGCAGCGATCAGGCGGTTGTGCCGGTTCGCTCAAGGCTGGAACTTGAGGCTGATAACGGCAATGCGCTATTTATGCCATCCTACATGCCGGGTTTGCATAGAGTTGGCCTGAAAACAGTCACGAATCACAAAGAAAACAGCACTAAAGGCTTACCTATTGTTCATGCCATGATGATGCTATTTGATTCAAGCAATGGTGAGCCACTGGCAATTATGGATGGAGAAGCTTTAACCGCTTTGAGAACCGGTGCCGGTTCTGGATTGGCGACCAGTTATCTTGCACGAAAAGATGCTAAAGTGGTGTCTATATTTGGCCCCGGGGCCCAGGGAGAAGCTCAGCTTGAGGCTGTATGCGCTGTTAGGTCGATAGAGCAAGCATATGTGTTTGGCAGGAATCAAAAAAAGTCTGAGGACTTTGCCAGGAAAATGGCAGAAACGCTTAACATCAGTGTGGTGGTTGCGGATTCGATGGAATATCTTGAAGCCTCTGACATTGTTTGCACCGCTACACCGTCTTCAACGCCTCTTTTTGATGATAAGCATATCAGGCCTGGAACCCATATCAATGCAGTTGGTGCGTATAAAACTGATATGATCGAAATCCCCCCTGAAACCGTTGCCAGGGCAACGGTGGTCGTGGATCAAAGAGCCGCGTGTCTTGCCGAGGCTGGCGACATTGTTCAACCAATTATGTCGGGACTTATCGCTGAGAGCCACATTCATGCCGAACTCGGTCAACTCGCAAATGGAACACTTCCAGCTCGACAAAGTGAGCAGGAGATAACATTTTTCAAATCTGTAGGGGTAGCGGTTCAAGATCTGGTAGCCGCTGACCTCCTTTTGAAAAGCGCCCTGGAAACCGGTGAGGGGCTTGAATTGAACCTGTAGTATACGTTTTCAGGAAGCTCGGTTGATGTTCATGAAAGGGTTGCTTCTTAAGAAGTAACCCTTTCTTGTTTCTCCGAACAGATAACAGGAAGCTGTGTGGATCGACCAGTCATAAACGATTAGAAAATGAGGTAATTCATATGGGCTGAATTACCTCATTTTGAAGCTCCAAAAGGTATTCATGGCTCAAAATTGCCAGAGAAGTAGCATTACGCTGGTGTTTGGTATCGCGAAATGATGCTCTATAATGAAGAGTGAGTGCTGCTCCATCAAAACCCTATTTGCTTGAAAATACGGTCTCGATACAGTGCGGTCGACCCGGACTCATGCTTGGAATATGCCTTGACTCTGGCTATGGGGAAGCTGGTGATTGTTAGATTTGGTGATAGAAAGAAGACTATGTCTGAGCAATAGTGAAAAATATATTGACATTATACAAACCTATAGCGTACTTATTCTGCACGCAGAGATTGTATACAAATGAAGTGTGCTATTGAAAAAAGATGCTGTGTTTAATATTGTCACACTGTTTTGCTAAGTAACTCTGTCCCCCACCGGCAGTTATCCGGTGAATGTCACGTATGCATTGTTCCGGTAACCAGAGATGTTGCCGGGCTGCCCCAGGTCGCGGCTGTTTGCCGTTCTGTCAATTCAATTCAACTGGTAGAAAGTTATGATCAACAAGCTTATTTCTCAAATTTTGCCGTTTATGCCCAAAAAGTTGGTGTGGTTGTTCTCTAAGGAATACATTGCTGGTGAGACAATTGAAGAGGCGATAGTAAATGCCAAGAAACTCAATGATATGGGGATATTGACAACCATAGACGTTCTAGGTGAGTTTATTACTACCCTTGAAGAGGCTGAGGCGAACAAGCAGGAATATCTTGAAGTGATCGAAAAAGCCGAGGCCGCTGGCGTTGACGGCAACTACTCACTTAAACCTACTTTCTTTGGTCTGCTTATTGACCAGGAAGTTGCATATCAGCATATCCGTGAAGTTGTCGCCAAAGCAGCAGAATATGACAACTTCGTTCGCATTGACATGGAAGATTCTCCTTGTACCGACATGTCTATAGCATTGCTTCGCAGGATTAAAGCCGAGTTCCCCAAAAATGTAGGTCTTGTTTTTCAGTCGTATCTTAAGCGGACCCATGATGACATCGCGAGCCTTAAGGATCTCAACAGCGAGGAAATCCCGCTCAATTTCCGAATTTGTAAAGGAATTTATAACGAGCCTGCAGAAATTGCGTATAAGCAGTATGAGAACATCAACAAGCACTTCCTTGAGGATGTTGAGTACATGATGCAGAACAAAATGTATCCTGCGATTGCAACCCATGATAAGCCCCTTGTTGAAGGTTCTCTTGAGCTCATTAAAAAGTACAATGTTCCAAAAGACATGTATGAATTCCAAATGCTCTACGGCGTTACCCCTGCACTGCGTAAGTCAATTGTCGATGGGGGGCATAAAATGAGAGTTTATGTACCGTTCGGCAAGCAGTGGTTTGGATACTGTACCAGACGCCTGAAAGAGAACCCGGCAATGGCCGGCGTAATTATCAAGGCGCTGTTTAAGAAAGGATAATAGCAGGAATTAGATAAAATCACGGCCTGGCCCATGGTCAGGCCGTGCAAATGATTATATTCAAAAGACAAAGAGGTGGAGCAGGGCACTAAAATACTGAAAAGAAAGGGGTGTAATGATGAATCTGTTGAATAACGCCATAATACGAACCCCCACGCCTGTAAACGAACCAATTTATAATTACGCTCCAGGTACAAATGAAAGAACCCTCCTGAAAAAAGCTCTTGAGCGGATGGGCAAGGAGACAATCGATATTCCTGTGATCATTAACGGACAGGAATACAGAACTGGCCAGACCGGTCAGGTGGTTATGCCCCATGATTACAAAAAGGTCATGGCTACCTATCACAAAGCAGGGTCAGATGAGGTGCAAGCCGCCATCGACGCTGCCGTAAAGGCACATAAAGACTGGCGTAGACTGCGCTGGGAAGAACGATGTGCGATATTCCTCAAAGCGGCAGATCTGCTTGCTTCCAAGTATCGGTATGAAATAAATGCCGGTTCTATGCTTTCCGCAGGAAAAACAGTTTTTCAGGCAGAAATAGATGCAGCCTGCGAGCTCATAGATTTTCTTCGGTTCAACGTCTATTTTGCTGAAAAAATATATGCAACTCAGCCTGATTCCTCGCCAGGTGTCTGGAATTTTGTCCAGCACAGACCTCTTGAAGGATTTGTTTTTGCCGTAACCCCATTCAACTTTACAGCAATAGCCGCGAATCTGCCGACAGCGCCAGCGATTATGGGGAACACCGTTGTCTGGAAACCTGCCTCTTCATTGGTATATACACCGTATCTGTTCATGAAAATTCTGGAAGAGGCTGGAATGCCGCCGGGGGTCATAAATTTCGTGCCTGGCAGCGGTTCAGCTGTTGGGGAGATTTGTCTCAACGACCCGAATCTGGCAGGTGTTCATTTCACAGGTTCAACGGCAGTATTTCAGAAAATGTGGAAAACCATCGGCAACAATATTGCCAACTACAAATCATACCCTCGCATTGTTGGTGAGACTGGTGGTAAGGATTTCATCTTTGCACACTCCTCTGCCGATGCCTCAGAACTTGTTACCGCTATGGTACGAGGTGCGTTTGAATATCAGGGCCAAAAGTGCTCCGCAGCGAGTAGGGCCTACATTCCTGCAAGTTTGTGGAGTGAAGTCAAACCTCTGTTACTCACGGAGATCGAATCGATCAAGATGGGACCGACTACAGATTTAAGCAATTTTCTCAGCGCAGTAATTGATAGAAATGCTTTTGAAACCATCAGGGACTATATTGCTTATGCCAGAGAAAGCACTGGTGGAGAGATTCTTATTGGCGGTGGCTGTGACGACAGTGTCGGTTATTTTATTGAACCTACTGTGATTATTGCAAGCGACCCTCAATACAAGACAATGGTGGAGGAGATCTTTGGCCCGGTTTTAACTGTCTTTGTCTACCAGGATGAGGAATTTGAAAAAACACTTGAGATTTGCGATTCTTCTACAATGTACGGCCTAACCGGGGCAATTTTCTCAAGAGACAGGTTAGCGACAAGTTTTGCTCTTGAGAAACTTGAGAATGCAGCCGGCAATTTTTACATCAACGACAAGCCCACAGGCGCTGTGGTTGGTCAGCAGCCATTTGGTGGAGGCAGGGCATCAGGTACCAATGACAAGGCCGGGGCAATGACCAACCTTCTTCGATGGGTTTCACCCAGAACTGTAAAAGAGACCTTTGTACCGCCGGTACAATACAGGTACCCCTATATGGACTGATTCCTTTTGTTTTTATAGTGTAATCTGCACACCTCCTGGGAAATGGGAAATGGAGGTGCTTTCCGCTCAGCCCTGCATCCCTGACAATTCCTCTTTTCAGTGAGATGAGTGTGGCCAAAATAGAGTGGTTGGCCTTCATTTTCAAAGCAGACCAGGGCATGTTCCAAGGCATCTGTCATACCCCTCACTGCCGTCTTGATGAGCGTGACTGCTGGAACAGGGTTGGCGAGTTGCTCGATTTCTTCAATTTACGTGAGCATGAGTAAGCGCCGCGTCAGGTTCACTGTCGTATGGTAATACAGCACTGGGTTGAGATGGCATAAGCCATGGCCGCTGAGACAGGCGTACGTATTCCTGATGAGCCTGGAGTGATGGTTCTGCAGGTTAAATACAACGGCAGGGATGCGTTGACACTCGCTGATCCGGGACAGGTACTCAAGGCTGGTAAAATTGTAATCTCATAAAGCGCTGCGGGGCTTCTCGCCTAAGCGAAAATACAGGAAGTGTTCTTGGAAATGTAAATATGGGGGCCATAGAGTTTTCTTTATTGTTTTCAAAACAGTAGTATACTATCGGTTCAGCTGGTCTATAAAACCTGCCGCAAGGAGCGACGTATTTACCCCTTGTGGCAGGTTTGTTGTTCCGGCAGTAATTTCTCACGAAAATTGAGTTACGGGTGCATGAAAAATTCAAACATTCATGGGGAATTACGGAATACCAGAGGGGAATGGGCGTGAGTACAATCAGGAAACAGAATGACTCTGAGTTTTTTAACCAGGAAAGAAAAATATGACCAGACAAGGCAGGGCGTATTGTTATGCATTGGTAACAGTGGGATTATGGTCCACTATCGCCACTGCCTGTAAACTATCGCTCAACTATATCAAGCCGGCAGAGCTGGTATTCTTCAGTTCTATTGTTTCATGCCTGGTATTGCTAATGGTACTTATCATACAGAAAAAGTTGCCCTTGCTTGCGACTATGAAGTGGTCGGATTGGTTTCTGTCAGCCAAACTGGGGATGCTCAACCCATTACTTTACTATCTTGTGTTATTCAAAGCGTATGATCTGCTGCCGGCTCAACAAGCCCAGCCTTTGAATTATACCTGGGCTATCACGCTTTCCATACTCTCTGTGCCGCTTCTGGGGCATAAGCTTTCCAGAGGGCAGTTGTTGGCAATCACCATCAGCTATTTTGGGGTATTGGTAATCTCGACTAATGGCAATCTGTTCTCGTTTTCCATGGAAAGTCCATTTGGCATCTTCCTGGCGTTGCTTTCGACAATTTTCTGGGCCCTCTATTGGATCGGTAACACCAGAGATTCACGTGACCCTGTCGTTGGGCTGCTTATGAATTTCATTTGCGCAGTGCCGATGATAGCGTTGTATTTATTGGTTACTCAAGGAATGAGCATACCTGACATGAGAGGATTGGCAGGGGCGGTTTATATAGGTGTATTTGAGATGGGAGTGGCATTTCTACTCTGGTTGACAGCAATGAAATTAACTGAAAATACAGCCAGAATAGCTAATCTCATCTTTGTTTCACCATTTCTCTCTCTGATATTTATCTACTTTATCCTTGGCGAAAAAATCATGATATCCACCTTGGTCGGATTGTTTTTTATTGTTGCCGGACTTATCATTCAAACCAGGGCAAAAAATTGAGTCGAAAAGAGTCGTAAACAGGAAAAACTAAGCCGAGCAATTTACATGGGATTAAATGAAGAAGGCCACGCCCCAAAAAAATGGGACGTGGCCTGAACTGGTTGTGAAGCGAATGGTTGGTGACTATTTTTGGTCAGACTTCAAAACGGCAAGGAATGCGTTTTGTGGAATATCGACATTACCAACTGTCTTCATTCGCTTTTTACCCGCCTTCTGTTTTTCCAGCAGTTTTCTCTTTCGAGAGATATCACCACCGTAACATTTAGCGGTAACGTCTTTCCTCAAAGCTGCGATGGTTGTTCTAGCAATAACTGTTCCGCCTATCGCTGCCTGGATAGCGATCTTGAACATCTGGCGGGGAATCTCCTCTTTCAACATTTCACAGGCGTGCAGTCCGCGAGCTCTGGAGTTATCGCGATGCACCAGCTGTGAGAGGGCATCAACACGTTCCCCGTTGACCAGAATATCAAGTTTAACCAGGTCAGAAGCGCGGTAGTCGAGGATTTCGTAATCGAAAGAGCCGTAACCTTGGGTAATGGACTTCAATCGATCGTAAAAGTCATAGATAACCTCAGCCAGTGGGATCTCACAGGTGAACTCTATCCTGCCGGGTGTAGGATAGTGGTACTGGGTGTTTTCACCTCTACGCTCCATGCAAAGTGTCATCACTGCGCCCATGTAGCGTTCGGGCATCAGGATAGTCGCCTTGATGTATGGTTCCTCGGTACGGTCGATATTGGCCGGGTCCGGGTAATAGGCGGGGTTATCCACCTCAACCATGGAGCCATCTTTCAGATAGCAACTGTATCGTACGGATGGGACAGTGAGGATGAGGGAAACATCGAATTCGCGTTCAAGACGCTCCTGGACTACTTCAAGGTGAAGCAGACCCAGAAAACCACACCTGAAGCCGAAACCGAGGGCCGCAGAAGAGTCCTTTTGAAAGGTGAGAGCCGCATCATTGAGCTGCAGCTTTTCAAGTGCTGCTGCAAGATCTTCATACTCATCGGTGGAAATAGGATAGATAGAGGAAAAAACTACCTGCTGAATTTCCTTGAATCCTGGCAGCGGTTTACTGGCAGGATTGTCGGCGAGAGTGATGGTGTCACCAGGTTTGGCATCCTGAACGCTCTTGATTCCGGCGATAATATAGCCGACCATACCAGCAGAGAGTTGTTTTTCTTTGTTGCGCTGTACCTGGTATGTGCCAACTTCCTCTACACGATACTCTGTGTTTGTGGACATGAACTTGATGGTGTCCCCGCTTTTAAGGGTACCATTGATAATGCGGACGGAAATGATAGTACCACGGAAAGCGTCATAGTTCGCATCGAATATCAGAGCCTGAAGTGCAGCGGTGGGGTCCCCTTCAGGGGCAGGCAGACTTGTAACGATGGTCTCAAGGATTTCTTCCACACCCTGACCATTTTTGGCGGAGCAGTAACGGATAAGATCACTGTCGAGACCAAGGTCTTCTTCAATTTGCAAGGCAACTTTCTCGGGTTCCGCGGAGGGCAGATCGATTTTATTGATGACAGGAATTATCTCAAGATCGTTTTCCATTGCCAGGTAGAGATTGGCAAGGGTCTGAGCTTCAACGCCTTGTGCAGCATCTACCAGCAGGAGGGCACCTTCGCAGGACGTGAGAGCACGGGATACCTCATAGCTGAAATCAACGTGGCCTGGGGTATCTACGAGATTGAGGGAATAATCCTGGCCGTCTTTGGCTCTATAAGGGAGGCACACAGTCTGGCTTTTGATGGTAATGCCTCGTTCACGCTCAATATCCATGTTGTCGAGGAGCTGGTTTTTGAACTCTCTGTCGGAAATGAGATTGCACATCTGAATCATGCGGTCAGCAAGAGTCGATTTGCCATGGTCTATGTGAGCAATGATACTAAAGTTTCTTATATTTTTCATCGCGTGTAATTGGTAAAATTACAGTCAAAAGAGTATACTGTAGGTTGGATAAATGCAGCGGGACGGTTGTTTTTAGCACAAAAACAATAAATATAAAACACAATTCTCCTTTAAGTAGAGAACGGCTTTTGCATGATTGATATTAGCATATATAACCGTTTCACACAGCGTTTTGCACATAATGATTGCACTTTCACCTATGCAAGGTAAAATTGTAATCTTTTTCTGTGATTCATCGCTTAACAACAGTCTGGAGACTGATTCATATGAGTAAAAATCACGTTGATTTGGAAGTTGAGTTCGAAGAAGAAATCCCAGTTATTGATCACCAAAAGGCACATCAACTTGTCTCAATTTCAGATGATGACAACTTACCAGCTTTAAGCAATCCAGCCCTTCACAGGTATCTGCAGGAGATTAGTCAGTACGAATTGCTCAGCAGAGAAGAAACCGACGAACTGGCTATCCGATTCAAAGAGCATGGAGATCAAGAGGCAGCATACCGGCTGGTTTCTTCTAATTTGCGTCTGGTTGTCAAAGTTGCAATGGATTTTCAGAAATACTGGATGCAAAATTTCATGGATCTGATCCAGGAAGGAAATGTTGGTCTGGTACAAGCTACGAAAAAGTTCGATCCATATCGGGGGGTAAAGTTTTCTTACTATGCCGCCTACTGGATTCGTGCCTATGTCCTGAAGTTTATAATGGATAACTGGCGCCTGGTTAAGATTGGCACTACCCAGGCCCAGAGAAAACTGTTTTTCAGTCTTAACAAAGAGAGAAAACTTCTGGAATCTCAAGGCTTTCAGGCTGAACCTAAACTGCTTGCCGAGCGACTCAACGTGAAGGAACGTGAAGTTATCGAGATGAGTCAGCGGATGGATAACTGGGATGTTTCTCTCGAAAGCCCCCTTCGTTCTGACTCTGATGACGAGCAGAAAAGCTTCATTCCAAGCAAGGGACCTAATATTGAGTCAACCGTTGCCGGCAAGGAAATTAAGCTAAAACTCACAGAACTGCTCGATGTGCTCAAGGATAAGCTGAACGACAAAGAGAAAATGATTCTTGAGGAAAGGTTGCTTACCGATGAACCGATGACTTTGCAGAATATCGCAGATCGCTTTGCCATATCGCGTGAAAGGGTGCGACAAATAGAAGTAAATCTGTTAAAGAAAATGAAAAAATATCTTGAAGCAGAGATGCCGGATATAGTCGATTTCTTTGATGGAGAGAAGATAGTCATCAATTCCAGGGATTAAAGGCTTGACGTGGTTTTTCTACCGAACAGCCCATTTAAAAAACCATTACTGTTCTATAACTAACAACGCTATGAAAGTACCCTTACTTGATTTGCAGGCGCAATTTGCTGACCTTGAAGATGAACTTACCAGTGCGGTAACCCAGGTCCTTCGCTCTACTTGGTATATCAATGGCCCTGAGGTTGTCGGGTTGGAAAAAGAGGTGGCTGAATATTGTGGTGCAAACCACGGCATCGGTGTCTCCAGTGGAACCGATGCGCTTCTTGTTGCACTTATGGCACTTGATATCAAAGAGGGTGACGAGGTATTAACTACCCCGTATTCATTCTTTGCGACCATGGGAGTTATCCTTCGACTTGGTGCCCGTCCTGTTTTTGCCGATATAGACCCTGTCAGCTACAACATAGACCCGCAGAAAATGCGCCAGGCATTAGAAGCTGATAAAGATAAGAAAATTAAGGCGATCATCCCGGTTCATCTGTATGGCCAGTGTGCGGATATGGCCGAAATTCTGAAAATTGCTGCCGAGTACAAGCTGCCGGTCATTGAGGACGCAGCTCAGGCCATTGGTGCTGAATATCCGTTTGTTGACGGAGACGAGGTGAAATGGCAAAGGGCAGGATCAATGGGGGCAGCTGGGTGTTTTTCCTTTTTTCCAAGCAAGAATCTTGGTGGAATAGGGGACGGTGGCATGGTCACCTGTCAGGATGAAGAGCTTGCGAAAAAAATTGAATTACTTCGAAATCATGGAGCACATCCTAAATATTACCATTCCATGGTAGGCGGCAACTTCAGGCTCGATGCCATACAGGCGGCTGCTCTGAGGGTTAAGCTTCGCTATCTGGATTCCTGGCATAAAGGCAGAAAGGCAAATGGAGAGTTATACAACCGCCTTTTTGCTGAATCCGGCCTGATTGAGAGCGGTAAGGTGGTTCCTCCTGCTGCAGTTTATAAGGGGGTTGCTGGTGAGGAAAATTCCGCAAGCCATATCTATAATCAGTATATCATCAGAGTCACTGACAGGGATGGTCTGAGAGACTGGTTATTAAAAAATGAAATTGGTTGCGAAATTTATTATCCGGTGCCAATGCACAAGCAGGAATGTCTTGGCTCTGATGCTGATAACTGGTCTATGCCCGAAGCTGAAAAGGCTGCAGCAGAGACCCTTGCCCTGCCGGTTTACCCGGAGCTGACAGACGAAATGCAGACATATGTTGTAGAAAACATAAAAAAATACTATCAATAGAGCAATGCTATTGTCCCCGGCAGGTCGTTACGGCCTGTCGGGATGAATTCTACAACCCTCCCCGCCTGAAAGGGCTACATCATGGTATCAAAAAAGCCGGATGCGTTCCCGCTTCATATAGTATTTTTGCCAATCCTCGCTTTTTTGCTGATACTTCCTTCCGCCAATCTCCACTCTGCAATAGCTCCTGAACGCGAAATTATTCCCATAGATGCGCCTGATGTTCCGACCTGGAAAAAGCATTGGGATAGAGGTCGGGAACTTGCCCGACTTGGGAAATATCAAGACTCTGCCGCATATTATAAAGAGCTGGTTTTGCTCAAGCCGCAAATTGAAGAGGCGAAGTGGGAATACTGTAAAATTCTGTTTCGCCTGGACGAATATAAAAAGATTTCGCCTTTAGTTGAAGGATTGATAGAAAACAATCCTTATAATATTGAATACATAAAGCTCGCAGGCAAGGTTGCCCTGGAACTTGGTGAATACAAGAAGGCTGTACAATACCTTGGCCAGGCTTATTCCCTCACGCCTGAAGGAGAAGAAGGGGCCCGGTTACTACAGGACTTTGCAGAAGCGCTCGAGGGTCGGGGGAAGCTGGAAGAGGCATTTGTGCTCTACGAACAGCTTCGACAGCGTAAAAACAAAGATTTTTCTTTACTGCACGATCTTGCCCGGAAGAGTAAAGCACTTGCCAAGCGCGAAAAGGCGCTGGACTATTATTCACTGCTCGCTGATGAGTCAAAAGACAATGTTGCTGTTCTGGCCGAGGCTGCGGATATCTTCGTCGAGTATGGAGAAAACCAAAGAGCCTATCCGCTCTGGAAATCTATAGTCCGGTTAAAACCTGAAGCCTTAGCTTATCATCAAAAACTGGCAGACTATTATCTGAGCAGTGCAAATGGCAGGGAAGCGCTGCCACATCTTCTTGCCCTCATTGATAATGATAAAAACTTCGATCCGGAATTATTACTGATAACAGCGCGTATCTATGCACGGGAAGGTGATCGTGTAGATCAATCTCTTCGATATTTTGAACGATATTTGAAAGTTTTTCCCCAAAACAGTCAAGCGAAACGAGAATTAGAAGAGGTACGTGAAAAAATCGCCGACGCTCTTCTTGCTATAGTTGAAAATAACGGCGCACGTCTATTGTGGAACGATCTGGACAAGATTACCGATGACAGGATGGCTCTATTCAAGATAATGGCCAATCGTCTGGAGTTAGAAGAGAAAACTACAGAGTTAATCGAAGTTCTGGAGGTTATCGATGAAAATAGCCTTCACAACGAAGATGTTAAATTTAAACTCTCAAATCTCTATGCTGGAAGAGGTGACGAGCAACTTGCCTACGAATACCTGACAACCATTAGCGGTCAATTGTCGGCCAGCATGGAATTTTGTTTGGCAAAAGCAAAACTCGAAGAAAATATAGGGCTTGATGTTGAGGCTCTCGAGTCGTATCTCTGCGCCCTCGATTGGGATAAGGATAATCTTTCAATTCTCAAAAATACTATTGAGATTGCAGGTGATATTGGCAGGCTTGATACCCTAAAGGCGTTGGGTGATGCTCTCACCAGCAGGCCCATTGTCAGCGATGAACTCGAAGTGTATCTGGCCTACGCTAAAGGCCTTAGACTGAATGGGCAATACAGTGTTGCTGAAAGTCTGTATGCAAAGATGCTCAATGCCCAGTGGAACGAACCAGATGCTCGGAATAAAATTACTCTCAGTAAGGCAAGAACATTTCGTGACATGGGGAAATTGTTTGATTCACAGAGAGTACTCAGGGAAATAATCGCTGAAGACCTTTATAACCAGGATGCCATAATTCAACTTATAAAAAGTGTTGCTGAAAATGATTCCTTAAACGATGGGTGGTCACTTTTCTGGTTTTACGTATCAGGTATTGATGAAAAAAACTGGCGTGAACCATCGGAGTCAGATCTTGTAGAGGTTTTTTTGACCTACATCTATCTGCTAGAAAGAGAGGGGAGTTATAATCTGGCCATTAGTGATCTTACACATTATCTCGAAGAGTTTCCCCCCAAAGCGCAGGACCGCGATTCACCATCCAGCTATAGAAACTGCGAGTTGAAACTCTGCGATCTCTATCTTGTCATTGATAAAAACGCAGAATGCAGGTCAATACTGCGGGAATACCCTGAAAACACATTGCACGATCCCGATGTATGGGTGTCTCAGCAGTATCTTGAGGGAGAAGGGCGTTTCGTTCCAGAAGAACTGTATACAGAAAACGGAGATCTCAAAGAGCCAAATAGTGGGCTTCGAGGGCTGTTCTCAGCTGCGGTGAAGGCTGTTGGAAATGGTGAAAATCATGCCGCCGTGAAAATAACCGAGTTCATATTGCAGATTGAGCCTGAATCTAGAAGAGCCAGGATTCAGTTGGCCAGAGCACTGTCAAATATTGGGCGCCTCAATGATGCCGCAGAAGAATTTCGTGACCTCAACGAGCGGGGCGGTGACTCAGGGGTCTTTATGACTGAGTATCTTTTGCTTGAATTTCGCAGGGGGAATTACGATTCTATTCTGGGGGAATTGGCTGAAAAAGATTTTGAGACTTTGCCTGTAGAGCAAAAACTGCTTTTAGCCCGGACTCTCTGGGCCCTGGGTGAGCTGAAAAGCTCCTTGGTTACGTACAGAGAACTGCTGACTCCAAACGTGAGTAGCCAGTTCAAACAAAGGCTTGCTGAAAAAGATCTCCACCTAGACTGGGAGGAGGGGGGCGAGGCTATGTTCTGGTCGTTATTCACCCATGAGGGCCCGGGGCAACTTGATAAATTGAATACACTCAGAGCGGAAGATGGTTTTTTATCAATTACCGGGACCCCCCTGGGAGAGATAGTTGCCGAATTGTATGATAGCTATCGTTGGGAAAAGTTAATTAAGAACGAGTATCAGATCAGGGAAGCTGTCGAAGATAAAAACTATGTTATTGCTGAACGGCAGAACCGGGCCCGGCTGAAAGAAGAGCAATCAGTAGAAGGCCTCAAGGATCTGGCCAAAGTATACGAACGGCTGGGGAATTATACCAAAGAGGCTGAAGTTTATGCGTATCTCCAGGCTCGCGGAGAAACCTTGCCGGAGCTTCAGGAATTGATGGAGCGGAACAGATTAGCAAGGGCGCCGACTCTTTCCGGTGAGGCAATGTACAGCGAGCGGAGTGGTAGAGACGGAGCTGTCGATATCGAGAAATATTACTATGGTGCGAATTTTAAATATCTGGCAGGACTAAGAAAAGAGTTTCAATTCGAATACGGAGAATTGAAATACCAACCTGAATCTGGTGGAAGTTCAATCGATGGTAGGGAGTTTGGAGGAAAAGCCCGGTTTGAATTGAGCAAAAATACTTCTTTACGGCTGGAAGGTGGTTTTCATCTGCTGGAATCTGACCCAGACAGTATGGGTATTTATGCCATCAAATTCGACCATGAGTTTGACCCGGTATTAAAGGGTTATCTGCAATTTCGCAAAGATGTTGTCGATGACACTGTAGAGGCGCTGAATCAGGGAATTTACCGTAGCTCTCTGATAGGAGGCCTGGTAATCGATGGGGCTTCCGGAGTAAGCATTGGTAGTGAGTTCCAGCATAAGTGGTTCAAAGGGGGCAATGATCAGGACGGAATGCAGTTTTGGTCTTCATATACGTTCTTCAGTGACTATACTTCCCTTAGTGTGAAATACAGTTACGATTTATTGAAAAGTAGTGAGTCCAATTTTATTGTTTCAGATACCGATACAGCAGATGGAAGTTTTGATACAGGGTCCGGCGCCGATAATTTCAACGATTTACCATACTGGAGCCCCGGGAGCTATTGGCAACATGAGCTGTCGTTCTCCTTCAGGCATCTGTTAAAAGATTTTGATACCTTTCAGAACACCCCAAGTTTCTATTTACTAGATTTTGCAATTGGTTATGAAGCAGATGGAAATGTGAGATATACTGGTGCCTTTGATATTTTTCTTGAAATGAATGAGCATTTCTTATTAAAAGGAGAGGTGCTTTATTCACGGAGTGACAACTACAATGAGAAAACGGCGGCGATGTCTTTGATGTATCGCTGGTAAAATTAAGTATTTCTAAAGAAATATCAATGTTTCCTGCCCAGTGGAGAAAATGATTCTGGCAGGAATTTTTTTTTATGGAGAAAGAAGATGGTACAACGTATTCCAATGTCAAAAGCTGGTAACCAGCGTTTGAGAGATGAGCTGAGCAGGCTGGAAAAAGTAGATAGACTTGAGGTTGTAAAGTCTATTGAGGTTGCCAGGGAGCATGGAGATCTGAAGGAGAATGCTGAGTATCACGCAGCAAAAGAACGTCAGGGACACATCGAAGGGCGTATAATGGAACTCAAGGATAAACTCTCCCGAGCGGAAGTGATCGATTGCTCCAAAGTTTCAACTTCAAGAGCTGTTTTCGGTACAGTTGTGTCTCTGCTTGATCTCGATACTGACGAGGAAGTTACCTATCAGCTACTTGGCCCTGAAGAGTCAGATGTGAAAAAGGGGTCTATATCGGTACTCTCACCACTTGGCCGTTCCATTCTTGGTAAAGAGATTGGGGACGAGGTCTTGGTGAACACCCCTGGTGGGAGTAGAGAATTTGAGGTTATGGATATTCAGTCTTCAGATTTTTCCTGAAAAACAGGACAGAGTTTTTTACTGTCAGATGAACACCGGGCTATTTCACATCAAACATTTTCAGCTCGAACCGGCTGTAACAGACCGTTTAGAAAGAGGTGAAGCACCTGGCTAGCGGTTTCATCTACCGTATAATGGGTTTCAAGTGAGATATTCCATATCCTTGAAATTTCATCCAGAGCACCAAAAAATGCCCTTTTGGCAAGATCTGGTTGTATTTTATCATTGAAGATGCCTGCTTTCTGCCCTTCACGGATGATGTGACCAATAATATCAGTGTATTGGGTGAAGGTTGTGTTGCGGTAGTCCTTTACTGTCTTGTTTGTCTGGCGGAGTTCTACCTGTATCACTTCAGCAAGGTTTTTATTTTTTTTCATGGCCTTGAGGTGATTGGTGGCGAAGAGCTCCAACATTTTTTGGGGATCATTTTCTTTGGCGAGAATTTTTTCAGCCTGGGCAATGAGCTTACCTATTTCCCCCTCAAAAACAGAAATAAGAATGTCGTATTTATTGTTGAAGTAGAGGTATATAGTACCATCAGCAACCTTGGCTTCTTTGGCAATATCGGATATTCTGGCGTTGAAAAAGCCCTTTTTGGCAAAAACTTTAGTTGCCGCTGTAATTATCCTTGCATGTTTATTGACTGCTTTCATACTTTTCGGAAGCTTTGATTTTCAAAAATCGCAAATTGAAGCAATTTTATAATGAATGGCTGTTCATTTTTTATATTTGCTGACACACCGTTTGTCAATGCGCAAACTACATATATTTTTGCCAAAAAAATGTTGGGTTCGCATCGAGTTACAGAGTTTATAGAATTTCTCATTCAATTATACATGGAGTCACTAACATGAAAGTACTTGTCATCGGTTCAGGTGGAAGAGAGCATGCACTGGCCTGGAAAATTAACCAGAGCAGCAAGGTTGAAAAGATCTTCTGTGCACCTGGTAATGCAGGTATTGCCGAAATCGCTGAATGTGTTGAGATAGGTGCTACTGAGGTTGATAAGCTGCTGAAATTCGCCTTGGACCAGAAAATTGACTTGACTGTTGTTGGTCCTGAAGCAGCATTGGTCGAGGGAGTTGTAGATAGTTTTGAAGAAAATGGGTTGAGGGTTTTTGGACCGAACAAAGCGGCTTCGATTCTGGAAGGAAGTAAAGTCTTTACCAAGGAGTTTCTGGCCAAATACAATATTCCGACAGCACCATTTGGTGTTTTTACCGAGAGTGATGAAGCAAAGGCTTACATCGACAAATGTGGAGCACCAATAGTTGTAAAAGCAGATGGACTTGCAGCAGGGAAGGGTGTTATCGTCGCTGCCACAGTGGATGAAGCGAAGGAGGCCGTCGACCTTATTATGCAGGATCGAGCTTTTGGATCTGCGGGGAACACTGTTGTGGTTGAAGCATGTCTGATTGGTGAGGAAGCTTCGTTTATTGCCTTCACTGATGGGAAAACGGTGTTACCGTTGCCCACCTCTCAGGACCATAAAGCGATCTATGAAGGAGACAAGGGGCCAAATACAGGCGGCATGGGTGCCTATTCGCCAGCACCTGTGGTAACACAGGAGATAAGTGATTATGTAATGGAAAACGTCATGATCCCTACTGTCAAAGGTCTCGCTGCGGAAGGTCGTCCCTATAAGGGAATGCTGTATGCAGGCCTCATGATTGATGGCGACAAGGTCGATGTACTCGAATTTAACTGTCGTTTTGGTGATCCCGAAGCACAGCCGTTGCTCATGAGGATTCAGTCTGACATTGTCGATGTGTTCGAGGCTGCAATAGATGGTAAATTACATGAGATTGATCTGAAAGTAGACCCAAGGCCTACTGTCTGTGTAGTACTGGCCTCTGGTGGATACCCGGGAAGCTATACAAAGGGTTATCCTATAACAGGCCTTGAAGAGGCCCGTCAAATACCGGGGGTGGTTGTCTTTCATGCCGGGACTGCAGAAGCATCCGGTAAAGTTGTTTCAAATGGAGGCAGGGTTCTTGGTGTTACGGCTATAGGTGACACGCTGGGAGATGCTCTTGACTCGTGTTACAGAGCAGTTGATTGTATCAGCTGGCAGGAAAGTTATTTTCGTAGAGATATTGGAGCAAAAGCAATGAAAAGAACAGAAGGTGATGCAGCGGTGGTTGTTGGAATTCTCATGGGGAGTGATTCCGATTATCCTGTGATGAAGGCCGCAGGAGATTTATTAAAGCAGTTTGGTATCGGCTTTGAGATGACCGTGGCATCAGCACACAGAACTCCCGAAAAAGCTGCAACATACGCAAAAACTGCTAAAGAACGTGGTCTCAAAGTTATCATCTGTGGTGCCGGCATGGCTGCACACCTGGCCGGTGTTATCTCATCTCATACAGATCTCCCTGTAATTGGAATACCATTGGATGCCTCTCCTTTAAATGGTATGGATGCTCTGTTGGCAACAGTTCAGATGCCTCCTGGAATCCCGGTTGCCACCATGGGGATCGGTAAAGCTGGTGCCAAAAACGGTGCTGTCTTTGCAGCGAAAATGCTCGCTTTGAGTGATGAGGCCATTGCAGCCAAGCTGGTTGAATTTAAGGAAAATATGGTCAAAGAAGTAGAAGAAAAGGCCAAAAAGCTTGAATCACTCTAATAAACAGTCTGTTATCAGCCCGTCGAATGATGACATTCGGCGGGCTGTTGAAGCCATAAGGATGGGAGGCGTGGTAGCAGTCCCAACTGAAACCTATTATGGACTTGCCGTTAATCCGGATAACGATCAGGCCATAGAACGTCTCTACCTGGTAAAACAGAGACCGAAAAATAAACCTATCCTGCTGCTTGTCTCAAATGTTCAACAGGTGGCGAAGTATGCTCAGACTATTCCCAAGCAATACGAAAGTCTGATAGAACACTACTGGCCTGGACCACTAACTCTTGTTTTTCCTGCCAGGCCGAGCGTCTCTCATCTTCTTACAGGCGGTACCGGAACCATCGGTATCAGGCTGACTCCCAATAGAACAGTTTGCCGCATAATAGATCTGTTCAAAAACCCCATCACTGCTACCAGTGCGAATCCATCAAGGCATGAGCCGGCACGGTCTGCCAAACAGGTTCATGAGGCGTTCGGTGACAAGCTTGCGTACGTCGTAGACGGGGGGCCGGCTGATGAAGGCTTGGGGTCTACAGTAGTCAATGTGATTGATGGTATCTTGTGCATTGAGAGAGTTGGGCGAATTCGGTTGCCGGGTCTGCCATTGAGATCCACATTACGATAAAAATTCACATTGCCTTTTGCCGTTACTGTTTGTCCAGATAGTATTCCGTGTTATCCTTTAGATGAAATGCCAAAACGTACAACATATGGAACGTATTGCCGGTGGGCTGCCAGCAGAAAAAAGGTCTGAGCTGCAAAACGGGATTTATAAATGAATATACTGGGCTGGAACAGGGAATTTGCACTTGAGCAGACTGCCGGCGATATTGATTTGCTGCAGGAACTTTTAGATCTTTTTAAAATTAGCTTTGAGAATGACGTTGCCAAAATGGAGGCGGGTATCAACTGTGGCAATGCGCTTCAGGTAACAAATGCCGCACATTCCATCAAAGGGGCCGCAGCAACTCTGGGGATAGAAGGGGTTACCATGCTCGCTAAGCAAATTGAGCAAGATGCCAGATCCGGCAGGGTTGAGCTGGCAAAGGAACTCCTGCCAAAACTGCAACAGATGCAGCAGGAACTGAAGGAGCTGTAACGATTGGCAGTCATGTTACCTGTGTAGTTTTACCTAAAATATCAAGCTCCTGATCCGCTAAAGCACATCGGATTTGTCGCTTTTTCCAGGTAGAGCAGATCATTTTTTAACCCAACGCCACGACCGCTTACCTCAAACTCGTTACTGCCAAACGCTTGCTGCAGATTACTACTCGCTGTCTCTGAAGACTTCATTGAGCACACAGCAAACACGAGAATTATCATGGTTCACCAACCCAAAGAACCCCGACAGTGCAAAATTTGTCGAGGCTCTCCCTACGTCGACCGCTGTGCTATCTTGTCAGCTGCCTGTATTTTATGCGGTGGGGTTGGTCAGCTTCTGCCCCAAGTCTTGCTTTTCTGTCTTTCTCATAGTCTGAGTAGTTTCCTTCAAACCATACCACTTCTGAATTACCCTCAAATGCGAGAATATGGGTTGCAAGTCTATCGAGAAACCAACGATCATGGCTGATGATAACCGCGCAGCCGCCGAAATTTTCTAACGCCTCTTCCAAGGCTCGTAAGGTGTTGACATCAAGGTCGTTGGTCGGCTCATCAAGCAGTAATACGTTGCCGCCTTCTTTAAGCATCCGGGCAAGGTGAACACGGTTACGCTGACCACCTGACAGTAAGCCGACTTTCTTTTGCTGATCAGATCCTGAGAAGTTGAATTTTCCGACGTACGCTCGGCTGTTTACTTCGCGAGTGCCAAGCCAGACGGTATCCTGACCATCAGAGATGGTTTCCCAGATAGTAGCTTCGGGATCAAGGGAGTCCCTGGACTGATCTACATATGAGAGCTTTACGGTGTCACCCTTTCTGATAGAACCGGCATCCGGTGTTTCCTGTTCGGTAATCATCCTGAACAGGGTGGTTTTACCAGCACCGTTGGGACCGATAACACCTACAATTCCACCGGGAGGAAGATTGAAGGTCATATTGTCGACCAGAATTCGGTCGCCATATCTTTTCTGCACGCCTTCCGCATCAATAACAACCTTACCGAGGCGTGGTCCTGGTGGAATAAATATTTCGAGATCTCTTTCGAGCTTTTCACTCTCCTGGCCCATCAGTTTCTCGTAAGAGCTGATACGTGCCTTGGATTTCGAACGTCGTCCCTTGGGAGACATCTTGATCCACTCAAGTTCGCGCTGGAGCGTTTTGCGGCGGTTGCTCTCCTTCTTTTCTTCCATGGCAAGACGTTTCTCTTTCTGCTCCAGCCAAGAGGAGTAATTGCCCTTCCAGGGAATTCCTACCCCTCGATCCAGCTCGAGAATCCAGCCTGCGACATTGTCGAGAAAATAGCGATCATGGGTTACAGCAATAACTGTTCCTTCGTATTCCTGAAGATGTTGTTCAAGCCAACCTACTGATTGTGCGTCGAGATGGTTTGTGGGCTCATCGAGAAGCAGAATATCTGGCTTTTGTAATAGAATACGGCAGAGAGCAACACGACGTTTTTCACCACCGGAGAGCACGCCACACTTAGATTCGGGGGGAGGGCAGCGCAGGGCATCCATGGCCATATCAAGTCGACTGTCGAGATCCCAGGCTGAGAGGTGATCGAGTTTTTCCTGTACCTGTGCCTGACGGTCGATGAGGTTCTGCATTTCGTCATCGGTCATGGGCTCGGCGAATTTTTCGTTGATCTCATTAAATTCCTGGAGCAGATCGACAGTCTCCTGGGCACCTTCTTCAACGATTGCGCGAACAGTACTCTCCGGATCGAGATCAGGCTCCTGTTCAAGGTAGCCGACAGTCAACCCGGGAGATAGAACTGTTTTACCGTTGAACTCTGTGTCCACCCCGGCAAGAATTCTCAGCAGGGTACTTTTACCGGAGCCGTTCAGACCGAGGACGCCAATTTTGGCGCCATAGAAATAGGAGAGAGATATATCCTTTATGACTGGTTTGTTATCGTAATACTTCGATACTTTGATCATTGAATAAATGATCTTCTTATCGTCTGTGCTCATGGTTTTCCTTTTGGGAATTATTTCAATTTATTAGAGAGACAATTATGGTGTTGGCTCAAAAGCAGCCGGTAAAGCCTCTACTAAGCTATCAGGTATTCTATGTAATAATCACTAAAATCAGTTGACCCTGCATATTTTCATTATGAATATAATTATTTGATGAAAAGGCTGCCACAATTAGCGGGTATATCAAATGTGCCACGATAATACATAAAAAAAGGACCATAATCAAATTGAGATTATGGTCCTGTAAAATGTACTGCTATTCTGAATCGTAAAGCTTATTTGTCGCTGGCATCCCCATCTGAGGCTGCCGACGCAAGAAATGCACCCGCGATACCCAGCAGTCCGACATTGCGCAGGGATTTTTTTGCTCCACTGCCAAGAGCTGCCAGCATTGCCCGGCGTCGAATTGGTCCAACGTCTACCAATTCAGGCGTAGAGGTGCCGAAGAGCAGGTCAACATCCTTTTTACAGCCATAATATTTGATATTCGGGCCAAGCTCTCCATCAACAGGTTCGATTCCTTTTGCACCCTTCTTGATATACTTGGCAACTTCTGACTTGGGATCATCTAGATCGCCAAAAATTCGGGCGTTAGTAATACAGGTCTGCACACAGGCAGGCAGTGAGCCGGCATCTACCCGAGGCTTGCAGAGGGTGCACTTGTCAGCCTTGCCGTCCTCGGACATGTCGTCAACCAGATCCGGATTGATGTAGCGTGCGCTGTAAGGGCATACGTCTGCACAGGCTCCGCATCCCAGACAGCGGGATTTGTCTATCTGTACGGTACCGTCAAAAGGATCTTTCCAGGTGGCTGCAACCTCAAGAGTTATAGTTTCACCTGTTTTCGGGTTGGTAAATGTTTGCTCTTCGTAATCTGCCGGACATTCTTCTACGCAGGGTGGCTCAGTGCAGTGATTGCACAACCCGGGATAGTAGGTGGAAGCCATCTCGCCTTGAACAATTGAAGGCCCCAGGCGCCGTACCCAGTTTCTGCCGTATTCGACAGGAACTTCCCACTCTGCCTTGCAGGCAATAGTGCAGGCATGACAGCCAACGCATCGTTCGAGATCTATTATCATTCCGTATTGCATTTATATTTTCCTCCTCAAGGGAAATTATTTACGCTAATGCGAGCTATGCCGGAATGTCCAGCACTTTGCCGTCTTTGATCAGCTTGACAAAGTTGTTCCGCATACCATGGGCACCAGTCTCAGGATCTATCGCAATCTTGGTCATAAGACTGGTGTCATCGACACCTGCATTCACTGCAACACTCAGCAGCGGATTGGCGGAACCGTAACCATGGGCCATATAGACTGAATCTTTTCTGATGCCGGGAGTTACCTTAACCGTAGTAGTGGTGCGGGACTTGAATCCCTCACTGTTAACCAGACCGACAATGTCACCATCTTTCAGGCCCAGTTTGTTCGCGGTCTCATCATTAATCCAGACAGGGTTTTCCGGCATGGCAAAATTGAGCCAGGCGTTGTTCTGGGTCCTGTTGAACGTATGGACAGGCACACGGCCATAGAGTAGCCGGGCAAAGCCGGCTGGTGGTGGTTCGACAGGCATATAGGTTGGCACACCAGGAAATCCTGCATCTTCGATATCTTCGTTATAAAGCAGAACCTCAAAGTCTTCAGGGATGCCGTATGGGTCCTTGCCGTCGCGAAGATGAATGCCATCTTCTTTCTTGAGCTGTGCTATGCTGAGCCCCGCTACAGCGAGATTCTTTTCAACCATTTCTTCAACGGTTTTCACTGGAATCTCTTCTTCATGGCCCATACCTTTGGCGATGGCGTTGGTAATGAACACGTTGTCCTTGCGTTCAAACATTGGTTCAACCAATGGCATCCTGGCAGTGATGTATTGTTGATGCTTTTCGGAGAAATCCCACTGTGTACCGGTTTTCACAAGATCAAAGCGTTCAAGATAACTTGCCTCAGGCAAAAGAATATCAGCCCACATGGTCGCGTCTGTTGGCATCACGTCAACACACATGACGAAATCCATCTGGCGGAGCACATCTTTCATCTTTTCCTGGCCAGGGATGGTCTGGATAGGGTTCTGGCCCCAGATTACACAACCTTTGATAGGATACGGTTTACCAGTCAGAGCCGCATCTCGAATCAACTCTGTAGGTGTTCCCGGAGGTGTAAATGGGTGGCGAAGTTCCTCGTCTTCATTGTAATTGAGGTTGTGCTCGTCACCATGATCATGCTTGGCCCAGCTTACTTTACCAACCTTGGGTTTAATACCTGGTACCCAGCCGCCCTCTACGTAATAAGCGCCAAGAAGTGCGGTGAGGCAAGCGAGTGAGCGTTGTCGCTGAAAGTCGTTTCCATACCAGCTAACGTGGCGACCAGGATGGATAGAAACATTGGGAGCGTTGTCTGCGAGTATGTCTGCTACTTCCTTGATCTGCTCGACAGGGATATTGCATTCCTTGGCAGCTTTTTCAAAAGTCCAGTCTGCAATACCTTCGGCAAACTCATCAAAACCATCTGCCCATTCATCAATGAAGTCGACGTCATATTTCTCTGTCTTAACGAGATAGTTCATAATCGCCAGCAGAAAAGCGGTATCGGTGCCGGGCTTGATTTTCACCCAGACATCAGATTTTGCCGCGGCTGCGGAATATCGTGGATCAACAACGATGAGCTTGGAGCCATTCTGGAGGCCTTTGATAAAGCTCTTAACATGGGAAACATGGACATTTTCACCAATATGCGAGCCGAGAAGCATAATGGCTTTGGAATTCGGCATATCCACATTTTCGCCTGGAGCCTTGCCGATTGTCGCCCAGTATGCTGTATCACGAATACCTCTGCACTGGAAGAAAGAGGCCTCACTGACATTGTGCGTTCCGACGGTTCTCTCAAAGAAATGCATCGGGTATTTGGCAGTCGAGCCATGGGGAAAGACTGCAATCCCCTGGGGACCGTATTTATCGACAACACCCTTCAATTTGCTTGAACACTCCTCAAGCGCTTCTTCCCAGCTGATTCGTTTCCAGACGGGTTTGCCTCTTTCGCCCACGTTTTTCAGAGGGTATTTCAATCTATCAGGATCGTAAAGCAGCTTAATGCCAGCGTTGCCCCTGGCGCAGATGGAAGTGCCGTTGTCTATTGATTTCGGGTTACCTTCCAGCTTTATAAGTCTGCCGTCACGTTTTTTACCTATGAGCTGGCATCTCCAGAAGCACATTTCACAGATACCACCCGTTGCGGTTTCTTCCTTGAGGGAGCCTTTCGGTTCAAGTGGGGATTGAACAAACCCGGTCTCTGCGGAAACAACTTTTGAAAGCGGTATGGAAGCAGCTGCCAGAGAGGCAGATTGTAAAAATCTACGCCTCGTCAAGTTGAATGCCATGTTCGTCTTCCTCCTTCGTTAAATAATCAATGAGTTGAACAATTACAGAATAAAACGGGTGGTGAGTCTCCTGCTTTACTCTCGCGCCAAACTTGCTGAACCATGGAAGAAATATGGTCTGCAAAAATTCTGATTCGTGCTCTGCGTCGTTGTTTTCCGCCAGCAGAGACAGAAATTCAAGTTGGTGGATGATGTGATCCGGCAGATCTGACCCGTGCTTCAGGCTGTATCCGCACTCTGCATAAAAATTGAGGGTTTTTTCTGTATGCAATCCTTGCAGGGATTTATCCACGTAAACCGAGCCATAAGGTGGGGCTACAACGTGTGGAACACCGTTTATGAATAACCTTGTGTGTTCAATTTGTAGCGTCTCAAGAATGTCTGGATCAGTCTCAAAAGCTGTCTGGACCTGTTCAAGTTCATCATCTGCTCCAAGACTTTCGAGAAGTGAATACAATCCCTGCAAATAATCTGCGTTGAGCCAGTTTGTGTCAGGGTATTGGAGGCTTTGCGCGCAAAACCTGTAAAGTGTAGCAATTCGTAGAGTCGTTGTGCTTGTCATAATGCCCATCTGGTTTGCGGCAAATCAACCGTACTGTAACGAGGGTGAATAAAACATAACCTTCGCAAATGAGGTGGAAATCTACCTGTGACTATCACCGTTGTCAATTACCACACTGTGGCAATTTGACTTGTTAGGTCTGGAATTTCATTACCTGATAAAATCCTTTTTTTTGCGTAAGTTACGCGAATCCACGGGAAATCAGTGGTATACGACATATGTCAATAACTATATACTTAAATACTTTAGCTTCCGCATGTCAATAAATTTTGCCATTTTCCTTTAAAGACAACAAAATCGGTGTCTTTAAAGCTCTGTGTCGAATGTGCAGGTTGGGCTTGCTGGGCTTTCGAGGTGGTTGTAGTTGCAAAGAAATTGCGATCCATTGCTGTGGATCGCGCCTGCCGTAATGGGAAGCAGGGGAAGGGCAGGTAAGGGGATATGGTGCTGGCTCGAAAATATTTTGTAAAAGTGTAAGATAATATCTGTTTACTCTGTCTATGAGGTTTTCAGTTTCCTGGTAAGGTGGATGTTTGCGAAAGACTAAAGCACTGACATTTTCACCACCATTCCAGGCAGCAACGACAAGATCAAGAAGACCATCGAAATGTATATTTATATTTATTGATCAAATAGCAGGTGAGAAGAATATTAAGTGCAGGATCAAAGAGATCATTCCTGGCGATGTGTTGCAGTTGGTCCATATTGATATAGTTAAGTTTTATTCTGAGTGTCCAACCCTTCTTATGGTATCTAAAAAATTTGACCAAGCCCAATCGCATCTTTGGCTGAAACTGCATCAGGGTCAGCATGGGACTCGGCAAGTATCAGAGCGTGAAAAAAAAATCACTGTGTACTTTTCGGCCGGTTTCAAAAAAATCAAACGAGGTGATGTATCCGATCAACTCATCATCTTGACTGAGTTTCGCCAGCGCAGGTTCGGTGATGTTTACGCCGGCGTATATTTGCACATAGCTGTTACGTTTGCATACTGGTGCACTTTTTGAACTTCAAAAAAATTCCATTGGCTTTCAAGAAGTTGCAAGATTATTTGCTCTTTTGCATATGAGGGGAGTCAACAAAGGTTTGGATGACTCGCAGTAATTTGTACGGGTCGCTGGCACCTGTCATCTCACGAATGGAGTGCATGGCGAAAGTGGGGACACCAATATCAATAGTCTGCACTCCGAGTTTGGCAGCAGTCATTGGGCCAATGGTACTACCGCATGGTTTACCGGTAGGCATTACAAATTCCTGCACCTCAATATCTGCTTTTTGGGCCAATAACTTAAAAACAGCAGCAGACCTGCTATTGGTTGCATAACGCTGGTTGGCATTAATCTTTATTGCCGGTCCGCCATTTAACACTGTGCAATGATCAGGTTCAGCAGTCTCTTTGAAGTTCGGATGAGAAGCGTGGGCGTTATCGATTGAAATAAAAAATGAATTGCGAATGGAAATTTGCTGACTTTCGGGCTCAGGTATTATTCGTGACAATACATCTTGAGCAAAAGAACCCTGAGCGCCTGTTGTAGAGGTAGAGCCGTTTTCTTCATGGTTTGTGCAGATAAAGAAATTGTTGTGCTTTCCATTGCAATTCGCCATGGCTGTTGCTGCAACATGACAGCTCAAGAGATTGTCCAATCTGCCACTGGCAATAAATTCATCATTGATTCCAAGGTAGGTTGCCTTCTGTGGATCGTAACAAAACAGGTCGAAAGCAAGCACCTTCTCAGCAACAGAGCCAGGGTTTTGTTGCTGTATCTGGGCCATGATAATCTGGTTGAACTCCGGAATATTGACATCCAGGGTTTGAGCAAATACAGGAGGAAGAGCTTTCTGTTTATCTATGGCGCGTCCCTCGTTGGCTTCCCTGTCCAGGTGAATGGCAAGACTTGGAATTGAAAGCAGAGGACGCTGGAAATTTATCAGGTGCTCCACCAGGTTTCCCTGGCCGTCAGAGCAACTCACTCTGCCGGCCAGGGAAAGATCTCTGTCGAACCAGGTGTTCAGCAGGGGACCGCCGTATATTTCTACACCAAGTTGAAGGTATGGATCATTGATTACCATGGATTTCGGCTTTAATTGCAGGCCAGGGCTGTCAGCGTGGCTGCCGATAATGCGGAATCCATCAGAAGGTTTATCTTCGTTGCCCAAAATAAAGCTGATGAGCGAGCAATTTTCGCGGGTTACGAAATACCTCTTGCCTTTCAGCAGCTTCCAGGGCTCAGTTTCGTGAAGCTCTATAAAGCCCCTGGCTGATAACATACTTGCTAATTCTGCGACTGCATGAAAAGCTGTGGGAGATGCGTCCAGATATTGAAAAAGATCTGAATTATACCTTTCTGTTAGTTCTTTCATGTGATGAGTTTCAGTCATGGGGCTGCAATGGTATGATTATGAATATTATGAATAGATCAGGGCTGCTCAGTGTTCATTATAGCAGATACAATTATAAAGCGCCGGGTGCCCTTGACGCTGTTGCTGGCCAGTGATTGTAAAATACGGTTTAAACAGGAGTAGGCAACTGCAGTAATTTGTGCAGTTGAATTTTCCTTTGTGAGAAACGTCTTCCTTATCCACTGATGCCTAGTGTAAACATCGAAAAGGGTAGATTACGCCCTGGCTTCAAATGCGGCATCAAGTTGAAATTCCAATGGGATGTCTTCCTGTTTCAGAGAATCACTTCTTTAGTTTATATCTGCACCGCGCATATTCACGATACCTGTGTCGGTCTGAAAGCACCTCTAACCGATTTCTGGATCAATACCTTTCCTTTAAGGTGTAGAGGGTATCGAGATATGTCTCTTTTGACTGCAGTTGGGCGTTGCTCGTTTCGAGTTCGTCAATGAGGGCTGTAATGGCAGGCTTGATATCTATACCGTAACTATTGCGAGCTTCATGGTTTGCCTGGTCAACTATTAATATAGCGTAATAATTGACCAGCATACGGGATACGGAGTCTCGTCTGAAGAGGTAAAGCCTCCCACCCATGGTGTTCAGGAAAAAACCGGCATACTCCAATAAGGCATCGTCGGTAACCTGTAACGAAAATTCTTTATTTAGGTATTCAGGTTTCTTGCTGAGAAGGTAGTAATCTGCAAGCACATCTTCGTATGACTTCTTTTCTTCATGCAGGATGGATTTGATGACGATAATGTTTTTTTTGCCAACGACTCTGAAGAAATGTGCAGTGTTTTTAAGCACATTGAAAAGATCATCTGTTTCGCCGGAGACGATAGGAGGATTGTCCAAAGCCTTCTGGGTAAGTGAAGAGAAATAGCTCTCACTTGGTTCATTCAGATGATACCCCTTAATATATCTTTTCTCATCCATCTCTGAATAAAAATGCCTGATTCTATCCGCCGCCTGCTGATAGACATCCGGTTCAATTACCGGTTCAGCGACAACCTTTGGCGTGGCTTGTTCTACAGCAGGTTGTGCTTGGGGTATTATTTCAGGAATTTCAATTTGACTTGAGGAGATTATATCTCCAATAGGGTCCCCTTCAGTATCCAGCTTGTTCGGGGCGCCAGAATTCTGTTCGGAAACAACTTTCGGAGGCACTGAAACAGCAGGTTCAGCTTGTTTTGTTGCTGTTAATTGGCTGGAATCAGGAGATTGTACATCTGTTTTGTTCTGGTAGTAAAAGAATGCACTAACAACAACGATGAAGATACCTGATACTAGAGCAGCTGGAAAAAGTGAGCGGTTGCGACGCTTTCTTCTCAGGACCTCTGTTCGTTCCTTTATTTGGTCTTCCATGGCGATCTGATGTGTTGAGGTGATAGGTGAAGGCGTGAACAACTAAACAATATATTACAACCGAATAGCAATGTCACCAAACAAAACGGTAGCAGAACAGCAAGCATATTAAGTGGCTGCGCCATAGATTTTGGCAACTTAGAAATTGAGTTTACAACAAGGATTGCAGGCTTTTTTTTCTGCTTGACTGGATGAGTTGAAGACACTATGTTAAGCCATCAATTTCAAATGAAAAAACTCAGTATAAACGAGTTTGTTATTAATATAGTTGTCTGATTTTATTATTAATTTATTTACGGAGGAAGAACATGGCTATTTTAGTTGTAGGACATTCAAATCCCGATACAGATTCAGTTACTTCTGCAATCGCGCTGGCTGCTCTCCTGAACGCACAGGGACAGGAAGCAAAGGCTGTTATGCAGTCCACTGCTGGAAATTTGAACCCGGAATCCACCATGGTTCTCGAGCGTTTTGGTTTGACCGCGCCAGAAGAAATTACTGACGCTGCCGGTAAAGAGATCGCTTTGGTTGACTTCAGCGATATCGCTCAGGGCCCTGCTAACCTTGATCAAGCTACCGTGGTTACCATTGTTGATCATCACAAAATTGGTGATGTAACCACCAACAATCCTATTCTCTTCCGTGCGGAGCCTGTGGGCTGTACCTGTACCGTTTTGAACAAAATGTTCAAAGAGGCTGGTGTTGCTATCCCTAAGGACATTGCTGGTGGTATGCTCGCCGCAATTCTCAGTGATACCGTAAACTTCAAGTCTCCTACCTGCACCGAAGATGACAAAGTTGCAGTTGCAGAGCTGAAAGAAGTTGCCGGTGTTGCTGACACCGAGGAACTTTTCATGGGGATGCTCAAGGCGAAGTCTTCTGTCGACGGTGTGCCTGCGAAAGACCTGCTGTTCCGTGACTACAAAGATTTTGACATGAATGGCAACAAAGTTGGTGTAGGCCAGCTCGAGCTTGCTACTCTTGATCAGGTAGCTGCTATCCGTGCCGATCTCCTGAAAGCTATGGAAGAGGTCAAGGCTGAAGGACGTCATTCTGTACTGCTCATGCTTACCGACGTTGTAAAAGAGGGTACCGATCTGGTAGTTCTCTCTGACGATACCGCTCTTGTAGAAGGTGCTTTCGGTGGCAAACTGGAAGATAATTCCATGTGGGTTGACGGCATGATGAGCCGTAAGAAGCAGACTGTTCCTAACCTGCAGACCGCTTTCGGTTGCTAATTCGAGCATACTGAATTGTGTCGAAACCGTAGTTTCGACCTGTAGTGATAAGAGAAAGGGGGTTGCACCGACTGGTGCAACCCCCCTTTTTTTTATTGTCCGTCAAAAAGATCTGAGTGTTCTTTTTGATACCCGGATCTGAAGCAGAACCACGCCAACCCCTATCTCCTATCTCTTCGCAAATCTTCAGTTGAGGATCAATAATAACTGGATTGCTCTTTTTTGAGGACCGATTTATCTCTAACGGTCTCTCTGTTGTTCAGTAGTGTTCAGTGCACGTCTTTTTTCTTTTTATTGAAGTTGAAATCCGCAGTCAGTTCCTTTGTGTGGCATGTGATACATAGCTCTAGAGAAACTTTTTGCAGATACCTTAAATTACCATTGTTTTTGGCATGGAGTCCGGAGCCTGGGTGACAGGCACTACAGCTGACGGATTGCTTTTCAGAGCTGAGATGAAGCAGTTTATAGTTCAGGTCATCAGCTTGCATGGATTGAACCCCTGTTGCCTTTTGGTTTGCCGAATCAGTCACATGGCAGGGCAAACAACGAAGGTTGTATTGCTGATTATTATCTACCAGGGTCTGATATGCCCGACCGTGAGGGGATTTTTCCCACCTGGCGACCGTTTCCTTATGGCAATCAACACACGTCCTGTAGGAAGATATTTCAGACTGGTTGTTTGAAGTATCTGATTGTGTTTTTTGCTGGGGTTGATATTTCGCACGCTTGCCAATTTTTGCTATATCACGTTGTATTTCAGCAACCTTTTTATCAATAGCTTGTGATTTTTCAAGATTGGGCTGAAGAGCTATCGACCTGTATTGGAAGTTTTCCGTTTTCTTATTGTCTGTCAGTAGGTTTTTCAGCCCCATGGGGAAGGTGAGAACTCCAAGATATCGGCCACGGCTTTGCACCTGACTGGTGATCGCATCACCTATCTGTTTTGGAGGACGATTTCCATTCCGCTTATTAGCGGTCAGGATGAGGCTGATGTCAGAAAATTGTTCTGCTATCTGTTGATTTGTTGCTGTATCCAAAGAGGAAAGCAGGATAATGGCATCGCAATCAGGAGAGATCCTGGTCAACACATCAGTGAGAGCATCCCTCCACTCCAGCATCTTGTAATTATCGTTTACTATTCGTGGAGTGGCTGTCAGCGCCACAATCCCGATTTTCTGTTTTTCAAATTCAACAAGAACCCAGGGAGGAAATATGTATTCTCCGCCCTGGGTTATAATATTGGAAGAAATCCAGGGTACCGAGCCCGAGAGGTCGGTAATTGTGCTAAGGCCGGCTGTGAGATCGTAGGGACCGACAGCTATCGCGTGATAGCCAAGGTCTTCATAAATTTCGTAAATGCCTCTCGCAGTAACTACATCCTGTTGCAGTAATTCCCTTGCTCCATCCCTGGAAAAAAGGAGATTGCCGGCGTCCAAGAGAAGTACATCGCCGGCGTTGGCTGAAAGTTCTTCAATCAATAAAGCTCTTCTGGACAGACCGCCCAGTTGTTTTGACTTTCAACCGCAGGGCTCAAGCTCTCCAAGGAGGTCATTGGAATAGAAAATGTTTAGATCGTTGGTGTTATTTTCAGCGAAACTATTCGAGGATAGAAAAAACAGGGTAATCAGGGTGAGTAGTCTGAACATGATTCGTGCCAGGTATGAAATATGAAGTAGATTTTATTGAGAGCGTTAATGACGCGGTTACTCTCTGATATATAACGGGAAGTTGCTGGTTGGCTGCTAAAATCTATTCGCTTTGTGATATATTTTCAATACCGTTATGGCTCTGTTGCAGTAACTGTTGTCAGCTAAAGAGTAGGCTGATAATTGTTGGCTATATTGTCAATGCCGGTGGTGGATTCGTCAGAGCTGGCAGATAAATCTGAAACTTGCCAGTATGGTTGATCTGGACTTAAATGGCTGAGAGTGATTTTACGCAGGATAGTTTGACTAATGAAATAAAGACGTGATTTCGTGCACCCCGGATCACTTTTACCGTCCGGTTGTTCATGAACTTCAAGGGTAACCTGATAATAATCTCGTGATCAGAGAACGGGAAGGATGAAGAATATAGTAGTCTTCAGAATTTCATTTATCCCCTGATGATGCCAAACTCTTTTTCGTTATAAGCGATTATGTCACCCTCATTGAGCTGTTTTCCCCTTTGAGTCTCCACAACTCCGTTTACCGAAACCTCACCATGCTGAATTCGAATTTTAGCTTCGAAACCGTCCTGAACAAGATTTGCCAGCTTCAGGAACTGACCAAGGCGAATAGGAAGTTCTGATACAACTATTTTTTGCAGACTGGACATAGATATATTGTGTTAAGTTAATTTTCGCTCATTGCGTTCGGTTGCAAGCAATTCTGGCGAGACATTGATGAATAATAGATACAATCGGAAAGCGCAGAACATAAAACACATTCAGCACCTTTGTGCAAGTCCAACTCGCGAACGGATCGGGTACTTCAAACATAATATAAAACCAGTTTGTATATAGAGAAAGCACATTTTCCCATCCTGTTCAATGGCTTCACTCGAATCTCTATACTAAATACTGGACAATCAGTTCAGCATAAACTAATTACAAGAGTTTTGAAGCGCAACGCTGGCAATGAACTCTCGGAGCTACTGGCGGGATGATCTCTTTTGCTATTTAGAGGAGAGATGTAAAGGGTGGAGAAAAAAAATTGAGATTTATATAGTTCATCCGTGCTATCTCCAATGTTCTACCGGTAAACGTTACTGACAAGAGTGTCTCGAAAGATGTGTGCTTGCGAGTCTCGGCACTATACGCTATCTTTGACAGAATTGTCTGTTAATACGTGCGATTTCAAAGTAGACCTTTACGATAGTTTATAAACTCAGGAGGACAGGAAATGATAAAAGCACTCAGAATACGTACTACACTATTTTCCCTGATTGGTTTGATGATGATGGTTTTTCTCAGTGGCTGTATGGGAAAAAGCTCTTCCGGCGCAGGTGATGATTATGCTGCCCCGGCTGACTATGGTACTGTCTCTGCCACAGTTGCTGACTTCAAAGATATCGAGTTACCCATCGATATGACCTGGAACAGCGACCAAAGTATGGCGATTAAGACAGAATCCTTTAATGGTGGAATTCTGAGTTACTCCGGAAGGGTGGAGCTCTATTCGTTGAAGAATTTCATAATTTCTTCCATGGATAACAACAAGTGGAAGTTGGTGGGGGAAGTCCAGTCTAAAGGATTTCTATTAGCCTTCACGAAGCCGAATAAGACTTGCATGATTGAGATTACCGAAGGTTTCGGCGGCAAGTATGGCAGCACCACTGCAACTCTTTATATCACTGTTGACAAGGCAGCAGCCGGCCAACTCAATCCATTTGGAGAACCGGTTAACTAACAGATAGTCCACGATACAAAAAAGCCGGTCTACCTTTTTTTCAAGGGTAAACCGGCTTTTTTGCTTGAGCCTGTAAAAAACGCATTCATAGTAGTTTAAACACACAGGCGGAGTATTTCCTCAACGCGCACCTGATCGTATTCACGCATACGCCAGACCTTGGCCAGTGATAAGCTGTTTTCGGTGATTTCTGGAATATCGCTTTCAGAGATACCCAGCTCACCAAGTGTGGTCGGGGTGTTGATTTGCCTTAACCAATTGATGAGGTTTTCGATACCGGCTTTCTCGAAAAGCAGATCAAGGTTGCCAGGCTCGTTAAATAATGCCGATAAGAACCGGGAAATTCGCTCATTGCCTGAACCCTGATTGTATTTTAACCAGCCAGGCATCACAACACTCAATCCCGCGCCATGTGGCACATTATAGAGAGCGGAGAGGGAATGCTCTATCAGGTGCATTGGGAAGCCAACCTTGCCAAGCCCGGCAGCAGAGAGGCCGTTGAGTGATAAGGCAGCAGCCCACATCAAGGCAGCTCTGGTTTCATAATCATCTGGTTTGGCTATTGCCCGAGGACCGCACTCAACAATGGTCGCCGCAAGTCCTTCCATATATTTGTCCTGGACAGGGGTACCTCCTGACGATGTGAGATAAAACTCGGCCAAATGGGCAAGTGCATCAACAGCTCCGTACGCAGTGTGTCTTGCCGACACAGAGAAGGTGAGTTCCGGGTCCATGAATGACGTTTTAGGAAAAAGCATCCGATGGGCAAAACCGAATTTTTGTTGGCTACGCTCTCTGGTGAGCACCATTCCGGAATTCATCTCAGATCCAGATGCTGCAAGTGTGCTGACTGCAATTACCGGGAGTGTTTCTTTTATTCCTTTTTTTCCGGTAAAAAACTTCCAGACATCGTGTTCAACCAGGGCACCGCATGCAATCGCTTTACCTGAATCAATGACAGAACCACCGCCTACTGCACAGATTACATCTATCTCGT
Organism: Desulfosediminicola sp.; assembly: GCF_048381775.1. Classification (NCBI taxonomy): domain Bacteria; kingdom Pseudomonadati; phylum Thermodesulfobacteriota; class Desulfobulbia; order Desulfobulbales; family Desulfocapsaceae; genus Desulfosediminicola; species Desulfosediminicola sp. The sequence goes on along the minus strand of NZ_JBLXGE010000003.1, from coordinate 136,361 downwards.
TATCTTTTGCAATTGCGACCCCTTTCTGGACGTGGCTGAGCAAAGGGTTGGGCTGAACACCATCAAAGTTTATGACATTGAGATCATGCGCTGCCATGATGCTGGCGATGCGTTCAATCAGGCCACTTTGACGGGCATGATTACATCCACTGACAAGCAATACATTCTTGCCATAAACGCTGGTTTCAGAACCTATCTGCTCCAACACCCCTCGACCGAAAAGAACCTTGGTGGGATTATGGTAAACGAAGTTTTGCATCAGGTGTTCTTAGCTTGAAGGCGTTTTTCAAAAGAAACGGCAAGATCCATAAACTGGTCAAGTGAAAGTGCCTCAGGGCGTAAAGATGGAGATAACCCGGCAGCAACTATTACTTCTTCAGTAATTCTTTTGTTGTCTGCTTTGTCAACTGCTTCATCCTCCATAAAAAATCCGGCACCTGACAGCGTATTGTGAATAGTTTTTCTTCGCTGGTTAAACGCTGATCGGACAATACGCTGGAAAACCGGGTAGGCAAACAATGTGCCTTGCCTGGTCTGGAAAGGAGCGTGATCAAACTCTATTCGAATCACAGTAGAGTCGATCTTCGGTTGCGGATGGAATTCACTCGGCTTGAGGGTCATCAGGCCGGTTATTGTCGCGCAACTTTGCAGGAGAACCGAAGGCACTCCATAATCTTTACTGCCTGGAGCAGCCATTAACCGGTCCGCTACTTCTTTCTGCAGCATGATGGTTGCGGAAATCACGTATTGTCTATTCTCAATCAATTTGAAAATGAATGGATTTGAGATCGAATAGGGCAGATTGGCCATGATCTTCATGGGCCCGCCGCATTGGTCGGAAAGCTTTTTAAAATCGGCTTTCAGAACATCTTCATGAATTAAGGTGACATTTTCGGGGAGGTCATTTTCCTCTTCATGAAAGCGGATAAGACCGCTGTCAATCTCGACACCTATAACCTGTTTGGCTCTTTCAGCCAGAGGCTGAGTGAGCGCACCAAGCCCTACCCCAACTTCAACTATTACATCTTCGGCAGCAACTTTGCCTGCACGGACTATGGCCTCGGCGGTGTGTTTGTGAACAAGAAAGTTCTGCCCAAACCGCTTTTTCGGCGCGAGATTGTGTTTGCCCAGGGATTTCCTGGTCTCACCATATCTGGTCATTTAATTGACTATCTGTTTGTATTTAATTGAGAATCTGCTTTTGAGCTCTTTTCTGCTTTACTGTAATAAAGAACTTCAGCGAAAGGTAAAAACTCATAATGGTAAAAGGAAGAGCTAAAATTATTCCGCCTACGAGCATAACGACTATTGTTTCACATCCAAGTCCCATTACCAGTTTCATGGATTGGGATATGGATTCAGATGTAAGAAGCAGATCGAGTGTTGTCTTAATTTTTACCCAATTCAGATGGTATGGCGTGACTGCATTGCCGATAACCAGCGAAAAGTAGTAAATAGGAAAATAGGTGAGAGGATTGCAGACTACCCAACTGCTCAAAATTCCAGCTATTGTTGATGTTCTAGTAGCCAGTGTTGCAATAATTATCGCAACGGTGTGAAGAGGCATGGTCGGTGTGAAACCAATAAAGACACCTATGGCGAAACCTCCGGCAAGTGCGATCGGATCACCTTTAAGGCGCTGTAATCTTCTGAAATAATACTTACCTAAACGCCCTATTTGCATGTCTTGCGCTATCCTAAGGCTGATCTGGAATACACATCCTCATCTGTTGACATTGCTCCCTGCTCCAAATATTTATAGTACCCTGCTAAAGCTATCATGGCACCATTATCTGTACAGAATATGGGTTTTGGCACATGAAAATTAAGACCCTCTTCAGCGCAACGATGCTGGAAGGCCGACCGCAAACGTGGATTAGCAGAAACTCCACCACCGAGAACAACTGTCGTAACACCTGCTTTCCTGGCTGCCAGAATCGTCTTTTCTACTAACACCTCTACTACTGCTTCCTGAAACGAGGCACATATATTTTCAAGGTTGAGAGAGTTGTTTTTCTGTTTTTGCTGATTGCAGTGGTTTAAAACAGCCGTTTTAACGCCGCTGAAGCTAAAATCGAGTGAATCCTCTTCAAGCCAGGCCCTGGGAAATTTTATGGCACCGGAGTCCCCCTGGTCAGCCATTTTTGATACATGTGGTCCGCCAGGATAGGGAAGACCGAGCAGTTTAGCGACCTTGTCGAAAGCTTCACCAGCGGCATCATCCCGGGTTCTTCCCAGGTGGGTGAAGTCGGTATGGCTTTGCACTTGAAATATAGAACTGGTCCCACCTGAAGCGATAAGTGCAACATATGGAAATTCAACATCGTCCTCAAGGAAAACAGCCAGCAGGTGCCCAGCCATATGGTCTACACCGATATAGGGAATGCCGGTTTGGTACGAAAGGGATTTGGCGTATGAAAAACCGACCAGAAGAGAACCAATCAGTCCGGGCCCCTGGGTAGTTGCTATGAGATCAATATCAGCAAGAGTAAGTTGGGCGCGATCGAGAGCTTCGCAAACAATAGGGTGGATATTTTCAAGATGCTTTCTGGATGCGAGTTCTGGTACAACTCCCCCAAAGCGGCTGTGAATCTCATCCTGACTGCTGATGACACTGCTTAAAACTGTACAGTCGTCCTCAAGGATTGCGGCTGCTGTGTCGTCGCAAGAGCTTTCTATACCTAAAATACGCATGCTGGTTCAGACCTGCCGTCGTCTCTACTGCTGGATAATAAATGAAGTATTTCAAAAAATGCCAAGACGCGCCAATATAAAGATCTGCATCGATAAAGTCAACTCTGCAGATTACCATAAAACGGCACCAGCTTTGCACAGTGCACCATTCAACAAATAATAGGCCCTCCAAACGCCTACTTCAAGACGGGGAGGGCCTGATTGCTTCTTTCTACAAAATGTGGGTGGAGAAGTTTTACGCCTCACTTCTCGGGTAAGAACCAAGCCATTCGTAATATGAGCAGAGGTCACGTATGCTTTCACAGCCTCGACGAATATGCTCATCTTCCATATGGCCCATCATGTCCAGGAAGAAGAGGTATTTCCATTTTTTGCCCTTCACCGGACGAGACTCGAGTTTCATAAGGTTGATGCCCTCATCTGAGAGAATAGTGAGAATCTCGTTCAGGGCGCCTGGCCTGTGGGTTGTACCAATGAGAAGGGAAGTTCTGTCAGCACCACTGGGGCTTGGTGACTCTTTTCCAATAATGAGAAAGCGAGTGGTGTTTCCTGCGTAATCTTCTATCCCTTTTACAACCACCTGCAGATCATGGGTCTTGATTGCCAGCGAGGAGGCTATGGCACCAATATTAGGATTATTGGAAGCCATCTTCGCCGCTGCACCCGTGGAAAAGCTATCGAGAGTAGGGACGCTGGGCAGATTCTTCCTCAACCATTCCCGACACTGGGCAAGTGCCTGGGAGTGAGAGGCTACTGTCTGGATATCTTCAATGTTTCCTGACTTGCAAACCAGATTATGGGTGATTGGCAACTCGATTTCACCGCAAATCTGAACCTTGTATTTCATGAAAGAGTCAAGGGTTGAGAAAACGGCACCCTCTATGGAGTTTTCGACTGGTACTATTCCATAGGTTGTCCTGCCTTTTTCAACCTCCGAGAAAACTTCGTCGATGGTTTCCATGGCCCTGTAACTGGCCGAATGGCCAAAATACTTCACTCCGGCAAGGTGGGTAAAAGTTGCCTCGGGTCCAAGATAGGCAACCACAGCTTTTTTCTGAGAGAGCCTGCAGGTAGTTATAATTTCATGAAAAATAGAGCGTAGAGCATCTTCGGGAAAGGTTCGGGCGTTGGTCTCTAATAATTTTTCATAGATTTGCCGTTCCCGATAAGGATCCCACTTGGCTCTGTTACCATCATCTTTTAGTTTTCCTATATCTTTGGCAAGTCCCAAACGCTCTTTGAGAAGATCGAGGATTGAGCTGTCTATTTCATCGATGCGGGTGCGCACACCATTAATTTCGTCTTTTTTATCGGTAGTCATAAGGTCCTGTGGCTAATGCAAACGGAAGGGAAATGCGAACATTCGAGAATGCAGTTGGTTGTCCGAAGAGCTTAAAAGTAGGCAAAACATTAATGTATGTCAAGGTGTAATGAAAACTCTCCGGAATTTCTCCCTTTTCAAGTTCATGCATCTCATGGTAAAGCTTATTGTCCATGCTTTTGCCAATCTGGAAAGTTATTATCCTGAAATCAAAGGCAGATTTTCAAATCTTCAAGAGGTGGTCACGAGTTTGTTTCATCTCTGGTACCGAAGTTTCTTCACGTAAAACAGCTGTTTTTAGCTACCAGATATAAGCGCTGGATGTTATAAGCGAAATTTCTTTGTGGAATCATGTTCAATTGCATAGGAGTGGGTAGATGAGTGTTCAGAAAGTCAAAAAGACATTTGAGGAGATAAACGCCAAAATACAGGCTGGTGAAGCTGTTGTCGTCACTGCTGAAGAAATGGTGGGCATCGTCCGTGACCGCGGGCCAGAACAGGCAGCCAGAGATATTGATGTGGTTACCACCGGCACCTTTGCTCCAATGTGTTCCTCAGGAATGTTCTTCAACTTTGGTCAAATGACCCCGACAATCAAAGCTTCTAAAGTCTGGCTGAATAAAGTACCTGCCTATGCAGGACTTGCTGCTGTTGACAGTTACATAGGAGCAACAGAGCCAGCGGAGGATGATCCGCTCAACAAAATTTATCCCGGTGAGTTCAGATATGGCGGAGGGCATGTGATAGAAGAACTGCTCCGTGGTAAAAAGCTGTTGCTTGAGGCCAAAGCCTACGGAACAGACTGCTATGCAGCAAAGAAAATGAAAAAGGAAGTTACTCTTGATGACCTGCCTTACGCTTTGCTGTGCAATCCCCGAAATGGTTATCAAAATTATAATTGTGCCGTAAATCTGTCTGAAAAGGCTGTTTATACATATATGGGAATGCTTAAACCGAAATGCCGAAATGCGAATTATTGCAGCGCTGGTGAGCTGAGTCCGCTGTTTAATGACCCGTATTACCGAACTATCGGTATGGGCACGAGGATATTTCTCGGTGGAGGCACAGGTTATGTGACCTGGCACGGTACCCAGCATAATCCTTCAGCTCTGAGAACTGCCTCTGGAGTACCGAAGCGACCTGCTGGTACATTAATGGTTCAAGGCGATCTCAAACAGATGTCAGCCGATTGGGTACGCGGTGTATCAATACTTGGATATGGAAACACACTTGCTGTTGGCCTTGGCGTGCCAATTCCTGTTCTTGATGCGGAGATGGCAGCCTTTACCGGTGTTTCAGATGAGGATATTTACACACAGGTAGTAGATTACGGGTATGACTATACCAACGGCATTTCAAGGAATTATGGGGAAGTGAGTTATGCGCAATTGAAGTCAGGAACAATCATTGTAAACGGAAAAGAGATACCCACCGCACCATTGTCCAGTCTCCCCAAGGCAAGAGAGATAGCAAATATTCTTAAATCTCAAATTGAACAGGGAAAATTCCTGCTCAATAAGCCCGCAGAAACTTTGCCTGATGGTAGATGAATTTCATTACTCAACAGGTGGAGGGCCGGAAAAGCATCTTCGAGTTATTTCGGCCTTTTTTGATGTTTGAGCATGGTTAATTTGTGCAAAAACAGCATCTGGACCGGGGAAACTGCACCTGATGGTGGGGAATTCGGTCTCGGAAAGCCGGGGAAGGCAATAAAAATAGCATTTTCTTGGGTTATCAGTTGATTTAGTTCTTGATTCTGTGTCTCTATTCAATTATTGTGATTTCGTTGCGCTCGCAAAAGCCTAATTATAAAGGGTTGTAGCGTACTTAGCGTTTCCATGTCAAAAGATTGGGACACATTTTATCTTTTGACATCCCGATGCTGTCAGAGTACAGCATCATACTCAGGAGATAGGCAACAATAGTGTTGTCCTGGTAAAAGCAAAGAAAGATTAGCAGGGAGGCATTCATGAACAAGAAGGAACTTATTGAGAGCATCGCAGGCGCTGCAGATATCAGCAAAGCAGCTGCAGAGAAGGCCCTTAACGGTACTCTTGCTGCAATCGCAGAGAGCCTGAGAAAAGGCGACAAAGTCACCTTGGTAGGATTCGGTACTTTCTCTGTATCAACTCGCGAAGCTCGTCAGGGAAGAAATCCTCAGACTGGTAAAGCAATCGAAATACCAGCAAAGAAAGTTGCCAAGTTCAAAGCTGGCAGCAAGCTGTCCGAAGCTATCAACTAAGACCTGGTCCGATCAGTTGTTGATCATGGATTTGCGGACGTATTACTGCTAATCTGACTGCTGCAACCTGGATTAATATAATCGGTTCTAGCGGGGGATTACAGGCGAAATACTCGCTGTACAGATTTCCTGCCAGACTACAGGACTGGATAAAAGGACATTTGATACATATTGCATTCTTTGAATGTGCTCAATATGTACACAAGGAAGGTCGTTCCTGTTAAAAGGGGCGACCTTTTTTTTGTTTATGAAAAAAAAACTGCGTTCAGGATTTACCACAGGTGCATGTGCTGCAGCTGCAGCTAAGGGTGCTACACTTCTCCTATTGAAAAGTGGGTTTAGTTGCCAGGAAGTAGATATTCCTTTCCCTGAAGGCGAAAGATTCAGGTTTGCACTCGAGCAGTGCGAACTGGAAGATGGCGGGAATGACCAGCCCATGAAAGCCCGCGCGTCAGTTATCAAAGACGCCGGTGATGATCCCGATGTTACCAACGGTGCCCTGATTGCAGCCACTGTAAGCTATTCGCCAGACACGAGTGAAAAAATCACCTTAATTGGCGGAGAAGGTGTTGGAACAGTAACGAAGCCTGGTCTTGCCGTCAGTCCTGGTTTGCCCGCTATAAACCCCGTCCCCCGACAGATGATAAACCAGGCTGTCCTTGAGGGAATCTCTGAGAGTGGGGTAGATGACACTCTCAGCCTTATTGTCGAAATATCTATTCCTGCAGGCAGGGAACTTGCCAAGAAAACGCTGAATGAGCGACTCGGCATTGTAGATGGACTCTCGATACTTGGCACAACCGGTATTGTAAAACCTGTTTCTGCCAAAGCCTGGACCGATACCATAAGCACCTCAATGGATGTAGCTGAGGCAAACGGGGTGGTTGAGATTGTTCTGTCGACAGGTAGAACCTCTGAAAAAGCGCTGGAAAAAACAGGTCGATTTACGCCCGAAGCCCTAATCATGATGGGCGATTATCTTGAATATGCCTTGCTCGCGGCTGCAAAACACTCTTTTAAAAGACTGCACATGGCTGGAATGTGGGCAAAGATTTTAAAAGCGGCTCTACGAATTCCCCAAACTCACGTCCGTTTTGGCGCTCTTGAGATACAAAATGCTATAGATTGTATAGCACACCTACAGCCTGATCGTGATTTTTCATATCTCGATAATTCCAATACAGCCAGAGAAATATATGAGCGATTGATTCAGAAAGGGGATCAGCAGGTGATACATCTGGTCTGCCATTTAGCCAGAAAATATCACGAGGATGTCTCAGGTCTGCCGGTAACTGTTTATCTCGTTCATCATACCGGTGAGATTATAACCATTGCGGAGTAGCAGGTTGAAGCAACAGGGAAAAATACACATTGTCGGCATAGATCTTGAGAACGCTGCAGGGGAAATTGTTATACCGCAGAGCGCGTTGGGAAATTGTGCTGCCATCATAGGAACTGATCGTTTCCTGAAAGCTCTTCCCTCAGGAAACAGTTTGATTGATAATTGCGAGCGTGTTGCAATAACTCCGCTTCAAAATGCCCTCACGGTTGCCTGCGATAAACAGCAAAACGGAAAAGATGCGGTGGTGTTGGCCTCAGGAGATCCACTCTTATACGGTATAGCCAGGAAATTGATTCAGTTGGTTGGCATCGAGAACACAACAGTCTACCCAGCGGTCTCTTCTATCCAGCTTGCGTTCTCTCGTTTTGGTATTCCATGGGATGATGCAAAATTTATAAGTCTTCATGGCAGAACGGAAATCAATTATCTTGGTAAAATTCTCAGCTCAGACAAATCTGCCATTCTTACTGATGGATCTCATCGGGCCGAAATCATCGCCTCAAATATCTGTTCTTTTTTGGGTGCTGACCAGACACGTTTCACATTGCATGTAGCTGAAAATATAGGTCTTGAGGATGAAAGGATTTTTTCAGGCTCACCAGAAGAAGTACGTAGGGAATCTTTTGGCAGTCTCTCCGTGGTGATTGTGGTGAAGAATGACTGCAATACCAAAAATTGCCATACCACTGAGAATAATTACCCTTATTCATTCGGGCTGAGAGAACAGGATATTGAACACTCCAGGGGATTGATAACGAAGCATGAGGTCAGGGCCGCAGCCTTACATCTTTTGCAAATCCCAGATAACTCGATATTTTGGGATGTGGGTGCCGGTTCCGGATCGGTCGGTTTGGAAGCTGCCAGAATGCATACGGATACACTCGTCTATTCCATCGAAAAGAATCAGGAACAGCACCAGAATATCCTGGCGAACAGAGAGAAATTCGGACTGACAAACCTTCAGCTTATCAAAGGGTCGGCACCAGTGAGCCTGCAAGGGCTGCCAAAACCAGATCGCATTTTTATTGGTGGCAGTGGTGGTAACCTTTCTGATATCATAACTTTTTGCAACGAAGCCTTAACCGGGCAAGGCCTGATGGTCGTTACAGCAGTGCTGGATAAAACGCGGGAAATGGCCCCGGAGATCATGCATAAATGTGGGTTGAAAGTTGATATGCACACCATCTCCGTGACACGTTCCAGTTACCCGGAAAGGGTAGAAAATTCACTCAACCCGATTACCATAATAGTTGGTAGAAAGCAGGCAAGAAAGGAATAAATACGTGACTGAACTCCAAGCAAATTCGATCCATTTCGTAGGCGCGGGCCCCGGGGATATAGAACTGATAACTCTGAAAGGGAGAAAACTGCTTGATGATGCAGATTGTATCGTTTACGCAGGCAGCCTTGTAAATCCACAGTTATTAGCCGGGTGTAAAGCTGAGATCCATGATTCAAAAGGGATGGATCTGGAACAGATAATTGAAGTGATGCATGGTAGCTGGCAAAAAGGTGGCAAAGTCGTTCGTCTACATACCGGCGACCCCTCAATTTATGGTGCCATAAAAGAGCAAATGCAAAAACTGGATTCGCTCGGTGTGCCTTATGAGGTCGTTCCCGGTGTGACTTCGGCTGCAGGAGCAGCTGCCTCCTTAAAAGCCGAGCTTACTTTGCCTGAGATTTCTCAGACTGTCATCATTACCAGACAGGAAGGCCGAACCCCGGTACCGGAACTCGAAAAGCTTCGGGATCTTGCCAGTCACCAGACAACCATGATGATTTTTCTCTCAGTCGGTATGCTGGAAAAAGTTGTCGAAGAACTCATTGCAGGTGGGTACAGTTCCGACACACCTATTGCAGTAGTTGAGCGTGCGACATGGGAAAATGAAAAAATTGTGCGCGGTACCCTGAGTACCATCTGCCCCTTGGTGAAATCTGAAAATATTGTGAAAACTGCCATGATCTGTGTTGGCAAAGTATTTGGCCAGGACGAGCTAAGTGCAGTCTCTAAACTTTATGATGCCGGGTTCAGTCACGGTACCAGAGAGGCAAGGTGTGACTGAAGGGTTGTTCGCAATTCACACCGGCAATGGTAAAGGAAAGACCACCGCAGCGTTAGGACTTGTTTTCAGGGCATTGGGACATGGCCAGAAAGTTTCTGTCATTCAGTTCATCAAGGGCAGCTGGCGAACAGGAGAACAGAAATTCGCAGAAGTTCTTTCGAACAGTCAACCCGGGTTACTGGATTTTCAAGTGTGCGGCAAGGGCTTCACCTGGAAATCGGATAATATTGAAGAAGATACCGCCCTGGCCCGGGAAGCCTGGCAGAGAGCAGCTGAAATCATTGCTGCGGGTGAACATCAACTGGTGATACTTGATGAACTCACCTACCTCGTCAAGTACAAAATGGTTGTTGAAGATGAGATACTTGATGCTATTTTGTCCAGGCCAGAGCATGTTCATGTTGTAGTTACTGGACGTCACGCCCCGAATTCATTTATCGATGCTGCGGATCTGGTGACAGAGATGGAAAATACCCGTCATCCGTATTCTTCCGGAATTAAAGCCCAGAAAGGCTTCGATTTCTAGCCGTCACTTCTCATTTCCATTTTGTCCGAATTTTGAAACATCATTATTTTATGACAATGTATTCCTGAGCTGATGAAAAATCAGGGTTAGAGATGAAACGATTATGGAGAGCGCATGGAATCTTTTGATCAGTTACTTGAAATATCAACCAGAATCCACGGCCATATTTGTCCGGGCCAGGTGCTCGGTGTCCGTCTCAGTATGCTTGGTTTAACAGAGATAGGAATTTATGATCCCAAGGGTGCTGACCGGAAAAATCTTTATGTAATAGTGGAAATCGATCGTTGCGCCACGGACGCAATCCAGTCGGTTACGGGTTGCTCCATTGGTAAACGGTCGCTCTACTGGCAGGATAACGGCATAATGGCTGCAACATTTGTTCACCTGGGTACGGGTAAGGCTGTACGGATTGTTGCCTTGGAGGAGTCCCGGGAACTATCGAAGAAATATTGCGACCATATACTCGATAAGCACCAGCGCCAGTTGGAGGCGTATAAGATAATGCCTGAACATGAGCTGTTTCGTGTAGAACATGTTCAGGTTGACATTCCCCAGGAGAACTTACCCGGCAAACCAACGCGGAGAGTTCAATGTCAGCAATGCGGCGATTGGGTGCAAGACAGTAGAGATGTTGAAGTAAATGGAAAAGTTTACTGCAAAAATTGTGCAGGAAATTGCTATTTCACAAAAAATATCAGTAATTGAACTATATAGTGGTGGTTTGAGATGATTACTCTTCTTGATTATGGCGCAGGTAATGTTCGAAGCGTGAGAAACGCAATACGCAAGCTCGGTTTCGAGGTACGGAATGTCCAGTCTCCAGATGATATTGTTACCGCGGATAAACTCATTTTTCCTGGGGTGGGCAATTTTGGTGTGGTAATGGAGAGGTTGGTTCGGGACGGATATGCAGAAAAGCTGATCGAGAGAATTGGTCTGGACAAACCAACTTTCGGTATCTGTGTTGCCTTACAGACATTTTTCGAAGGGAGCGAAGAGTCTCCGGGGGTTCCTGGTCTGGGTATTATCCCGGGACAGATTGAGCGGTTTCCCGACCACACCCTTTCGGTTCCTCAAATCGGTTGGAATGGTATTAAGTTACGGAAAAACAATTCAATATTTGAACAGTACCGGGGAGAAAAATTTTATTTCGTTCACTCCTTTAAAGCCACTCCAAGTGAAGAAAACAAAGATTGGATTCTGACTACCACCGATTATGGTGAAGAATTCATATCTTCTGTCTCCAGAGGACAGGTTATTGCGACTCAGTTTCACCCGGAGAAAAGTGGTGACGCAGGTCTCAGACTTTTGCAGCGATTCCTCGAAAATAGAGAAGTTGTTGAGTCTGTTGTCACGGAAGGGAATCTACGTACCGAGCCGACCAGAATCGCCAAGCGAATAATTGCCTGCCTTGATGTTCGCAGCAATGATACTGGTGACCTGGTTGTCACCAAGGGCGATCAATATGATGTGCGTGAAGAAGGGGAGGTGAGAAATCTCGGTAAACCTGTGGAACTGGCCCGCAGATACTACGAGGAAGGAGCTGACGAAGTAACATTTCTCAATATTACAGGGTTCAGGGATTTCCCGCTTCAGGATCAGCCTATGCTCGAGGTGCTGAAGCAGACCTCAAAAAATGTATTTGTACCCCTTACAATAGGCGGCGGAATTCGTGAATTCACCGATAGCGAGGGAAACTTCTATTCCGCGCTTGACGTTGCTTCACGTTATTTTCGCTCTGGCGCAGACAAGATATCTATTGGCAGCGATGCCGTGTACGCAGTTGAAGAATATCTTGCTACGGGGAAAAAGAGCGGCAAGACTGCCATTGAGCAAATTTCGATTGTTTACGGAGCACAGGCTGTGGTCATATCTGTCGACCCGCGCAGAGTTTATGTAAATTCTCCGGATGAGACAAGCCACAACACCATCGAGTGTGCCACCCCGGGCCCTAATGGTGAAAAATATTGCTGGTATCAATGCACTGTAAGTGGTGGCCGGGAAGGGCGAGATATTGACGCGGTACAACTGGTGACAGTTTGTGAAGCGCTTGGAGCGGGTGAGATTCTACTCAACTGTATCGATAAGGATGGTACCAATTCAGGCTTTGATCTCGAGTTGATCCAGATGGTCAAAGATGCGGTTACCATTCCGGTTATTGCTTCCAGCGGAGCGGGCTCAGCTGAACATTTTTCTGAAGTGTTTAAGAAAACAAATGCGGATGCAGCCCTGGCAGCGGGAATATTTCACCGTGGTGAGGTACCTATTTCCGAAGTAAAGTCGGTTGTTGCAGCTGATGGGATCGAAACACGTTAAAATGTTTTCTGCAGCCAATACAAGTCAATGAGCTGCAATTGATATAATGCTCCGGGAAAAGAAAATCTTTCCCGGAGAGGCAGCCGTAGCAAAAGCAAGTTATTACGAGGTGCTGATCGAACAATGTTAAAGGGAAAAACCAGAAACCCCAGAAAGAAGTTTTTCCTGTTTAGCGGAACATTGTTTCTGATATTCAGCATATTCGTACTCTGGTTCACCTCCCAGTTCACCTATCAGCGTGGACTTGATCTTCTCTCTGAAAAGGGAACTATTAAGCTCGAACTATTTGTCACATACCTGCAGGGTGTTCTGGAAAAATATGAAAGTCTCCCAGAACTGCTTGCGGTTGACAAAAACCTCGTGAATACCTTACAGAATCCGCATGAAAAAGACCGGATAGCAAAACTCAACAGGTATCTGGAAACAATCAACAGCATCAGCGATACCGCTGATACCTACCTGATGGACAGTGAAGGCCTGACTATCGCTGCGAGCAACTGGCAGGCGGAACGTCCATTTGTCGGCAGAAACTTTTCGTTTCGGCCTTATTTCGAAAAAGCAATGAGGGGTGAATTGGGGCGATATTTTGCCCTTGGCACAACCTCATCGAAGCGGGGCTATTATTTTGCGTATCCGGTTCGTAAAGCCCGCGAAATTTTAGGCGTAGTTGTTATCAAAATAAATATAGACCACGTGGAACAGAGTTGGGGCGATCGTGAAGACAGTTTTCTGGTAACAGATCCGGATGGAGTCATTTTCCTGACCACCAACCAGGACTGGCGTTTCAAGACCATTCAGCAACTGGAACCAGCTGCAAAAAAGCGCATCATTGCCAGTCGGCGATATCCTAATGCCTCACTCACCCAGTTGTCGTATGTCAGAGAAAACCGCGATAAAGGCTGGCAGCTGGTTCAGGTGAATGATTCAAACATCAAAAAAAAGCGTGACCATCTGCAATTATCACGTCAGATGTCTGAAGCCGGTTGGAGTGTGCACATAATGACCGATACACTCCCGGTACGTAAACGTGTACTGTGGGTCAACGTGATGACCGGTGGTATACTGCTTCTTACCTATTTGCTGTTCCTGTTGTTAATGCAACGCCAGTATCGATTGAAAGAGCTTTCCAGAATACGAGAGAAAACCAGAAGGGCTCTGCAACGTGCCAATGAAAAACTTGAAGTTCGAGTTGATGCGCGTACCCGCGAGCTGACCAAAACAAACAAGTTGCTTGTCAGGGAAATAAAAGATCGACAGCAGACAGAGGCTAAACTCAGAACTGCCAGAAATGAATTGATCCATGCAGCAAAAATGGCAGTGCTTGGCCAAATGTCGGCAGGTATCAATCATGAACTGAACCAGCCTCTGGCAGCTATACGAAGTTATGCAGACAATGGCAGGCAGTTCCTCGAAAAAGGTAGACTTGAAGAAGCCCTCTGGAATCTGGAACAGATTGGTGAATTGACTGAAAGGATGGCGCAGATAGGCATTCAGCTTAAAGCCTTCTCAAGAAAGACCAGTGGCAACATGTATGTGGTGCCATTACACGGGGTAATTGATGGCGCCTTGGAAATATTACGACCTTCTATTCGTAAGCATGATGTCACAATAGATATTTCAATCATCCCGGACCACCTTGAAGTGCAGGCAAATAATTTATTGCTGCAGCAGGTATTGGTGAATCTGCTTGGCAATGCGGTACATGCAGTTGAAGGCCTTGAAAGACGAAAAATACTGGTAGATTCCTACTGTAAAGAAGAACGTGTAATTATTACTGTAACAGATAGTGGAGCGGGGATTCATGCAGACAACCTGCCGTTCATTTTCGATCCATTTTTCACAACTAAAAAATCAGGACAGGGTCTGGGATTGGGACTTGCCATAACCGATAGAATTTTGCGTGATATGAATGGCGCTATTCGGTATGTGAAAATGTCAGAACCTGGTGCCTGTTTTGAGATAGAGCTTGAGAAGGCGCAGTGATGGAAATTAATAAAGTACTCTTTATAGATGACGAAAAGCATATCAGACAAGCCAACCGTCAAACCCTTGAACTTGCCGATTTAGAGGTGATATGCCTGGAGTCTGCAGAAGAGGCTTTGCCGCTCATAAGCAGTGAGTTGCAGGGGGTGGTCGTGTGCGATATCCGGTTGCCCAAAATGGATGGACTTCAGTTTCTGCTGGAAGCACAAAAGATCGATAAGGATCTGCCTATTATTCTGATAACCGGTCATGGCGACGTTTCAACCGCTGTGCAGGCTATGCGCGATGGAGCATATGATTTTATTGAGAAGCCATATTCAGCTGAAAGGTTAGTCAAAACAGTACAACGTGCACTTGAAAAAAGAGGTCTGACTCTGGAAAACAGAAATCTCAGACGCGAGCTCGAAGCTCACTCAACACCTGGGCCCAGAATTATTGGCAATACCCCGGCGATGGAAAAACTCAGGACAACAATTTCCAAGGTGGCCGATACCGGTGCTGACGTATTGGTTCTTGGTGAAACAGGAACAGGCAAAGAATTGGTCGCAAGATCCCTGCATGAACATAGTAATCGCCGTAGAAAAAATTTTGTGGCTGTAAATTGCGGAGCTTTGCCTGAGACAATGATTGAAAGTGAATTATTCGGTCATGAGGCGGGAGCGTTCACTGATGCCAAATCCCAGCGGATTGGCAAAATCGAGTATGCAAATGGTGGTACTTTACTGCTGGATGAGATCGAATCGATGCCTTTGCGTGTTCAGATTCACCTGCTGCGGGTTCTGCAGGAGCGCAGCCTCGAGCGTCTTGGTTCCAATGAATTGATACCGCTTGATTTCAGAGTGATTGCAGCAACCAAGGTAGACCTGAAAAACCATGCCGAAATAGGTGAATTCAGGGAAGATCTATACTACCGGCTCAATGTAGTTACCCTGGAAATCCCACCTCTCAGGGATAGAAGAGAAGATATACCATTGTTATTTCATCACTTTTTGCTGGTGGCCTGCCATCGATACCAGCAGGAGGTTCCACAGCCCAGTGCAGCACAACTCAACTCGCTTATGGCATACGGTTGGCCTGGTAATGTTCGCGAGCTACGCAATGTAGCAGAGCGTTACGTATTGCTGGGAGGACAATCCGGTTGGTCGATAGATGCCTTATTATCAGGGGCTGAGAAGGAACAGCAGCGTACGTTGTCCCAGCATGTTGACTGTTTTGAACGAAGCCTTATCGAGCAGGCGCTGGTTGTTTCCAATGGTTCGATCAAAGATGTAATGGACGCACTGGCAGTACCCAGAAAAACTCTTTCGGATAAAATGCGAAAGTACGGGCTGGACAAGAGTGACTATAAGTCCCTGCCGTAGCGTGCTAATGTGCCTTTCGGTATCGTTTGTAGACCAATCTCTCCTCAAATTGGCGGAAATCCCCAAAGTGTACTTCTGAAAATGGCGGGAATCCACCAATCCTCCAAATGTTTTTCATCACAATTATTGATACATTCCTTCGGGAGCCCTTTAGGTAGGGCCATTAACCCGAATATTCATTTTTTTCCTTCAGTTGGCCTCCATGTTGCTACCGTTAAGGTTAACATAGGCAAGTGTTTGCCTGGTTGGTCTGTCTGGTAGTGATATCTCAAACGTTATTACCGGCGCAGTGCTGAAGTCCTTAAAATCAATCTGGAGGAAAAGTATGTTTCGCACAATCACCACCCTGGTTGCAACCGCTGCAGTATCCGCCATGATCGTCGCTGGGTCAGCTTTTGCTGCTCCAATCACCATCAAATTCTCCCATGTTGTCGCAGAAAACACCCCGAAAGGACAGGCCGCAAATAAGTTCAAAGATTTAGTTGCTGAACGCCTTGAGGGCAAAGTTGTTGTAGAGGTTTTCCCTAACTCGCAGCTTTTTGGTGATAATAAGGTTCTGGAAGCAATGCTGCTTGGTGATGTCCAGATGGGCGCTCCGAGTCTCTCCAAATTCAGTCGATACACCAAGAAACTTCAGCTGTACGATCTGCCATTCCTGTTCAAAGATATGACCGCTGTAGATAAGTTCCAACAGTCTCAGGAAGGCCAGGAGCTTC
Organism: Desulfosediminicola sp.; assembly: GCF_048381775.1. NCBI lineage: Bacteria > Pseudomonadati > Thermodesulfobacteriota > Desulfobulbia > Desulfobulbales > Desulfocapsaceae > Desulfosediminicola > Desulfosediminicola sp. The sequence continues at coordinate 119,797 of NZ_JBLXGE010000003.1, read as the reverse complement.
TCACATCTCTTGAGAAAAAGGGACTGGTTGGACTTGGTTATCTGCATAATGGCATGAAGCAGCTTTCTGCCAGCAAGATACTGAAAGTTCCAGCCGACGCCGATGGCCTGAAATTCCGCATCATGTCTTCTGAGGTACTGGAAGCGCAGTTCCATGCTGTAGGTGCCAACCCGCTCAAAAAGCCTTTTTCAGAGGTTTTCACCCTTCTTCAGACCAGAGCCATCGATGGTCAGGAGAACACCTGGTCTAATATCTATTCCAAAAAATTCTTTGAAGTTCAGCCCTACATCACCGAATCAAACCATGGTCTGCTTGACTACATGGTCGTGACCTCCAAGGAATTCTGGTACGGACTGCCTGAAGATATTCGCGCTGAAGTAAAGACCGCTCTCGACGAGGCTATTGCTTTCGGTAACGAAGTAGCAGCGAAGAAAGACGACGAAGACAAGCAGAAAATTATCGACTCCAAACGTACTGAAATCATAACCCTTAACGACGCAGAGCGCGCTCAGTGGGTAGAGGTCATGAAGCCAGTGTGGAAACAGTTTGAAGATGAGATCGGCAAAGACCTTATCGACGCCGCATACGCTTCTAATCAGTAAGAGTAACTGCTAGTTGTAGAGGTACCTGGGAGAAGTGGAGTATTTCCTGCCGGGGCAGGTGGATACCTGCCCCGGCTGTTCGTATTGAGAAGGGGAAAAATATGTTTTGGCGCATCCTGAATCGCACCGAAGAGGCGGTGATATCGTTACTGCTGGTGCTAACGACACTACTCGTGTTTGTCGACGTAGTCATGCGATTTGGTTTTAACACTGGTTTTATGTGGTCGCAGGAGCTTACGCTGCATATGTCGGCGTGGTTCGTTCTCTTTGGAACATCCTATGGGCTCAAGGTCGGCTCCCATATAGGAATGGATGCTTTCGTCAAGCTGTTTCCCAGAAAAGGGCGCAGGATACTGAGTGGCATCGCAGCCATAATCGGTATCGTTTACTGTGGCCTGATACTCTACGGCAGCTGGATATACCTGGCAAAAATGAAAATGATCGGTATCGATCTCGAAGATGTACCGATTCCTACCTGGATTGCCCACAGCATGTTGCTTGTAGGCTTCACTTTTATCACTATTCGTCTGTTGCAGATTCTCTGGTCCATTATCACCGATCAGTCTGACGGTTTTAAACACGCCGATGAAGCAAAGGAAAGTATGGAAATTGCAGAAGAATTGAAGAAAGAGGGGGAGAACAAATGACAACTGCCTGCCTGTTTATCCTGCTCTTTGGCTGTATGATGCTTGGCTTGCCGATCGCTATGGCTCTCGGTCTCTCGAGTATTGCAACTATCCTGATGTTCTCCAGTGACTCCCTCGCTTCCATTGCCCTGAAACTCTTCGAGGCCCTGTCCGAACATTACACTTTGCTGGCAATTCCGTTCTTCATTTTGTCATCGGCTTTCTTGTCTACTGGTGGTGTCGCCAAGCGCATCATTCGCTTTGCATTGAGTGTGGTTGGCCACATTCGTGGCGGTATCGCCATGGCATCTGTCCTGGCATGTATGATTTTCGCCGCCGTGTCCGGCTCTTCCCCGGCAACCGTTGCCGCAATTGGCTCGATCGTCATCGCCGGTATGGTAAAGGCCGGCTACCCTGAAAAAATCGCAGCCGGTGTTATCGCAAACGCAGGAACCCTTGGCATTCTCATCCCACCTTCAATCGTAATGCTGGTTTACGCCGCTGCAACGGAAGAATCCGCGGCCAGAATGTTTATGGCGGGCTTCATCCCGGGCATTATGATGGGTTTGATGTTGATGATTGTTATCTATTTCGTTGCCAGGTACAAAAATATTCCATGTCAGCCATGGGGTGGATTTAAAGAGATGTTTAGCTCAGGTATCAGTGCCCTTGGCGGCCTGATGCTGATCATTATCGTGCTTGGTTCAATTTACGGTGGTATTGCCAGTCCCACCGAGGCTGCTGCAGTATCCGCGATTTATGCATTTTTGGTCGCAGTTTTCGGCTATCGAGATATGGGGCCCATGAAAGGCGAGCCCTGGCGTAAAGATGGTGAATCAGTCGGTGCGATGCTGTTTAGAAATATTTCCGGCATTATTATTTCTTTCCCGAAATGTATTTATGATAAAGAGGTGAACAAGGTTGTTCTCGATGCTGCCAAGGTGAGCATCATGTTGCTCTTTATCATTGCCAATGCAATGCTTTTCGCCCACGTACTCACCACTGAACGAATTCCTCACCATATTGCTGAGATTATAGTCAATCTTGGTCTTTCCTGGTGGATGTTCCTCATTGTCGTAAATATCCTGCTGCTGATAGCCGGCAATTTCATGGAGCCTTCCGCAATTCTGCTTATCATGGCACCTATCCTTTTTCCAATTGCAGTCCAGCTTGGTATCGACCCGATTCATCTCGGTATCATCATGGTTGTAAATATGGAAATCGGAATGCTCACACCGCCCGTTGGCCTCAATCTCTTCGTCATATCAGGTATAACGGGGCATAGTATGGGCTGGGCTATAAAATCAGCTCTGCCTTGGCTATTAGTGTTGCTTACATTCCTCATTCTTATCACCTATGTTCCCCAGATATCTCTGTTCCTGCCTGAGCTGCTGGATAAAATTCAGGGATATTGATTGAGCCGAATGACTCGTTAGATTTCTTAGCTTGCCAAAAAAAAAGCCTTCTGTTCCAACCTGGAACTGAGGGCTTTTTTTTTGTTGCTCATTCATTAAATGTTTTTGCTCGAATGTTCTGATTTTGGCCATCGGCTTAAAGATCATTATACTTTAAACAGGCTGTTAAAATTGTCTTCTGTCAACAAATCACCGGAGGCTGTCATGAACATTCCCGCTATACGTAAAATCCTCTATGTCACAGATCTCGGCAAGCATACCAGACCTGTGTTCCTGCATGCTCTCGGCCAAGCCAAAAATAACAATGCATCATTAACTGTTCTGCACGTGGTTGAGCCGATGACAGAAACAGCAAACGCAGTGATTCAAACCTACCTGTCTCATGAACAGGTTGAAAAGGTCCGTAAAGATGGTATGAAAAAGGTGCTCAACTACATGAAAAAGCGCATTGATAATTTTTTGCAGGAAGAAGTTGGCGGTAAAAGCTTGAAGAGTGAACCTATTGAAGAAATAATAGTGGTCGCAGGCAAGCCCAGTGAGGAAATTCTGCGAGTTGCTGAAGAAAACAATGTGGATATGATAGTAATTGGAAAATCAACCCATAAGGTACGGGGCAGTCTGGTCATGGGCTCAACCACCAGATGGGTAAACCGTCTGGCAAAAGTACCTGTTCTTATTGTGCCGAACCAGTAACCTGAAGTATAGTGATTTTCACTGCATATACAGAAAACTTGAATCTTGAACCAGCTCAGTTGAGCTACCAGAATCCCCTTTTTCTTTACACAATTATATTCGGATTAACTGATGAACAGTTTTAACATCATTCTCGCTTCTCCACGGGGCTTTTGCGCCGGAGTTGAACGCGCCATCGAAACAGTACGACAGGCTATAAAGGACCATGGCAAACCCGTTTATGTATTACATGAGATCGTCCATAACAAGCATGTGCTTCATGAACTTGAAAAACTCGGTGCCATTTTTGTAGAGGAGTTGGATGAAATTCCGTCGGGTGAAATCTGTATCTTCAGTGCTCATGGTGTTGCTGTGGCAGTCGAAGAAAGGGCAAAAGAGCTCTCGCTGCGTACCATTGATGCAACCTGTCCACTTGTTGGCTCAGTCCACCATATGGTCGAAAGGTACTTCACTGAGGGTTATAATGTGATAATTATCGGCCACCATAAACATCCGGAAGTAGAGGGGACAGCAGGTCGAGTCACCGGAAAGGTTCATGTAATTTCCACTGAGGACGAGGCCAGGGAACTTGAAATCGAAAACAGTAAAAGAGTGGCATTTGTAACCCAGACCACCTTGAGTAAGGATGATATTACCGGTATCCAAAAAATACTGCGAGAGCGGTTTCCCATGCTTCGCGGGCCGAAGTCTAACGTCTGCTTTGCCACTGAAAATCGACAGAACGCTGTAAAGAAGCTGGCCATGGAAACGGATTTGATTTTTGTAGTTGGCTCCAAAAACAGTTCAAATTCGAACAGGTTACGGGAAGTTGCCCTGAAAGCAGGAACAGATGCGTTTCTGATAGATGACTGGACAGATATAGACCCGGCATGGCTTACCTCGGTGAAAACCGTTGGCATTACAGCCGGTGCCTCAGCTCCTGAGAGACTGGTCGAAGGCGTAACGGATTGTTTGAAAAAACATGGCGCAAAGGATATTGCCACCATGAATGGCCTGCAGGAGAACATTCATTTCAAACCAGCCGAGTTGGAATAATAGGTAGAAAGCGAAGATAATGAACAAAAAAGGCGAGTTGAATAGTATTCAACTCGCCTTTTTGATGTATCGGTTCCTAAACCCGAATTACTGACCGGTTCAGGCAAAGTGCATTTTGGCCCCTTTACTAAGCCAAAGCTTCCTTGATTCTCTCCATGGCCTTCACGACATTCTCATAACTGTTGAAGGCGGAGATACGAATGTAGCCGTTTCCGCATTTACCGAAGCCTGCACCCGGAGTACACACCACACCGGCTTTATTGAGCAGCATATCGAAGAACTCCCAGGAGTCCATGTTGCCTTCAATCCAGATATATGGTGAGTTTTTTCCGCCGTCATACTTGTATCCGAGGCTGTCCATGGTTTCACAGATTAACGCGGCATTCTTCATGTAGTACTCGACGAGTTCTTTGCACTCTGCCTTTCCTGCTTCACTGTAAACAGCTTCTGCAGCTCTCTGCACAGGATAGGACACCCCGTTGAATTTGGTACAGTGCCTACGGTTCCAAAGTGTGTGGACTGAGTGGCTGTTGCCTGCTTTATCATAGGCAACACATTCTTTAGGCACTACAGTGAAGGCGCAACGGGTGCCGGTAAAGCCGGCACTTTTGGAGAAACTGCGGAATTCGATCGCGACCTCTCTGGCGCCTTCTATTTCGTAGATTGATTTCGGAAGATCGTCATCCTGCACGAATGCTTCATATGCAGCGTCAAAGAGAATCAGTGCCTTGTTGTCACGTGCATAGTCTACCCAGGTCTTCAGTTCTTCTTTGGTGATGGTGGAACCTGTTGGATTATTAGGGAAACAGAGATAGATCAGGTCTACCGGCTCTTTTGGCAAGGCTGGAACGAATTGATTTTCCTTCGTTGAATCGAGGTAGACAATACCTTTAAAACGGCCATCGGCGAACTCTTCAGTGCGACCGGCCATTACGTTGGTATCGAGATAAACCGGATATACAGGGTCGGGAATTGCAATTGTGATATCCTGAGAGAATAACTCCTGAATATTACCAGTATCGCACTTGGCACCGTCGCTTATAAAAATTTCATCGGGGGAAATTTCGGCTCCGCGGGAAGCAAAATCATTTTCGGCAATGGCTTCACGCAGGAATGCATACCCCTGCTCAGGGCCATAACCACGAAAGCCTTTCTCGGTCGCCATCTCGTCAACCGCCGCATGAAATGCATCGGTACTCGCCTTGGGGAGAGCCCTGGTTACATCACCAATGCCAAGTTTAATAACTTCCTTGTCCGGATTGTTCTCTTGAAAAGTTTCGACGCGCTTGGCAATATCGGAAAAGAGGTAGGATGCCTGAAGTTTTAAGTAATGCTCATTGATTGTAATCATTGAAATGCTTCCTGTAGTGGTCTCTGTTTGAAGTTCTCTGGTTGATACTTTGCGTTAATGCTGATCACTGCTGTCCCCGATAAAAATGTTCTCTTGATATGTGCTGCTGTCGCCTAAATATAGCTATTGGCGTAATTTCTGCAGCGGGATGGAAAGAGATGGGGGTAACTGCTTCAGAACAGACAGTTCCCATTGTTGGTAAAAACAGTGAAAATCTTGCATAGTAGATTGAATACTAACGATTATAATGGCCTTACAAACTCTGTCAATAAACAAACGTTACAATCCTGGCTGTAACCATAAAATTTAACCAAGGAGATGCCCTGTATGAAAACAGAGGAACATCGCACTATATATAGAAAAGAATATCAACCGTCGCCTTTCCTTGTCGATACCATCCAGCTTACCTTCAAGCTCGGTGCAAACCATACTGATGTAACCGCCAGAACAGAGATACGCAAAAACCCGGCCTCCCGTGACAGCGGCAAAACACTCAAGCTTGATGGCGAGCAGCTTGAATTGCTGACTATTTTTTATAACGATTTGCCGCTAACCGACCAGCGTTACGAAGTGAGTGAGAAAGGGCTGTCGATTGATGTGAGTGATGATGCCTTTGTTCTTGAAATCACTACCAGAACAAACCCGGATGCCAACACCTCACTGGAAGGACTCTATCGTTCCAGTGGCAATTTCTGCACACAATGTGAGGCAGAAGGGTTCAGAAAGATCACCTATTATCTGGACAGGCCTGATGTCCTCGCCAAATTCACCACCAGGATTGAAGGGGACAAAACCTCCTGCCCGGTGATGCTCTCCAATGGCAACAAAATAGAGGAAGGCGACCTCGATGAAGACACGCATTATGTGGTTTGGGAAGACCCTTTTCCAAAACCGTGCTATCTGTTCGCCCTGGTGGCTGGTGACTTGAAATATATCGAAGACAACTTCACCACCAGATCAGGACGTGACATAGCGCTGCAGATTTATGTGGAGCAACGGAACATTGCCAAATGCGAGCACGCCATGCGCTCCCTGAAAAAATCGATGAAGTGGGACGAGGAAGTGTATGGGCTTGAGTATGACCTTGATCAGTTCATGATAGTGGCCGTGGACGATTTCAATATGGGCGCCATGGAGAATAAAGGCCTCAATGTCTTTAATTCAAAATATGTGCTGGCGCTTCCTGAAACTGCTACAGATAATGACTATCTCGGTATCGAGGGTGTTATTGCCCATGAATATTTTCATAACTGGACCGGAAACCGGGTGACCTGCAGGGATTGGTTCCAGCTGAGCCTGAAGGAGGGGTTGACCGTTTTTCGTGATCAGGAGTTTTCAGCGGACATGAATTCCAGGCCGGTTCAGCGAATTGATGACGTTCGAGTGCTGCGCACCGCCCAATTCCGTGAAGACAGTGGTCCCATGGCCCATCCGGTTCGCCCGGATTCCTATGTGGAGATTAACAATTTCTACACAACTACCGTGTATCTCAAGGGAGCTGAGGTGATCCGTATGATGCATACCCTGCTTGGTGCCGAGTCGTATCGCAAGGGGATGGATCTTTATTTTGAGCGTCATGACGGTCAGGCGGCAACCTGTGACGATTTTGTTTCTGCCATGGAAGATGCAAACGGTTATGACCTCAGCCAGTTCAAACGCTGGTACCGCCAGGCAGGTACCCCTCAACTTGCAGTAACAACTGAATTTAACGCCGATAATCAGGAATTCGTTGTTGTTATTGAACAAAAATGCGCGCCGACCCCGGGCCAAAAAATAAAGAAACCATTCCATATCCCTATCAAAATCGGCTTACTCGACCAGGATGGCAATGACATTTCAATAACAGGAGAAGATTCAATAGTTCTGGAACTCAAGGAGGAAAAAGAACAGTTCAGTTTCTACGGAGTTGAAAATGAACCGGTTCTGTCATTCCTGCGTGATTTCTCTGCCCCGGTGAAGGTTGAAGATTTCCAGTCCAGGCAGGACCTGTCGTTTTTAATGGCCCATGATTCAAATTTATTCAATCGGTGGCAAGCAGCCTCAAAGCTTGCTGAATATGTTATTTTTGACGGTATATCCGCACATCAGAAGGGAGAGGGATTTACACTTGACGACGCATATGTTCAAGCCGTAGCAACCAACATCGCCAGCGGCAGGGAAACAGATAAAATGCTGCTGGCCCAGGCACTGCAATTGCCGCCTGAAACATATCTGGCCACCCAGATGGACGTTATCGATCCAGATGCTTTGCACGAAGCCAAAGAGGCTGTTGCCAGACAACTGGCAAGCAGCCTCTCTGATGTATTTCTCACGTTGTATAAGGAAAATAATGTTGCTGGTGAGTATCAGATAACTCCGGAGGCAATGGGACAACGGAGCCTGAAAAATACCGCTCTCAGTTACCTGATGAGCCTTGATCCTTTACCGCAGGAGGTGGTGGATATCTGTCTTGCTCAATATGAGAATGGGAGTAACATGACGGATGTGGTAACCGCTTTGAACTTTATCTCCAATAGCGAACTTGATGTTCGGGAAGAAATGCTGGAAGATTTCCTGGAGAAATGGCGTCAGGATCCATTGGTAACTGATAAATGGCTTATACTTCAGGCGACTTCAAAGCGTAAGGAAACCCTTGGAGAGGTGAAAAAGCTCCTTGCTCATCCGGTATTTTCAATCAAGAACCCGAATAAGGTACGTTCGCTGATCGGAAGTTTCTGCGCGATGAACCACGTCCGGTTCCACGATAATTCAGGCGAAGGGTATGCATTTCTGGCAGACAGAATTATTCAGCTCAATGAAATCAACCCTCAGATCGCAGCGCGGATGGTTTCGCCATTCACTACCTGGCGAAAATATGACAGTGAACGTCAGGCAATGATGCGAGATCAGCTTGAAAAAATTGTGAGTTTAGAAGGGCTTTCGCGTGATGTTTATGAGATAGTAAAGAAAAGCCTCTAAATTTGAAGACAAATTTGAAGACAAATTTGAAGACAATAGTCGCACAAACGGTACGCAGAACAGCACATGATTGAATCGATACTTCTCATCAAGATAATCGGCAACAACCAGACATTGCTGCCGAGGCAATATCCATGCAACGATGATGGAGTAGTGCGCTATCCTCTTAAGCGAAGGGCTTCAATGAAAGATATCATCGAAGCCCTTGGTATTCCCCATACCGAGGTGGGAGCGATATTGGTAAATGGTGTGGAATCGGAATTCGAACACATTCCGGACGCATCACAATTTATTGAAATACTTCCATTTTCGAAAGACCTCACCATCGCAGTCAATTCCCCTTTACGCCCGAAGAGTCCTTTAAGCTTACGTTTTCTCGCAGACGTAAACGTTTTGAAACTGGCAAGAATCCTGCGAATGCTCGGGGTTGATACCTCACAGGCACACTCCACAAGGATTCGTGCAGTGGCTGAAAGTGCCAGGCAGCAAAAACGCATTATTCTTACCAGAAACAAAGAGTTGTTAAAGCTTAAATCCCTGGCCTATGGACAGTTATTACGTTCTGAAGATCCTGAAAAGCAGTTACGAGAGGTTCTGGAACGTTTTGGTTGTCTCAAAACAGATTCTCTTGCATTATTCAGTCGATGTCTTGAATGCAATTCTCCGCTGCAAAGAGTCAGTAAAGAAGAAGTGTTTGAGCTGCTGGAACCGCTCACCAGGAAATATTACGACGAATTCTCCAGATGCACAGGGTGCGGTAAAGTGTACTGGAAGGGCACCCATTATGAGAAAATGCTGAAAATAATAGAGCGGGTGTCTGCAGGCACCATCTGAATGAATCAAAATCAGTAAAAAAGTGCAGAAGCAGAACGTTGTTTCGATGACTGTAATATCCTTTAGCCAATAGCTGAAACTTTTATAAAAAGGAGAGATTATGGGAGCTGAAGTACTGATTACAGGAGTGAGTGGCGGCCTTGGCAAAGCGCTGGCTGGATTGTATCTGGAGCGGGGCTGTACCGTATATGGTCTCAGTAGAAGAGAGCCGGCCGAGTTGATGAAAGATGAAAGATTTTTATTCAGCTCTGTTGATCTGAGAGATTTTGCGGCAACCGAAGAATCTCTAAAGAAACGCATTGAGACTAAAAACATAAATCTCGTTGTCCTGAACGCTGGTATCCTCGGTGATTTTGGAGATATGACCACAACCAGGCTTGAGGTGATGAAAGAGGTGATGGATGTGAACCTCTGGGTCAACAAGGTCATTCTCGATTATCTATTCCAAAATGGTGTGGCGGTACAACAGGTGGTGGCAATCTCTTCCGGTGCTTCTGTAAGCGGGGCAAGAGGCTGGAACGGGTATGGAATATCCAAAGCTGCGCTGAACATGATGGTGAAGCTCTATGCGGCGGAACGGTCAGAAACACACTTTTGCGCCCTGGCACCTGGAATAATTGATTCCGCAATGCAGGAACATCTCTGTGGGTTGGATGCAAGCAATGATTATCTTGTATTGAAGAAGCTACAAGAAGCCAGAAACACAAAATATATGCCACAACCTGCCGAAGCAGCTCAGATAGTAGCAAATTGCATCGACCGGCTTCCTGATGTGGTGAAGAGCGGCGCATATACAGATGTGCGAGAGTTTCAACAATAACAGAACGCTATGAAAAAAGTGTATACGGCAGCGAACCCGGCTGAAGCGCATATTGTTCGTGGAATACTTGAATCCCACAATATTATCGCAGAAGTTCGTGGCGAGGCATTGTTCAGCGTGCGGGGAGAGTTACCCATGGTTGGTGACACCTTTCCCACTGTCTGGATACTACAAGACAGTGATCACCAGCAGGCCATTAATGTTGTGACAGAGTATGACAGCAAGATGAAGGAAGAGGGGACGATAGGGGAGTATTGGGTTTGTTCCAGTTGCGGGGAACAATTGGAGCAGCAGTTCACTGCCTGTTGGCAATGTGGTACTCCCCGTGAGGATATCATTGAAAACAGGGAGTTGAAGTAGTCGTTCTAGTCTCTTTTATGACAGAAAAGACACCGGTATTTGGGCGGGTGGTTTTCTGATAGAGGAGAGGAGCCACCCTCCACGTGACAGGATACACAGTTTTTTTCTGCCTCTTTCTTGCTTTCAATAGCAAAAAACTCCTCATGCAACTCATCGTGCGGCAAAGTCGAAGTCGTTGCTTTGGGAGCACGCAATAAAAAGGTGACAATAAAAACACCGATCACCACGAAGCAGATATTGAGAATAATCATTTTTCCTTTTGAAAACTTTGGCATAGCTCCCGTTGTTTCGTTCTAAGATTAAGGTGAAAGGTAACGTTTCGATACTTTCCTGCTGACTACCTGTTTCCCATTTCGAGATTTTTGAAGTCAAACAGCCCAGTGCGGAGGGCTAAAGCAACCGACTCTGCAAGCAGCCCGGTCAAAAGGCTGTTTCTACCTGTCAGTTTCAATGCTCTGGCATGAATCTTCTGCACTCGAACCAGTTTATGGAAATTCTTGTCATTACCTTCTATAGAGGCAAGCTGTCTACCGATATATTCTCCTGATACAATCGCCGGGTAAATCCCTTCGCCGGTCAGCCCTGAGGCAAAACCAGCTGCATCTCCAGCCAGAAACATATTGCCAAAATCCCAACCACGATAATCGAAATTAATATACTCCGCTCTGGCCCAGTGTCTATCAAGCCTGTAGCCCCGGGTTCTGGCCCAGTCTATAAGACCGGATTTCAATTTCTGGGCTGGCATGGTTTTTCGATCAGCGTAGGCACCGATCGAAACGCTGTCGGTATGAGGAAAAATCCAACCATACCCATTTCCAAAAAAGCGATTATCCAGATGCCATTCCATTTCATTTGCATGTCGTGGTACCTGGTAGTTAATTCCCACTCCCATTGATTCTGTCGGAATTTTGAGATATCTACGAACTGCAGAGCTTGAGCCGTCTGCGCCAACCAGAAACCCGAAATCTACTTTATGCTCTTCACCGGTAAGGCGATCGAGGTAAATTAACGAGTGTTTTTTGATCTTGATAATCTGGCAACTGGCTTTGAGTACTGCGCTGGACTTTGTTGCAAGCTGAGCCATATGCTGGCCGAGTTTTTCCCGGCTTACAGTTGCAATAATTGGTTCCTTTTCGACGACTTTAGCGTGCTGTAGTCTGGTAAAGACGTGTTGGGTTGGGAATCTCTTTTCTTCTATCTGGCCTGGGATAGTGTTTATCAGACCGCTCCAGGTAATACCTCCAGCACATACCTTCGGTCCGAACCTGGATTTTCTCTCAAGCACCAGTACGTCGGTACCATTCTCAGCCAAAACTTTGGCACAGGAAAGACCTGCGGGGCCGCCGCCGGCAATTACAACTGAATACTGCATAATGTCATATATGGGGTTGAGTATGTTGAAAAAAAAGTGCCGTACACCCGTAAACGAAAGCCTGCAAAGGATGTACGGCAGCAAAGTATACTCAAATAGCGAACTCTTTGCTATCCCTCAGTAAGGGTAGCGGTCACAAATTCCCGATTCATTCTGGCTATGTTTCGGATGGATATGGATTTAGGGCACACTATTTCACATGCCTTGTAGTTTGAGCAATTGCCAAACCCTTCTTTATCCATTGTTTCCACCATGGATAATGCCCTTTGTTTCCGCTCGGCCTGGCCTTGCGGCAATAAGCAGAGCTGGCTGATCTTGGCGCTGGTAAAAAGCATCGCCGCCCCATTGGGGCAACTGGCAACACATGCGCCACAGCCAATGCAGGCAGCGGCATCCATTGCAAGCTCTGCTGTTTCTGAAGGAATAGGGGTGGCGTTGCCATCAGGAACTCCGCCGGTATTCACCGATACGTATCCACCAGACTGGACTATCCGATCCAGAGCGGAACGATCTACGACCAGGTCTTTTCGGACAGGAAAAGCACGCGAGCGAAACGGTTCGATAACGATAGTATCGCCGGATTTGAAGTTGCGCATGTGCAGCTGGCAAAGGGTAACTTCCTTTTCAGGGCCATGTGCTATACCGTTGACGACAGAACCGCACTGCCCGCAAATCCCTTCCCGACAATCATGGTCAAAAGCAACAGGGTCTTTTCCCTCCTTGGTCAGCTTTTCGTTCAGCACGTCAAGCATTTCAAGAAAGGACATATCGGTACTGATATCGTCTAAATTGTAAAATTCGAAGTTGCCAAGCGCGTCATTATTTCTCTGGCGCCAGATCTGTAGTGTGAGGTCAATGCTGCTCATATTAGCCACCTGTTTTAAAATCGAATGCGATTAGGAAAGTTGGTATCGACACTTTCTGAGAACCATGGTTCGCCATTATTTGTAACTTCTCTGGCTTGGGGTAACGTTTTCAAACGCGAGTTGCTCCTTGTGCATTACCGGAGCTTCATCTTCACCCTTATGTTCCCAGACACTAACGTGTGAGTAGTTGTTGTCGTCACGTTTGGCCTCATTTTCTTCAGTCTGGCTCTCTTCTCTGAGATGGCAGCCGCATGATTCTTCTCTTTCCAGCGCATCGTGAATCATCACATCGGCAAATTCCAGGAAATCTGCTACTCTTCCGGCTCTTTCCAGGGACTGGTTCAGGTCTTTGCCGGAACCGGGTACATATACTTTGTCCCAGAATTTATCCTTAATGGCTGGCAGAGCCTCAAGAGCATTTTTCAACCCCTCCTTGTTGCGGGCCATACCGCAATTATCCCACATAAGTTTGCCGAGCTCTTTATGGACCTCATCTACTGTGACGGTACCTTTGGGTCCTTTATCTGAGTTTTTGAGAATTTTGCTGATCCGGTTGTTAACCCGTTCACGGGATGCCAAAAATTCTGAATTGTCCGCTGTTACTTTATCAATCGGGGTGGAACCAAAATAATTGGCGACTGCAGGCGAAACAACAAAATAGCCATCCGCCAGTCCCTGCATCAAGGCGCTTGCACCCAATCGGTTGGCACCATGGTCTGAGAAATTGCACTCACCAAGGGCAAATAGACCTGGAATTGTGGTCATCAGGTTATAGTCAACCCAGAGCCCGCCCATTGTATAGTGCACAGCTGGGTAGATCATCATTGGCTCGTTTACAGGATTGGTGTCGACAATTTTTTCGTACATCTGGAAAAGGTTGCCATACTTCTTGAGAATGGTCTGTTCGCCATCTCGCTTGATTGCATCTGCGAAGTCAAGATAGACAGCAAGGCCGGTCGAACCGACACCTTTGTTGAGGTCGCATTGTTCCTTGGCGTTACGGGAGGCAACATCACGTGGTACCAGGTTTCCGAAACTCGGATATTTACCTTCGAGGTAATAGTCACGCTCCGACTCAGGTATCTGGGCAGGTGGTCTAGTGTCACCTTGTTTTTTCGGCACCCAGACCCGGCCATCATTTCTCAGACTTTCACTCATGAGAGTGAGTTTTGACTGATAATCTCCATGAACCGGAATACATGTCGGATGAATCTGCACAAAGCATGGATTGGCAAAACCCGCGCCATGCTTGTGGGCACGCCAGGCTGCGGTAACGTTACATGACATGGCGTTGGTGGAGAGGAAATAGACATTACCATAGCCGCCGGTGCAGAGCAGCACGGCATCTGCACTGTGACTTTCAATTTCACCGGTAATATGATTGCGAACCGTTATGCCACGGGCTTTGCCATCTACCACGACCAGATCCATCATCTCCCGTCGGGGGTACATCTCTACTTTACCGGCATGTATCTGGCGTGAAAGGGCGCTGTATGCTCCAAGCAGCAGCTGCTGACCTGTCTGGCCCCGGGCGTAGAAAGTACGACTTACCTGGGCGCCACCAAAAGACCTGTTAGCCAGAGTGCCGCCATATTCCCTGGCAAACGGCACTCCCTGTGCAACACACTGGTCGATAATATTGTTGCTCACCTGGGCGAGACGATACACATTAGCTTCACGGGCCCGAAAGTCACCGCCTTTAATCGTGTCGTAAAAGAGTCTGTAAACCGAATCGCCGTCGTTCTGATAGTTTTTTGCAGCGTTGATGCCGCCCTGGGCTGCAATGGAGTGTGCACGGCGCGGGCTGTCCTGAATACAGAATGTTTTTACTTTATATCCTTGTTCTGCGAGAGTGGCGGAGGCGGCAGCGCCGGCGAGTCCTGTTCCGACCACAATCACGGAGAATTTTCTACGATTTGCAGGGTTGACAAGCTTATTGGCAAATTTATGATTATCCCATTTTTCTGAGAGGGGGCCTGAAGGGATATGAGAATTAAGTTCCATAGTATAAAACCTTGACGTGTTTTTAACCCGGATGTAAACATCTTCGGGCAGAGGTTTAGAGTATGTTTGCGTGTCTAGGTATCAGACCACACTGTTTTTTTTAGATCCTGGATTAAAAATTCGATCCCAGACCGGTCATGAAATAGAGTGGTATTCCGCCAAACATAATGAGGAAAAACGCTGGAACGATATACGTAAGTTTGTCAATTGCGTCGTTGTAGCGAGGGTGGTTGGCTCCCAGAGTCTGAAGCATAGACCAGAAACCGTGCGTCAGGTGCAGTGCCATCGCTGCAAATGAAATGAGGTAGAAGAGGCTGTAGAAAAAGCCGCTGAATCGCTCTTTAACCAATTCTGAAATTGGCATCTCACCTCCGGAAAGGGTGAAACCTGAGACATGAACCAGCAGAAACAATAACAAAAGAAGACCGGAATAGGGCATGGTCTTTGCCGCAATTGATTTCTTCTCTGTCACGATTTCAGCCTGTACAGCATAGCGGGAGTTGTTGACCTCTCTGTTTTGAAAAAACAGGTAGAGGCCGAAGCCGATATGCGCGGCAAGAACCGTAAACAACGATGTAGAGAAAATAAATACCAGTACAGGGAGGCTGTGCAATGCATCAGCATAGTGTTGAAATGCCGACGCACTCAGGTAGATTGTGACATTACCGAAGACGTGGGTGCAGAGAAACAGCACCAGTAACAAACCGGTAATTGCCATGACATACTTTCTTCCGATGGACGTTTTGAAAAAATTGATGAACCACATGAAGACACCCTTGAAGCTGAAGGTTTAAGGAAGCGTACAATGGTTGACATCGGTAATAGTTCTACAGTTTAAGTAAAAATGAAAGTACTTTCTGACTCGGAATATATCAGTAATTCAGATGATTATAATAATGAAATTGGTTAGGTCGAACGCTTTGCCGAGCCATTCACCAATCCCTTTTTGAGAATGATGTTATGAATTGTAAAGCTGCAATCTTTGATCTTGACGGTACCTTGCTCGATACCCTCCATGATCTTGCATATGCCGGCAACAGCGTATTGATGAAGCGGGGTTTTCCCCAACACCCTGTCGAGTCATATAAACATTTTGTTGGCGATGGCTTAAAGGTGCTGATGGAACGAATTACTCCAGCTGATGTTGATGAGAGTGAAATTCAAGCCTGCTGTTCCTTGTTCAATGAAATCTATGATAGCTGCTGGGATGCGAATAGCCGCCCATATCCCGGTATTATCAAAATGCTTCATGAATTGAAGAGTCAAGGTATCCGGTGCAGTGTTCTCTCGAACAAGCCGCATCAGTTTACCAGGATTTATATCGATCGTTTTTTCAACTCGGACGATTTTGAAGTTGTCTTTGGTCAACGTGAAGGCGTTGAGAAAAAGCCTGACCCGGCCGGTGCCATAGAGATAGCGAATATTATGCAGGTTGATCCAGCTCAATGCATTTACGTTGGCGACACCTCTGTGGATATGCGAACGGGTAAATCAGCTGGTATGTATACCATAGGTGTTCTCTGGGGCTTTCGGGAAAAGAAAGAGTTGCAACAGAACAACGCCGATATAATTGTTTCAAGCCCTGAGGAGATCGTTGAATATGTCCTTGCTACCAGTTGAACTCGCACCTTACCTGAAATATGCTGCACCGCCCCTGGTTGGTGCGTTCATTGGCTATTTAACCAATCGTGTCGCCATCCGCATGCTGTTCAGGCCACTCAAAGAGTGGCGAGTTTTCGGATTGCGCGTGCCTATGACTCCGGGTGTCATTCCCTCCAAAAGGGCCCAACTTGCTGATAACATGGGCGAGGTTGTCGGGGATCATCTGCTCACCAGCACAGAGATTGGTAACGCGCTCAAAGAAGATAAATTCCAACAACATTTGCTCAATGTTATCTCTGAAAGGGTAGGGGATATCCTCCACCGGGATCTCGGGTCCATTGCCGAGCTGGTGCCGCAAAAATTCTCGATCTACTTTGATCTGGGCCTCAGGACAGTAAAACATCAGCTTAAGGAAAATGTTCATGAGTTTATAGACTCAGACGACTTTGAAGAGCAGATTGGCCAGGCTATCGAAAATAAGTTCGAGCATATTCTGGACCGTCAGGTCGGTGACATGCTGAACAGTGGTCAGCGTGACTTTGTCTACGGATTTCTTGAGGAATCTTTGCAGAGAATGCTGGCAAGCCCGGTTATGGAGGAATGGGTTAATGAGTTTGTACGCCAGAAGGTGTATGAAACTTTGCAGCAGGAGAAATGTCTGTCGGAAGTTCTCCCTGAAACGCTGCTTGAGCTGATTGAGACCTCTATACGTCAACAGACTCCCAATATCCTGAAAAAGCTCGCCGAAATTCTCAAAGACGAGCAGGTACGAACAAATATAGTTCAGGGCGCCTGTGGTGGAGTTGAGAGTTTCATTACTTCTCTTGGTCCCATGTCTGCCATGGTGCAGAATTTCATCAGTATGGAGACTGTGGAGGTCAAGATCAGAGAATACCTCGATGAGAAAGAAGAGGATATTCAGAACTGGCTTGGGTCAGAAGAGCTCCAGGAGAAGGTTGGGGCGATTTTATCAGAGAGATTTGCACACTTTTGCACCACGCCACTGGTCAAACTCATAAATACCGCAGATGCCGATAAGGTTGATACATTCTGCGCTACTGCCTCTGCGCAGATTTCTGCTCTGTTGAGGGAAAAAGAAGTATCAGTGGCTCTCTCGGCCATGATCAAGAATAACGTTGAAACTCATCTTGATGATGGCAATGTCCGTATCAGAACGCTGCTCTTTGATTTCTTCGGCCCAACAGGTTCGGTTACAGCGAAAAACTGGGCCAAGAAAGAATGTGTGAGCCTGCTGCGCTCTGCTGATACCAAAAAAACGCTTGATGCACTGCTTGAAAGTCTGGTCGACACAGTAGTTCATAAGAAGATCGGCAAAATATCAAATGTGCTGCCAGGTGATGTTCGTAAAGAAATTTACCTCTCAATCCAGAAAATGGCCTCCTCGATGCTTGAGAAAGAGGTTCCCGGTCTGGTCGACTCACTTGATATCAGACAAATTGTTGCCGATAAGCTGAATTCGCTTGATTTATTGCGCCTGGAGCGGTTGCTGCTTTCGATTATGGAAGAGCAGTTCAAGTATATCAACCTCTTTGGTGCCTTGCTTGGTTTTATATTAGGTTGTCTGAATCTGGTGTTTCTGCACCTCACGTAATTTCTGAAATCAGGGATAATCAAAAATGTTACATTTCTGATCGGTTTTGTTACTGTAAGTATGCCATTCGTGGTTCAGTATTCAGAATTTGGAAGTGTTGATTCTTAGGCCTAATCTATTTTTTCTGCCTGAAGATTATCCCAGTTCTGCACAGATCATAATATCTTGATATTGTGATCTGTCGCATCCGGTGTTAAATACTTGCCTGAGAATGTACTTTTTCAAGGTAGCTTTTTATCTTGTCATGTCCACCCGTTTCCCTTTTCGCCTTCAGGCCCGGGGCTGCCCCACATACAGAATCATTCTCCCACGATTAAGCTGGCAAAAATGTGCTGTGCATAATCGATTTGGTGGGTTAATGGTCTGCTCTGGCTGGAAGAAGATTATTTGTTAAAGAACTTCAAGATATTGCAGAAATAATGAAACTTTTCTATCACATCTTCGGCTATCTTCTTTTCGGCATGATCATCCTTATTGTAACGGATGAATATTTGAGTTTTCATGAAGAAGTAAAGCAATTCGAAGCAGACATGGTTACTAATGCCGTGCAAAACGGCAACAGCATTTCTGGTATGATTGCACATGTCTGGAGGGAAAGTGGTGAACAAAAAGCGCTTGAATTGATACGTGATGCGAGTAATTCCGGAACAATTGATATTCGCTGGGTATGGGCGGATAGCTTTCCTGATAATTCCATGATGGCCGGTAGTGATAAAAAGCAGCTGGAAAAACTGACATTACAGGAAACAACTACCTTAAAAATTCATGACAAAAGAGGGGAAATTCACCTCTATACATATGTTCCTGTAGACATAGGACTGAATCGAATCGGCGCGCTGGAGTTACGCCAGTCGTTTACTGCCTTAGAGCTGTATTCTGGTAGAATGCTGATCCGTGCAATCATCATTACTGCTCTTCTTGCCGTCATATGCGGCGTGATTCTGTATCTCTTTATCAATAATAAAATACGTGTACCGCTCAATCGTCTTACAAGGCAGGCTAAACGGATAGGACAGGGTGATCTCAGAGTAGAGACCGATATTGTGGGTAATGATGAACTTGCAGATCTGGCAAGAACCATGAACGATATGTGCTCAAGTCTGATCATTGCCAAAGATAAAATTAAATTTGAGTATGATGCCCGTCTCAAAACTTTGGATCAGCTTCGTCATACTGAGCGGTTATCAACATTTGGTCTCATCTCAGCAGGAATAGCCCATGAAATCGGAACGCCGCTGAATGTCGTTGACGGTAGGGCGAAAATGATCATAAACGAAGATTTGCGTGATGAGGAAATAAAGGAATGTGCGGCGATAATTAAAAGCCAGGCCGAGCGAATGACCCTTATCATCAGACAATTGCTCGATTTCACCAGACGTCCCAAACAGCATATTTCGCAAGAAAATATTGCCTTTCTTGTGAAACAGATATTTCAGTTACTTCATCCTATGGCGAGTCGACAGCATGTGAGCTTCAGTTTTAACAGAAGCGAAGATGCCGAAGTTGAACTGAGTGTTGATGGTTCACAAATACAGCAGGTTTTGATTAACCTGCTGATGAACAGTGTCCAGGCAATGCCCAATGGCGGGACCGTTTCGGTCAGTATTACAAATGAAATGCTGAAGGCTCCCCTTAAAGCGGATCAACAACCACAAAAGTATATAAAAGTACGAATTGTTGATGAAGGTGAAGGTATCTGCCAGGAGGATATTGAACATATTTTCACTCCATTTTATACAACAAAGACCGTTGGCACCGGCACAGGCCTTGGTCTTTCAATTGCCCACGGGATTGTAGAAGAACACAGCGGCTGGATAGACGTCGAGAACAGTATCCGGAACGGTGCATGCTTTTCAGTGTACCTCCCTATGAAGGAGAATGAGTAATGAGCGGGAACATTCTAGTCATTGAGGATGACCAGGATATGTGTGATCTGTTGACAGCAGGACTGAGCCGGCGGGATTTTTCTGTTAAAACGTTTGTCTCAGGTAAAGAAGGGCTTGCTTCTGTTAATCTGCATTTAACAGATGTGGTGCTTGCCGACATAAACCTGCCGGATATTAATGGTCTTGATATCTGTAATGCAATTGTTAGCAATATGCCTGACATTCCGGTGATAATGATGACCGCTTTCGGCAGTATGGATACAGCAATTGCTGCGATCAGGGCCGGTGCATACGATTTTGTCACCAAACCGTTGGATCTGGATATTCTGGCATTGTCACTTGAAAGGGCTGTCCGGTACCGCAACCTGCAGCAAACTGTAAAAAAACTCAGTAATGCTGCCAAACAACCGCTGCACTTTGATAATCTCATTGGTGAAAGCCCTGCGATGGAAGAGCTGTTCTCGCAACTAAGTCGAATTGCAGACTCGGAAGCATCGCTGCTGATAACCGGTGAAAGTGGTTCTGGTAAAGAACTCACCGCCAGAGCCGTGCATACGCATAGCCGAAGAAAAGATCATCCCCTGGTGACAATAAATTGTGCAGCGATGCCGGCCCAGCTATTGGAGAGTGAACTTTTCGGACATAAAAAAGGAGCCTTTACCGACGCCAGATCACACAATAAGGGCTTATTTCTAGAGGCGGATGGCGGTACACTCTTTCTTGATGAGGTGGGGGAGATCCCTCTCGATTTGCAACCGAAGCTCTTAAGAGTTCTGGAAGAACGCTGCGTCAGACCGGTTGGCGGAACGACGGAACGTCCTTTTAACGTCCGGATAATTGCGGCAACCAATCGCGATCTGGAATCTGCTGTTGAAGACGGGGTTTTTAGAGAAGATCTATTTTACAGGCTTAATGTCATCCAGATCGAGATGCCGCCGTTACGTTCCAGAGGGGCGGATATTCTCCAATTGGCCAGAAAGTTTGTGGAAAATTTTTCAGCCAGGCAGAATAAAGCGGTTACTGGTATTTCAGATGGTGCTGCAGAAAAACTGCTTGATTATTCATGGCCGGGTAATGTTCGAGAACTCCGAAATGCCATAGAACATGCTGTAGCCCTGACACGCTTTGATAAGATTGTTCCTGAAGATCTGCCGGAAAAAATACGGCTGTTCAGAAATGACTATTTCCTTGTAGGCGATCAGGACCCCATGGAGCTCATTTCTATGGAGGAGATGGAGCGGAGGTACATCATGCATGTCCTCTAGACCACAGGCGGCAATAGAACATTAACCGCGAGAATTCTGCAGGTTGACCGAAAAACACTGTACAGGAAATTACAGCGATATGAAGAGCAGTAATTCTTGAGTTGATCGTAAAAAAAAATGCCCAACATATAATAAGATTATATCGCTGACGCCGGGGCAATTTGCCACTGTGGGGTAAAATGCCCCGTTGTATTTTCCCGGCAATTCCAATAGTCCTCATTTAACAAAATACCTGAGCGAAATAGAGTTATACGGTTTGGAACTGCCTGCGAGCAGGGCTGGATTGTATATATTTCAGCAGTAAATTCGTTTACCTGCTATAGGTCGCTTCACAATCGCTCTTTCATCGGGGCATCCTGCCCCATATGTACGTTATTCTTCTCTCGTATCATCGGTTTTCTCTCTCAGTTCCTGCAGTATCACGAAAAATCCCCTCCAATTACCTGTAATGGTATGCAAATAATACCCTATATTAACAAGTACTTAGCTGTTTTCGTATTGGTGATGGCACACATATTGCTCTAACTCCTCGGATGCTCAACATTTAAAACTTGCTTTCCGGAAAGGTTGAACGTGAAAATTATCATCGGCATTACTCAGGAACCGGCAAAATTAAAAGAATTTCTTTTCCAGCATTATGGACAGTCAGGATCTTTGACTGAGGTTGGTCCATTTCTATCAAAAATGGACGCGCTCAATTGGTTGGTTTATCTCAAAAGTGTAATTGGTGAGTTCGAAGAAATCATTCCTGAACTGCAATCAGGTAAAGATTCGATCTGGTATGGATTTGCCTATGAAAGTGTTGGAGATGTGTGAAGACGATATAAACGTTAATTGTCTGTTATGATTGACGTTGTTTTTAAATAGTATTCGAATCTGAAACGACCATATTGCTGTTTAACCATAGCTTCCCAAAGGAAATCATTATGATAGTTCTTATTGGAATCACCCAGGCTCCAGAAGAAACAGAGCAAGAGATTTTTACAAAAACTGAAGGTGTAAGAACAACTGCCATCGTTGGGCCATTCAATTCGCTAGAAGAGGCTTCAGGTTGGATGAAATTCATGATGGCACGTACAGGCGCGTATAAACACATTCAGTCTCCCTCTTCATCCATTTCAAGTGATCACTGGTATGGTTTTACCTGCGAATGCATTGAATCCAAAGCGCACTGTGAGCAGTCGGCTCTCTAGTCACTAAATCCCCCCTTTATATGCTCAATATCTTACTCAGGGGAATTCTGTGCGCCATAGCAAAACGTGTAACCTATTTAATATACAAAAAATATATGGGAATTATGACAAATTTAGAAATTATTACATGGAGGGTTAATGACACTAACATGCTGACACAATGGGCCGCACAGGCAACACAACATTCACCATAGTTATTTAAGGTTATCTTAAATAGAGACGTTCCTTCCAGTATCTGCGTTATGGAAAACATTCAGGTAGAGATTCAAACCACCGATAATGTTTTTCCGGACTTGATCCTGATCGAATTACTGCTATTTCAAGATACCCTCAAGCTTTATTACCACGAGGAACGATGGATACCTTTCTACTTTCACTTACTGTTTTACTCGCCGGCGGGTTGTTTGCACTACTGACCTACCGACTGTTCAGCCTGATGAAAGCAGGTTATATCGCTATCACTGCAGTTGGCTGCCTGATAGGATTATATGCAATCGCAACACCCCTGCAGGGGGGAGAAATTGTAACATTTTCTAAATCATGGCTGCATCTTTTTACACTATCTTTTTCAGTTGATCCGCTTTCAGCCTTTTTTCTCATTCCAATTTTCGTTGTTTGCCCTTTAGCAGTAATCTATAGCTTTGGCTATATGGATCACCCGGAGCAAAGAGGGCGGGTCGGAGTGAGCTTTTTCTTTTGTACCTTACTTATTATTTCCATGGTCTTAGTGGCGACAGCTGATAATATTATCAGCTTTGTCCTGGTCTGGGAGTGTATGTCTCTCTCATCATTTTTACTGGTGTTGTTTGAGTATCAGGAGAAATCCGTACGCAAAGCCGGTTACATCTATTTTATCTTTACCCAGGCCGGGGCGTTGTTTATTTTTGCGGCTATGGCCCTGGCATACAGTCATACTGGAACGTTTGATTTTGCATCTTTTTCAGGAATCCCTGATCACATCAAAATTGTAGTATTTTTCCTGGCTCTGGTCGGCTTTGGCTCCAAAGCCGGTATTTTCCCACTGCATATGTGGCTGCCTTATGCCCATCCGGCTGCTCCGAGTAATATCTCGGCGATTATGTCCGGGGTTATGATCAAAATGGGTATTTACGGGATATTACGTCTTTACGTTCTGCTTGATGCCCCGGAATTGATTTTTGGTCAGACTGTTCTAATTCTTGGTATAATTTCAGGTATTTTGGGAGTTGTTTATGCAAATGGTAAGCAAGATATAAAAATACTTCTTGCGTATTGTAGCGTTGAAAATATTGGTATTATTTTGATTGGTGCGGGCGTCGGAATGATCGGTCTTGCTTCCGGTAATATGGTAATGGCAAGTTTTGGTTTTGCCGGTAGTCTGCTGCATGTGATAAACCACTCGATTTTCAAGTCTTTACTGTTTCTGGGTGCCGGTGCGGTGCTGCATAAAACGGGGCTTAGAGATATCAATCAGCTTGGTGGCCTATTGAAAAAAATGCCGACAACAGGCAGAACATTTTTGACAGGTTCTATATCGATCTCCGGCCTTCCACCTTTCAATGGTTTTATCAGCGAATTTCTTATCTATTACGGTGCGTTTCATGGCATCACCTTGAATGGTTCATCGTATATATTTGTTGTGCTGGCGATTCTATCCTTAGCGATAATAGGCGGTTTAGCTGGATCCTGCTTTACCAAGGTTGTGGGTATTGCTTTTCTTGGGGAACCACGATCCGAAAAGGCTGCTCAGGCTACAGAGGTCGGGATGATGACCGTGCCTATGGTTCTGCTGGCTGCGTTATGTTTGATTATCGGTATATTCCCGGCTCCATTTGTTGAGTTGGCATTCTGGGGGCTGGCAAGTTTCAAAGCGCTTGTCCCTGTCGGAGTTGAAGAAATTTCGGTGGTAACGGCTAACCTTGCTCTTGCGGCTCGTCTGATTCTTGCACTGTTTGCCTTGGTGTTGATACTGCGTAAAGTACTGTATCTTCGAAAGGACATTGCCAGGGGTCCGACATGGGGCTGCGGATTTACTCAACCCACTGTACGGATGCAATATACCGGGACATCCTATGCGATGAGTATAGTCGACTTTTTCCGTCCCTTTATTCTTATAAGGACTAAATATTCAGGAATTAATCGGATATTTCCCGGTCGAACGACGTATGAAACACGGGTGGATGATATTTCCGAAGTGGCACTGGTCGACAGAATAGTCACACCTCTTCTCTACCTTATAGGCAAATTTCGCTGGATACAGCATGGTCATATCCAGCTGTATATTGGCTATATCGTTGTGACAATCATTGCGCTTCTGCTGTTTATATAACGGCAGAAAGGATTGCATTTTCATACTAGAGGTAACACATGGAAACATTTATATCACTCGCCTTAGCGATACTGGGAGCCCCGCTTTTTCCAGGTATCATTTTGAAGGTGAAAGCATTTTTTGCCGGAAAACAGGGACCGCCACTACTGATAAAGTATTATACCGTAGGCAAACTTCTACGAAAGGGTTCGGTGTATAGCAATAGTACAACGTTTGTTTTTAAACTTGGCCCGGTTGTCGGATTTGTTTCAGCCCTGACTGTGCTGTTGTTCTTTCCGTTTGCAGGGACTACGCCGCTCTTTTCATTTCATGGAGATGTAATTGTTCTTTTCTACCTTATGGGGTTAGGTCGATTCTTCACTGTAATCGCTGCACTTGACACCGCCTCTCCATTTGAGGGAATGGGTGCTGCCCGGGAAGTCTTTTTTTCAATGCTTGCCGAAATTACGGTATTCACGGTTCTCCTGCTGTTTTGCAGAATGAACGGGTCACTGAGTTTTTCCGAGTATTTTATCGGTGAGAATCCCATTTCGTTCATGAGTGATTCAGGTGCGTTATTGGTTTTAGTAGTAGTAGCGATGTTCATGGTGCTGCTTGTAGAGAACTCCAGGGTTCCTGTTGATGATCCTGCAACACATCTGGAGCTGACAATGATCCATGAGGTTATGATCCTTGACCATAGTGGTCCTGATCTGGCTCTTATCGAACTGGGATCGTTTTACAAGCTCTTTTTCTATTCGGCGTTTATCACCCATCTTATTTATCCATTCTCTATAGCTGCCGGTATTGGTAACTGGCTCATGTTTTACGGCCTTCTGATCCTGGTTTATGGTTTTGTGGGAATAACAGAGTCGGTCATGGCCAGATTTAAAATGAATCTTGTACCTAAATTCGTTCTTACATCGTTTGCCCTGGTCTTCTTCGGAGCAATTCTCACTATGGGGGTTTTCCAATGATAAATATTACCGAAATAATTTTGGTTATTACTCTCCTGTCAGTGTTGCTGTCTCTTGGATCAACCAGATTGATGATGTTAGTCAAGATTATGGCTTTGCAGGGAGTAATGGTTTCATTGACCCCGCTCTTCTTGAAGAGCCACGGCTCACTGAGCAGTGGCGCAATCATCTTTTTTCAGGTGATGATTCTGATTAAAGGGCTGCTTATTCCGGGTCTTTTATATATGGCGGTCAAGCGGGTATCCATTAAACGGGAAATTGAACCTTTTATTGGCTATCACGCATCTATCCTGGTTGGTCTGGCAATTATTCTTGTCTCAGTGTTTATCACTAACCATCTTCGGCTCTCTCTGTTCGAAGGGCATGATATGGTCTTGATAACCGCAATCACTACCATGGCATCCGGCTTCTTCCTGATGATGGGCAGAAGCAAGGCTATCACCCAGATAATCGGCTACCTTATGCTCGAAAATGGCATTTATCTTATAGGTACCGCCCTGACCGATCATCGACATACTATATATGTGGTCGAATTCGGGGTGCTTCTTGACGTTCTGGTCGGCGTTATGATTATGGGGGTCATCCTGCACAATATCAACAGTACCTTCGAGGATGTCGACACTACCTTGCTTGGACGATTAAAGGACTGATACTATGATAGAATTTGTATTTATACTCCCGATAGTTGCGGGGCTTGCAGCACTAACCCTGCCTGTAAGCATGGGTAGGATACTGCTCCTGATAACGGCACTGCTTCATTTTCAGCTGACTATAATGAGTTGGATGGGCAAGCTTACTCCGACATTTTCTAACTTCTTCAGCGCCTCAACCGAAGGATTGCTGATTCTGTTGGTTACTTCGTTTATCTTTGTCTGGATTTCGATTTATTCATTTTCATATATCAATGAAACCGGAGTAGAGAATAAACCGGTCTTCAACTGTTGTATGCTGCTTTTTCTCGGCACTATGTCAATGGTGACCCTCGCTGAGCATCCAATTGTCTTATGGATAGCGGTCGAAGCGACAACTCTTGTAAGTGCTCCTCTGATATTTGTACACCATTCACGTGAGGCGCTGGAAGCTACCTGGAAATATATTCTTATATGTTCAGTTGGTATTGCTCTTGCGTTGCTTGGGTGTTTTTTCATCACTCTGGCTATGGATCTCGGAAATATTGACGCACCATTATCATTTAATTCGTTAAACGAGGTTGCTACCAAACTTGACCCCGTCTGGTTAAAAGCCGGCTTTATCTTTGTGGTTATTGGTTTTGGCACCAAGATGGGACTAGCACCAATGCATACCTGGCTGCCCGATGCTCATAGTCAGGCAGCAAGCCCTGCCTCGGCAATGCTCTCCGGTGCACTGCTCAACTGTGCTTTTCTTGGTATTTTTAAAGTGCATGTGTTGATGACTGTTGCTGGTCTTGGTGATTTCTCCAGTAATGTTCTGATCGGCTTTGGTTTGTTGTCAATGCTTGTTGGTGCAATCTTTATTATCGGCCAGCCTGATTATAAACGAATGCTTGCTTATTCCAGTATCAAGAACATGGGCGTAATTGCTTTCGGTGTCGGGATCGGCGGTTTTGCGATGTATGGCGCTTTTCTACATTTAATTCACCATTCGTTGCTGAAGTCATCGTTATTTCTTTCAGCCGGGAATGTTCTGCTTGCTTTTGGTACCAAGCGTGTGCAGCGGATAGGCGGTTTAATAAACCATCTGCCGAAAACATTTGTTTCCTTTTTTGCCGGTTTTATCGGTATCTCCGGCCTGCCTCCCTTTGGTCTTTTTGTTAGTGAAATTATCATAATAACCGGTGCCTTTCAAAGTGGACGATATTTAAGTATCGGGCTGTTTCTGTTTGCTCTGCTCCTTGTATTCGCCGGTTCAGGACGGGTGTTTATGTCTATGTCATTTGGTGAGACAGATGCCAAGATTCAGCATGGTGAAGGAACGCTCCGCCTGTTGCCCCCCTATGCTTTGTTAGTCGCTTCAGTAGTTCTCTGCATCTGGATGCCGGATGTACTCTACCAGGCAATCATCAATACAATCGAAACAATTGGAGGTGGAATTCATGGATAACCTCCTGAAAATAGAAAATGGTAAAGCGATCTCACGGTCCGACATACCTCAGGTTCCATACGGCGAGTTTTTTAAGACTCTCTCAGCTTTTGTTAAAAATGACGGCTATATTGTCCAGTTTTTCGCCTATGAGGAGAGTGGTGTTTATAGACTTATAGCTGTTGTTCGAAACACCGCGCTGTACGTGATTGGCTCCGAAACAGGAACTACTTTTCAGTCGCTGACGGGCTCAGCCAGTGAAAAATTCCATATGTTTGAGCGGGAGATTGCCGAGCAGTACGGGCTTAAACCGGATGGGCATCCATGGTTGAAGATGGTTCGTTATCACGAAAATTACACTGGTGAAAAGGATGTCTTCGAAAATAATTACGATGAAGAAATCCCCGGTAATTATCCATACTTCACCATAGAAGGCGAGTCTATACATGAAGTTGCAGTAGGTCCGGTGCATGCCGGCATCATCGAACCCGGACATTTTCGTTTTCAGTGTGCCGGTGAAGAGGTACTGCACCTTGAGATTCAGCTTGGTTACCAGCATCGCGGCATAGAAAAACTGTTGCCGACCCTGCCTCAGAAGCGTTATCCCGGTATCTGTGAATCAATCGCAGGTGATACGACCATTGCCCATACACTCTGTTTCAGCCAGGCTTTTGAGGGACTTGCTGGTAAGAGCGTAGATAGAGGTGCGAGTATCGTACGCACCATAGCTCTTGAGCTTGAACGGATAGCCAACCATATTGGTGACCTGGGAGCGCTGAGTGGAGATGTGGCTTTTAACCCGCCGGCAGCATATTTCGGAAGAATCCGGGGTGAATTTCTCAATCTGCTACAGGTCTTGAGCGGTAACCGTTTTGGAAAAGGGCTGGTTCGACCCGGTGGTGTTGCGCTGGTTATGGGCGAGGAACAACGACAGTTGATTCGCGATAAGCTTGCTGAAATTACCCCTGAAATTGAAAATGTCTGCGATTTGCTATTCAGCGCCCACACCGTTCAGGCCCGATTTGAACATACTGGTACGGTAGAGCATAAGATGGCCAAGGATCTTGGGTTGGTGGGTTATTCCGGCAGAGCCTGCGGCATAGCTTATGATGCGCGAGTAGCGTTCCCGACGGAATGCTATGCAGAGTTGCCCGCTAATACAAATGAGGTGACCAGCGGTGATGTGAACAGCAGGGCAACGGTGAGACGTGAAGAGATCATGCATTCACTGAAACTCATCACCATGCTGTTGGATTCAATAGATACAACCGAAAAGCCTGTTCATATGCAGGAGTGCGCTCTTAGCCCGAATTCGTTCGTGGTGACCATAAACGAGGGATGGAGGGGGGAAGTGTCACATTGCATCCTTACCGATGATAAAAGCAAGGTGCAGCGCTATAAGATTAAAGATCCTTCTTTTCATAACTGGACCGGCCTGGCAATGTCTCTTCGCAATCAGGAAATTTCTGACTTCCCGCTCTGCAACAAGAGCTACAATCTTTCTTACTGCGGCTTTGATCTGTAAAACGGTTAAACCGCAATGAGTGATATATAAGGTTTGAACTATGCTGAAAATACTAAAGAACAAACTTGAGCAGGGGAACAAAACCTCAAAGTACCCCAAAGAGCCTATTGCTCTGTATCATCGCTATCGAGGGATGCCGGTAATCAACACAGATTGCAGTGCAGATGTTATAGCTGAGTGTGTTTGTATATGCCCGCAGGAAGCAATTGACGCTACGGAAAAAACTATTGATCTGGGGCGTTGTACCTTTTGCGGTCAATGCGAATCGGTGGAAGGGGAAGGGGGTGCATTTGTCAGCTTCAGCGAAAATTTTGAACTAGGGGCAGCGAACCGGGAAGATCTTGTTACCGGTGGGGCACTGCCAGCTTTGGCTGATCATTCAAAACAGCACTTCAAAAAACTCTTTGGACGTTCTCTTCAGCTTCGCCAGGTCTCGGCAGCGGGTTGCAATTCCTGCGAAGCTGATACCAATGTACTTAATACACCGTTTTTTGACCTCTCTCGATTTGGTATTGATATTGTCGCATCTCCGCGACACGCAGATGGTATTCATGTCACCGGGCCAATTTCGCGCAATATGCGGCAGGCACTTATAGATACTTATGAGGCGGTGCCGTCGCCCAAGGTCGTTATTGCAAGCGGCTGCTG
Organism: Desulfosediminicola sp.; assembly: GCF_048381775.1. Classification (NCBI taxonomy): domain Bacteria; kingdom Pseudomonadati; phylum Thermodesulfobacteriota; class Desulfobulbia; order Desulfobulbales; family Desulfocapsaceae; genus Desulfosediminicola; species Desulfosediminicola sp. Next base: position 89,805 of record NZ_JBLXGE010000003.1, on the reverse strand, counting down.
CTCGATTTCAGGCGGCCCGTTTCGCGGCAGTGAAGAGATCATCGGTGACTTAAGCAGCCTGGTTCCTGTCGATCTCTACATCCCCGGTTGTCCGCCACATCCGTTGACAACTTTGCATGCTTTGCTGAACTATTTTAAGTAACTTCTTTTAGCAACGACACATCCCTTCAATCTATACAGAGACTGAAGGGATGGGTCAGAGTTGGTCACTCAGATACGTGAAACACTGCTGTCTTGATATTATTTTCTGGTATGCTCGGGCTCATTCTAATTGGCCATTCAACAGAAACGAAAACACCCTCTGGCAGAGTTTATATTTTAATCCACACATCAGGCTCATAGGGGCCTTGTCGGCAATACTCGATTCTGTAAGGTGATATGATCACCACGCAGTACAACGGGTCATCAGGTCCGGCAAAAATTGAGCGAAGCTTTTCGTTCCAGAATCCGTGCCTGTCGTGATGGTCTGTTGAAAAAGTTGCTGTCGCTTGAATCTGCAGATACGGGTTCAGATCGGCCAAACCAGATACCCCGGAAGTCATATGCACTTCCGGGTTTGCCCGTATCTGTTCAATCTTTCTTGAGTCAACATACGAGGCAAAACGAATCGTCAAATCATCATCACCAACAGCAATTACATATCTTACCCAGGGTTTCATTTGTAATGTCAGTGTCGCAAAACTGGCAAGATGCGGCTCAGCAATGATTTCCAATATACGTTGTTTTAGATCAGGCATATCGTACGTCCTTTCGGCAGTGCTCAGAGGTTCTTGTAGGTGACTGTATCCGTCATAATCAATTTCGCTTATCGGCAGTTTTTTTGCAACCAATCCAATTGTTATCGCTTTCCTATAGCAGCCACGTAGATAGTTGCCTCATGTACCCCGTCAATTTTTAGAATATCATTCATCTCGGCATCAAAAAAAGCTGCAACCGGACACCCCCAGCAATCATTCGCTTCAGCTGCAAGCAGGATATTCTGACAGATATGAGCTGATTCCATGAAAATGAACCGGAGACCGCGATCGCCATATCTGGGTAAAGTTCTCATAAAAACTGCTGTCCAGATAAATATAACAGCAGCCTGGGAGAGAAATGTTTGATCGAGGCACGCCCTGGTGATCTGGCTCCCCAGATGCCCCTCCTGAATGTATTCGAGGGCCAAGTTGGTTACATCGAGATGATACAGGCCGGGAGAGAGAGTGTCGACATTCTGAACAGAGAGATAGGTTTCGATGGGGTAGAGAGCTCCGGCTGATGGTGCCGTACGAAAAAGCCTGTCTCCGGCTGCAGCTGTTACTCCTTGTCCTGCCCAGACAATGTGGGCAAGAGAATCAAAAGCTATTGGTGCTTTTGAATAAACCCGACCAGATCTCCTCTTTTTAAGCAATTTGTTCAGATCGGGTTCTTGAGGTGTGAAGCCGCTGCTTTTTTCCGGCAGCTTAAAGCGTTGGGCATCGGGATAGGTTTTAAAGGGTGGGGCCGCTTTGAGCATCGGCGATCTCTCAGCTTTCAATCCGTTTCTTGAGATACTGCTTTTTTGCATAAATTGCATCGAAACCATATCTCCAGACGCCATATCGGCCCCTCCTTAGCTTGCTTGATCTTTGCCAGCCAACTGCCCGCAGGCAGCTGAAATATCTGATCCTCTGCTATTTCTTATAAAGACTGAATAGTGAGCGTCCAGCAAGATTTTCTGAAATGCCAGCATCCTGTCACGAGGTGGACTCTTATAGGGAAGTTCAGCACATTCATTGTACGGCAAAAGATTGATTTTGCAGGGGATACCTCGAAGTTTTTTAGCCAGGATCCTGGCATCCTTATCAGAATCGTTAATACCTGCAAGCAGAATATACTCGAACATGATTCGTCTACGCTTCGGCATGGGGAAATCCCTACAGGCCTGCAACAACTCGTCAAGTGAATATCGTTCGTTGACAGGCATAAGTGCGTCACGGGTGTTATCGTCCACCGCGTGGAGGGAAATTGCCAGATTGGCCTTTGAGTTTAAGCCAAGCTCTCGCATTTTCGGCACAATTCCGCAGGTGGAAACAGTGATCTTGCGAGCAGTCAGGTCGAGGCCTTTCGGTTCCGTAAGAATAGAGAGCGAAGTGATAACATTCTTCAGGTTATTTAATGGTTCTCCCATGCCCATATATACCAGGTTTGTCACCCTGTCGGGGCCGATGAGATCTTCCTCCGGCTGTGCCAACAGATAATCCCGTACTGCACAGACCTGGTTTACGATCTCACTTGCGGTGAGATTACGTTTGAAACCCATTGTTCCGGTAAGGCAGAAAGAGCAGTGCATAGCACAACCAACCTGGGACGAAATGCAGAGCGTATTTCGATCTGGCTCTGGAATGAGCACCGATTCTATAATGTGTCCGTCATCGAGAATAAAACCGAACTTCACACAACCGTCCGATGATTTCTCAATAATCGGATTCGTAAAACTCGATAAGTAGGCGTGTTCTGCCAATACTTTTCGAAAAGATTTGGCAAGATCGGTCATTTCGGCAAAATCATTTATCCCTGGCCGATAGAGCCATGCCATGATCTGCTTACCTCGAAATGCCGGTTGCCCCAGGCTCTCCACAAACTGAATCAGCTGTTCCTGGTCAAAATTACGTAAATCTGTCTTTTTTTCTGTCATAACCTTCTAAAACCTTCAGGTACAAGCTGGTGTGTATACTGTAATCCATCATCAATCATTTCCAACATTTTCTCCCTGTCTCTGGGCACCCGTCCCATGATCGGCAGATAATTGGAGGCATGATTGGCAAAAAACTGACTGGGCGTATCGAGATTGTCTATCAACAATCTCAATTCTTTTAACATTTCAACTGGCTCGAGTAGCTCAAATCGGCCATCGCGATAGAGTCTGGCAAGCTCTGTATTGTCGAGCAGCATAAGAGTCAGAGCAGCAATTCTTTTGGGTTGCATCTTATTCAATACTTTTGCAGTCTCTATCGCATGCTCGCTGGACAATTCACGCCCGGCTAAACCTAAAATAACCATTGCGGAAAGAAACAGCCCGGCCTCCCTGATTTTTTCGGACGCTGCAATCATGGACTCAGCCGTTTCGCCTTTTTTTACTAAAGCGAGCACCTTGTCATTACCGCTCTCCAGACCAAGATAGACCCGATCAAGTCCTAGCTTTTTCAGCTCAACGAGCTGTTCGACACTTTTGCTTCGTATTGACCTGGCGCTGGCATAAAGAGATATTCGGTTTACCCATGGGAGTTTTATCCGAATATCTGAAAATATTTTTTTTAATCTCTTAAAGGGGATAACAAGTGCGTCACCATCTGCAAGAAAGACCTTGTTCTGATTCCGGCAATATTGCGCCGCAAAATCTAAATCACTTTGCACAATCGGATCTTCTTTGATTTCAAAGCGCTTATCTTTGTAAGCACCGCAAAAAGTGCACTTGTTATGTGAGCAGCCCACAGTCACCTGAAGGATGATCGAATGCGCTTCGCTCGGTGGACGGATGATTTGTCCTACGTAATGCATAGTCCTCTTTAAATAAGATATTTGAAGAAATGAAAATCAACCAGCTTAGTTCAGCGCAGCGGCGAATTTTTCACTGCTTTTGGTGTGATTCAGTTGTAGTCTTTAGAAATCTATAGACCTAAAAGGGCCGGGATAACGTATTGTATCCCAGCCCGAAAACATTACAGCAACACCCCATGTTCAGCACATCTGTTATGCGGGATTTTTTGCCTCAAACTCTTTCATAAACTCAACCAGTTTGACAACGCCTTCCCTTGGGAATGCATTATATATGGAAGCACGACATCCACCTATGGAGCGGTGGCCCTTGAGTCCGTTAAGTCCGATTTCGGCTGCTTCGGCGATAAATTTTGCTTCAAGTTCAGCCGTGGGAAGGTTGAAAGAAATATTCATGATTGATCGTGAATCAGCATCTGAATGACCACGATAATAGTCAGTGGCATCAATCGCACTATAGATGAGAGCTGCCTTTTCCCGATTGATTTTCTCCATCTCCGTGACACCACCCTTAGCCTTCAGCCATTTCAATACTTCAGCCACTATGTAAATGGGAAAAGTAGGGGGGGTATTGAACATAGACCCTTTATCCGCATGGGTCTTATAGTTCAGCATGGTAGGCGTACTCTCAGGTGCTTTACCAAGAAGATCTTCCCTGATAATCACCAAGGTAACACCAGCCGGCCCAAGATTTTTCTGGGCACCCGCAAATATAAGACCGAATTTGGAAACATCTATCTTTCGGGCAAGAATGTCGGAAGACATATCACAAACAAGCATCTTTTCAGTTTCCGGCATCTCATGAAACTGGGTGCCGTAGATAGTGTTGTTCGAGACAAAATAGAGAAATTCTGAATCATCTGCGACACTGTATTCCTGCTGCTTTGGCACGCGATTGAAACTATCCTCTTCACTGGAAAATGCCACATCGACATCACCGAAAAGCTTTGCCTCTTTAATGGCCTTTTTCGACCAGGTGCCGGTATTGAGATAAGTTGCCTTTTTCCCAACCATAAGATTCATCGGCACCATGAAAAACTGGCTTGAAGCTCCGCCCTGAAGAAAGAGTACTTTGTAGTTATCGGGAATCGCCATAAGCTCTCGCAAAAGCGATTCGGCATCTTCGATAACTGCCATGAACTCTTTTGAGCGATGGCTGATTTCGATGAGTCCGATACCTGAATCCTTGAAATTGACAATATCTTTGCTTGCCTGCTGCAGAACTTCGTAGGGAAGGGTGGCGGGCCCTGGACTGAAATTAAAGACTCTCTCTGGCATTTTAGGATTCTCCTTGGATAACAACACAATTTCCTTACTGAAAACTGTTAACTTAAATCGTGTAATTGTTCTGTCGTAGTGCTTCGTAGAGGACGATACCCGCGGTCATTGCTAGATTCAGACTCCTGATATCAGGACTTTGCATAGGTAACGTATAGCAACGGTCAGAATACAATGTTCTTATCTCTTCAGGCAACCCTTTTGTTTCCCTGCCAAAAATAAGGAAATCACCGGGTTTGTATTGTGCGTCTGTAAAAGGCTTGTCAGTTTTTGTGGTGAAAAAGTAGAGCCTTTTTTCATCCTGCTGTTCTAAAAAGTCATCAAGGCTATCCCAGTAAACAATGTCTACATATTGCCAATAATCGAGCCCTGCACGCTTTAAGTGTTTATCATCAGTGGAAAAACCCAGTGGATGAATAAGGTGAAGAATGGTTTTTGTTGCTCCGCACAGCCTGGCTATAGAGCCGGTATTTGGTGGAATTTCAGGTTGAACGAGTACTATGTTAAATGTGTTTGCTGAATCCATCACTTTACTTATCCGATTTGATTTACAAGGGTTTAGCGTTTACCGAAAGCACCTTGTACCCATCAAGGGATTTCCGGTAACATTTTTTGACTGGAAGCAAGGTTTATACAGCCAGATTTCAGGCAACACAAGGAAAAAACGTTCCTTTTGGCTGATCGAATTCTGACAGCGGCAAATGATTATTGCAATAATCCCTTTTCAAGATACATTCTAGGAGACTGTCGGACTATTGCGATTTTCACTCAAATCGAGACATCGAAGGAAAAATAAGCAGAGCCATATTTTTGATATTGCGAGCATTATTTTTCATTCGATAACGATGAGTTAGTTGAAAAGGGTTTAATCCAACAGACTCCTGGTGACTCCTGATGCGATAGATTAGATATCCATGTGGTTCAATCTTCTAATTGTAAGATTAACGTCAGATCTAATGAGAGAATTTCGTAATCTAGATGCTAATCAGCTGATTCTACTCGTATTAGCTGCCATATACCTGATAACTCAAGCTTTAGGTCAATTTTACTCTGAACTGGGGTGCAGCACTGTCGTAACGGAGAAGGTAATGCTTCGTCAGGTAAATGGTGAGTTGACACTTGTAAATGAGCAACATGATGAATCCGTTGATGCTGATAGAGATAGAGCTTCTCATCTGACACCGTTTTTCTTTGAACCTGTACCTATCAATAGCGCTGACTACTCGCTTCTGTCGACACTGCCCGGGATCGGTCCTGCCATGGCAGAACGGATAGTGCAACACCGCAGGCAGCATGGACCGGTAACAACGATAAAACAACTTGAAAAAATACCTGGAATAGGCGAAAAGCGATCTGCACAGCTCGCAAACCATATCACTTTTAAATGATGACCGAATCCACAGACACGATTTACCAAGAACTGACGAACACCCCGGTACTTGCTCTTGTTGGTCCCACAGCTATAGGCAAAACAGATCTCTCCCTGGAAATAGCCAGGGTTTGTAACTGCGAAATCATTAGTGTTGACTCCATGCAGGTTTACAAATTCATGGATATCGGTACCGCGAAAATCAAGCCGGAAGAGATGGCGGGGATCCCTCATCATCTTATTGATGTTGCTTACCCCGATGAAGAATATGATGCGGCACGTTTTGTCAAAGAAGCTGCCGCCGCAATTGCTGCAATCATTGCAAAAGGTAAAACACCTTTACTTACCGGAGGCACTGGACTCTACCTCAAGGCACTTGTTGACGGTCTCTTTGCCGGTGTTCCCGAAGATCGTGAAATCAGGGAACAGCTTAAGCTGAGAGCGGCAAACGAGGGCACCTCGAAACTACACGAGGAATTATCCCTATGTGACCGTATTAGCGCCGATAGAATCCATCCCAACGATACTTTGAGAATAATCAGAGGGCTTGAGATTTACCTTGCATCCGGGGTTCCCTGGTCTGAGCATCTGCGTCGCCAGAAACAGTCAGAGCAAAACGGGATAGTGAATAACATCTTGCAGGTTGGTTTAACCTGCGATCGGCAGAAACTTTATGAGCGTATCAATATGCGTTCTGAGATCATGCTTGAACAGGGATTGGAAGAGGAGGTTATGGGGCTCCTCAAGATGGGTTATCATGAAAATCTCAACTCCATGAAGTCTATAGGTTACCGGCATATGTTGAACTTCTTGAGCGGATTGTGGAATTACGAGGAAATGATGGAATATCTTGCCCGTGATACCAGGCGATACGCTAAGCGCCAGTATACCTGGTTCAACAAAATTACCGATCTTGAATGGTTTGAAGTTGAAAACAAAAAAATCATAATTGATCATATGTCTAACTGGCTGCAAAAACAGCACTAAATAGATACTAAATTCCTTAAAGCCAGAGACAATATGCAAGACGAACTTCCAGAACTTATTAAAAAAATCTTCGCCAAAAAAAACATCACAGATGATCAGGAGATTTTTCGTTTCCTTCACCCTAAACTCGAAACTCTTCCGCATCCTTTAAAGATGAAGGGCATGCAGCAGGCAGTTGAGTGCATTGTCAAAGGGGTAGAGGAGGGCGATGATATCGTCATTTGGGGTGATTATGACGTTGACGGCACCACAGCGACTTCACTTTTAGTAAATTTCTTCAGAAAATTAGGCATTGAACCATATTGGCATATCCCGAACAGGTTAACAGATGGTTATGGCCTGAACACTGAGGTGTTTGAACAACTCAAGAGTACGCATTCAATTGATAATTTCCTTCTCATTACTGTCGACTGCGGAATTTCAAACAGTAAGGAAGTTGCAGAAATTCTCGAACTTGGTGGAAAAGTTATAGTCACAGATCATCACCAGCTCCCTTTAGGGGATTTACCTGGTTGCGTAATCCTCAACCCTAATCAGGACGGTTGTGATTTTGCCAGCGAAAAGCTGGCCGGAGTTGGTGTTGCCTTCTACCTTGCCGCAGCCGTCAGGTCAGAATTAGAAAAACATGGGTACTTCAGGGAGAACGAGAAGCCAAATCTCAAAGATTATCTTGGCTTTGTAGCTCTTGGAACGGTATCGGATCTCGTGGAAATAACAGAAACCAATCGTATCCTGGTACGAGCAGGTATGGAGGCATTACCCAATTCTTCAATTCCAGGCTTGCGATATCTCTTAGAGAGTGCCGGACTCTACGGCTCACTTTTAACCTCTGAAGACATAGGATTTTCAATTGGGCCACGCATCAATGCCGCTGGAAGACTTGGTACGGCTGATGTCGCTGTGGAGCTGATGACCTGTGACAACCATACCTCAGGAAGCGATCTGGCAAAAAAGCTGGAATCATACAATGAAAGAAGAAAGTCTATTTGTTCAGATAACCTAGAAACTGCTTTAACATTGATACAGCGGGGTAACCTTGCTGAAAAATCCGCTATAGTAGTTGCTGGAGATTTTCACCCAGGAGTTATCGGTATTGTCGCGTCAAAAATAGTGGATGTGTATCGGAAGCCAACCGTTGTATTTGCAGAAGAGGGTGAAAATGAATCGACTTCATACAAAGGGTCTGGGCGTTCTGTTGAGGGAATAGACCTGCTGGGTTGTCTTCACAATTGTTCACATCTCCTGGGAAAATACGGCGGGCATGCTATGGCTGCCGGCTTATCAATTGCTGCAAATAACATAAAATCTTTCAGAGAAGAGATGAGTCGCCATGTTGAGCTTGAAAAAATGAATATTTTACAGGGTGCTCAAGGCAACACTCTCAACATAGAATGTAATCTGGACGAGGTAATGTCCGGGAATGCCATTGATTACCTGATGAAATTAGAGCCGTTTGGCCCGGAAAACGAAAAACCGATTTTCACCGACCCAAAAGCGCAGGTAATTTCCTGCAAGGCAATAGGTGGGCTTGGACAGCATTTACAACTCATTGTGCGTGGTAAATACACGAATTATCGAGCTATTGGTTTCGGTTTGGGGGAGCGGATCTCAGAAGTGAAGAAGCAACCTGAGAGATCAATCACTTTTACACCAATGATGAATAGATTTCGAGGTTCTGTGGAGTGGCAACTCCGAATAATAGAGATCTGAGAACACACTTTCACTGACTTTTTTGTCAATAAGCGTCATCATTAACATCCCGACCGCTAACATTATGCGACATTGCCGGGTGCTTTTTAGAATTATGCCTTCAGAAGTGCGAATTGAGAGAAATTTTATTTTTATAACGAATTATCCGCTTCATACGAGGCACGCATAGCATCCTGACCGCCAAAATCCAATCCAACTGTATTTTTTCCTGCAATAATTCCGAAGAGAAAGCATTGTCATGTGTTGCTAATGGTTGTATTTTAGCCATCCCTGGAGGAAATTTCTTTTTTTGGGAAAAGTCGTCTTATCTTTCTTTGAGGAGAGGTATTACTGAGCATCAGATTACAGATCAGGGTCTGAATTCAGCCAATAGCCTGTTTTTTCTCTTTAAAAGGTAAATAATTGCGGCTTTACAGCCACATATCCAAATCAGACGATTTTCTGGAGAAGCGTATTGCTTGATTTGGCTTCAATTGCCAGTCAGATCCTATCCGGCAAGAAAACAAGGTCAAGTTAGCTGTTTCCAGGGCGAATATTTATGAGTTGAAAAATATTGATCAGAATTTTGTGATTCTCAACGCGCCCAAAGGAACGGGAAGGCTCTATAAAGCGGGAATTCTCAGGTGAATAAAAAACAACTATGTTTTCTCGATTCTCAGTGGGATGCGTAAACCCATTTTAACCAGAGCAGGGCAAACCGCATAGCGCACATACTGCAGATTTTTCCACTAAAGGATGAGACAGAAATAAAATGCATATTGCCAAAAGCAAATGATTCACTGGGGAACACCCAAACCATCATCAGATTTTCTCTGGAGCAAAACATCAGCCTAAATGTATTGTTCATGCAGTTCTTTAAGTTCTTGATGTTCGGCTGATTCAGCAATGAAGGTGTGAACGACCTGGGGAGGCAAATGCTGTATATGCTTGTTCTTATTGCATTATTTATATATATACATAATATACATTATGCGACATAGCTTAAATGGTTTATTTAAAGTCGATTGTAATGGTTATGAGTTTGCGATGGTTTTGGTCGATGTGGATAACAGGATGGTTTCACTTTTTGCTGTTTCGTGGTAAAGTAAGTAGTTTTGCATTTTACAATTCCCAAAGGCTTCTCAACACGACGTATCGCTTGAGGGGCCGCAGACAGTTTATATAATTTTGCGTTAACTCTGGGTACCACACTACAAACTACACTGGTGAAGAGAATGAACAGAGAGATATATCAAGAGCCACTTGTCAGTAGATACACGAGCATAGAGATGCAGCAGCTCTTTTCTGAGCAAACGAAATTCACTACCTGGAGAAAGTGCTGGGTCGCTCTCGCTGAAGCTCAATATGAGCTTGGTCTCACTGAGCTCGTTTCTGCAGAGATGATTGCCGAAATGAAAGCCAACGTCGATAACATCGATTACGACATGGCTGCTGCAAAGGAAAAGGAAATTCGGCATGATGTCATGGCACATGTCTTTGAATTCGGCACCAAATGCCCTAAGGCTGCCGGCATCATCCACCTCGGCGCCACTTCTCAGTTCGTAGTATGTAATACCGACCTCCTTGTACAGAAAAAAGCCTTCGAACTTATTCGAAGCGCCCTGCTTCAGGTTATCAAAAATCTTGGTGAGTTTTGTAATGAGCACAAAAGCCTGCCAACTCTCGGTTATACCCACTACCAACCAGCCCAACCCACCACTGTAGGTAAACGAAATACCCTTTACCTTCAGGATCTGCTCTCTGATCTTGATTATGTTGATTTCTTCTTAAGCCGCATTCAGGCTCGCGGAGCAAAAGGTACTGTTGGCACCCAGGCCACCTTTCTCGAGCTGTTCAAGGGCGATCATAAAAAGGTTCGTGAACTCGACGAATTAGTTGCTAAAAAGCTTGGATTTGCCGGTACAATTCCTGTGACCGGTCAGACGTACAGCAGAAAGCTTGATATGAAGCTTGCTGAAACACTTTCCGGAATTGGTGCTACCGCGCATAAATTTGCGGTTGATCTGCGTCTGCTTTCCAATCTGAAAACCCAGGAAGAACCCTTTGCCAAGCAACAGACCGGCTCCTCTGCCATGGCCTATAAGCGCAACCCAATGCGCTCTGAGCGTATGACTGGTCTTGCCCGTAAACTTATGGGATTGCCACAGAATTTCGCTGGAACATATGCCAATCAATGGTTTGAGAGAACACTGGATGACTCTGCAATTCGCAGAATGGACATCCCCCAAGCTTTTCTTTTAACAGATGCAATCTTAAAGTTATTCATTAACATTACTTCTGATATGGTTGTTTATCCTAAACAAACAGAAAAGCATCTCAAGTCAGAATTGCCGTTCATGTCAACCGAAGTAATACTCATGGAGGCAGTTGAGCGTGGCGAAAGCAGACAGGAAATGCATGAAGTAATTAAGGAGCATTCGGTTGCTGCGGGTAAGGTTGTGAAAGAGGAAGGAGGAGATAATGATCTGCTCAGCCGTCTGGCCGCCGATGATCGTGTCCCCTTCTCTATGGCTGAACTCAATGAACTCATTGGCGACTACCAGAAATTTACCGGTCGGGCCGCCGAGCAGACTGAAGAATTCCTGAAAGAAATAGTATCCCCTGTTTTAGAGGATAATAAAGAATTTATAGGCGAATATGACGCCTCACTCTCCGTTTGATCAAATGAGCTTTTCCCAGGAAATATTTTTGCGAATCTCTCCGGATAAATTTCATATATTGAAATTTATCCTGGAGGGATATGATAATCTGGCCATCCTTTCCAGCCACGACAGAAAAAACGGTATAGTCCGCGTTCGTTATATTTCTGACTCAGCAAAAGAGCTTTATGGTCTTCTCAGCTCTATTGCCCCGAAGTTGGTGTAAATTCCTTTTTTTATAAGGGCTGGTAAATTTTACTCTGTTTAGAAGTGATGAATCAAAGAACATTTTTTGTAAAGACATTTGGATGCCAGATGAACGAACGGGATTCCGAGATCATGTCCCAAACCCTTTCCATGCACGGCTATGTCGAAGGCATGGTTATGGAACAGGCTGATCTTGTTATCCTGAACACCTGCTCCATCCGGGCCAAGGCAGAGCAGAAGGTTATGAGTTTGCTCGGAATGCTGAGAAAAGCAAAGGCAAGCAATAAAGGGATGCAAATCTGTGTCGCTGGCTGTGTTGCTCAGCAGGAAGGGGAAAAATTACTCGAACGTATGCCCCATGTTGACCTGATCATAGGAACACAAAATATTTACCGGATCGGCGAGTGTCTTGAGTATGCCAGGAAAAATCCCGGTTTTATTGCTATCGATCTGCAGGATAATTACGATATTCCCCGATTTATGCCTGATAGTGATTTATCTGCAAACAAACCGGCAGAATTCAGGAAATTTGTCACCATCATGCAGGGCTGCAACAATTACTGTTCCTACTGTGTTGTCCCCTACACACGCGGGCGTGAAGTATCACGTAAAGTCAGTGACATAATCGACGAAATTAAAGTTTTGATTGAGGGAGGTATCAAAGAGATAACCCTGCTTGGTCAAAACGTGAACTCCTACGGTAAAACCAATATTGTAACAGATAACGGACTCCCCTGCTCTTTTGCCGACCTGTTGCACCTGGTTGCGGAAATACCCGGCTTGTCCAGATTGAGGTTTACTACCTCAAATCCTAAAGATCTTTCCGATCAGTTAATGCGCTGTTTCAGGGATATACCCATACTTTGTCCGCAGTTTCACCTGCCGGTACAGGCCGGATCCGATGCCGTTCTTAAAAGAATGAACAGAAAATATTCTGTTCAGCAGTATCTTGAACTGGTTGATACACTTCGCTCGTATCGCCCGGAAATCGCGTTAAGCACTGATATCATTGTGGGATTTCCAGGGGAAACCGAAGAGGATTTTCAGGGAACGATGGATCTGCTTGAGCAAGTCCGTTATCACGGTTCGTTCTCATTTAAGTACTCAGATCGGCCTGGTACGCGTTCAGCCGATTTTGACGATAAAGTCCCTGAGGATGTGAAGACCAGAAGGCTCATTGAATTTCAAGCACGTCAGGATGAGATCAGCCTTGAACGAAACAGGGAATACCTTGGCTCGACCAAAGAGATAATGGTGGAATCCATTAATAGTGACAGTATCAAGGGCCGCACCACTACCAATCACATTGTCCATGTCGATAGTTCAGGGCTTGGTGACAATATCCGACCCGGTGACCTTCTGATGACAGAGATTTATCATGCCGGTCAGCATTCTCTCAAGGGGAAAATCAACAGCTGATATCAGGGTAAAGCGAATTTCTTCACTCAGAACGCAACATATTTAAAATCAGAAAAGGGCTGACAGTAAAAATACTGTCAGCCCTTTTCTGATTTTGCGGCAAGAGATTTTACCAACCTGTCACACAGATTAACTTTCCTCGCTTTCCCCGGCTGGTTTCACATCTGGCGTCTGGCTGGAGTCAGCCTCCTGCCCTTCTTTGCCACTTGGTAAATCTTTTTTGGAAATTTGGGATTCCCCCAGACCCGGCAGGACAAGATTCTGTTTTTCCTCTTCCGTCACTTTTATTTTTTCGGTGGTTTCATAAACACGCCGAACCACTCTGTTTGACAGTCGTTTGCCTTTTGCGGCCGCCCCTTTCAGGAGATATTCATCAAAACTGATATTTACCGAGTTAGAGCGGGCACGTGGTGATGGTATAAGATTGGCCCTGGCATGTTTACCTTCGCCAAAACTGAGCAACAATATTTTTGAGCGCTTATCTTCGGCAAAGACCCGATATTCTTTCTCCATAATAAAGGACGGCATTTTGAATCTCTTGATGTAAACAAGATTCTCCGCACCATCCCGATATATCATGTTAAAGACGAGGTCTTTAGAGACTTTGCCAACCCAAAGCAGGTCATGACCAATAAATATCTTCTCTGAAACCGGAATGATCTTATAAACACCGCTCTCAAAAAGGAGGAATATTCTGTCATATTCCGAACACGGTATTGAGAAGTCCCCTTTTTTCTCATCTTCAGCTTTAATCTGGTGTCCGAGAAAACCGGTCTCACGGTTATAGCCTACAACGAGGTTTGACAGCGCAACCTTTCTGACACTCACTTCCTTGAATTCTGTTATCTCGGTTTGTCGTGGGAAGTTTGCGCCATATTTTTCCAGAATTTTATCAAGATACGATATGGTGTACTTGACCATATCCTTGAGAGACTTCTCTATTACCTTAATTTCCTTATTGATCTGACGAATCTCTTTCTGCTGTTTCTGAATATCGTACCTTGAAATACGTTTGATCCTGATTTCCAGCAACCGCTCAATATCTTCCAGCACAACGGGACGAATCAACTCGTCAGCAAAAGGCAAGAGAGAGCTTTCAACCGTATCGACGACTTTCTTGTATGTAGTCTGTTCCTCGATGTTTTTGTACAGTCGCTCTTCAATAAAGATCTGCTCGAGCATCCTGGCGTGAAGTTTGTCTTTCAATCTGCCAAGATCAATTTCCAACTCCCTGGTCAGATCGGTTACAAGCTTTTCGGTGTTTGAACGCAAGACTTCAGAAACCGAAAGCGTATCAGGCCGATCACCACAAATCAGGGTCAGATTCGGTGAAATTGAAATTTCGCAATCGGTAAATGCATATAACGCCTTTATCGTATCGGCGGCGTGAATACCACGAGCCAGCTTTATCTCAATTTCGACATCTTCCGCGGTGAAATCACTGATTGAGACAATCTTAATTTTGCCGGCCTTGGCAGCTTTTTCTACCGACTCTATGAGGGAAGTAGTGGTCGTAGAATAAGGTATTTCCTTGATAATGACCGTTTTATCGTTCTCTTCCTCAATCCGTGCCCGACAACGGATCTTACCATTTCCGTCATCATACCCTGAGACATCTACCAGACCTTTTTTAGGAAAATCGGGATACAGAATAAACTCTTTACCCTGTAAAATTGCCTTTTGTGCTTCAAGCAACTCACAGAAATTATGAGGCATAATCTTGGTGGCCATGCCCACCGCAATACCCTCTGCCCCCTGTAGCAACAGCATCGGAATTTTAGCAGGTAGAGTTACCGGCTCCATCATCCTGCCATCGTACGACTCGATAAATTCTGTAAGATCCTTATTAAAAAGGACTTCTTTGGCAAGGGGTGACAGGCGGCACTCAATATATCGCGCGGCAGAAGCCTGATCACCTGTAAAGATATTACCGAAATTTCCCTGTCTGTCGATCAGGTAGCCCTTGTTGGCCAGATTGACCAGAGCAGCAAAAATCGAAGCATCACCGTGGGGGTGTAGCTTCATGGTCTCACCGACAAGGTTAGCTACCTTGTGAAACCTGCCATCCTCCATATTGAACAAGGTCTGGAGAATGCGTCGCTGTACTGGCTTCAATCCATCTTCAATGGCAGGGATTGCTCGCTCCCTGATAACATAGGAGGTGTACTCAAGAAAATTCTCGTCAAAAAGCTTATGCAGTTTACCTGGTGAAGAATCCATTCAGTTACTCGATCTTGCCTCTGCTGTTATTGCTGGTCTTAATTAATCGCCTCTTACCACTCTATCTTATGCCTGCTCTTCAACCGAGAGGAGGTTGTCCATGATGTATTGCTTACGCTCGGGTGTGTTCTTCCCCATGTAGAAGGCAAGAACCTTCGGTACTTCGCTCAGAGAGTCCAGCGTAACATCGCGTAACCGAATATCAGGTCCGATAAACTGTTTGAACTCCTTCGGCGAAATCTCTCCAAGCCCTTTGAAGCGAGTAGTTTCCACATTGACTTTCCGCTTGCCTCTGCCCTGCAGTTTTTTGGTGGCGGCAACCTTTTCCTTTTCGGAATAACAGTAGATTGTCTCTTGTTTATTCCTCACCCGGAAAATAGGGGTTTCCAGGATGTAAATATGCCCAAGTTTCACCAACGGCTCGAAATAATGCAGGAAAAAAGTGAGCAGCAGATTTCTGATATGGAGACCGTCGACGTCGGCATCGGTGGCCAGGATGATCTTATCAAAACGAAGAGTTGAGATGGATTCTTCGATATCAAGAGCCCTCATCAGGGAATACATCTCTTCGTTTTTGTAGAGAATATTGAGTTTTTGCCCTAACACGTTCATGGGCTTTCCCTTCAAGGAGAAAACAGCCTGAACCAGCGGATCGCGGGAAGAAACAATGGAACCGGCAGCAGATTGACCCTCTGTTATGAAGATCATGTTATCCCTGCCCTCTTTAGACGGCTTACCCCTTCCCGGATGATATTTACAGTCTTTCAGATTTGGTATTTTAAAGGCGACCTTCCGGGCTTTTGCCCTGGCCTCCTTGCGCACGGTCTGCAATTCCTTGCGCACCTTTTCATTGCGCTGGATCTTGTCCAGCAGCAATTCGGCCATTTCTGTATTTTTATAGAGGGTGGAGGAGACTGCCTCCCGGACCTTATTGACTATCCAGGAACGTACCTCAGTATTGCCGAGCTTATTTTTCGTCTGCGACTCGAAAACAGGCTCCTTAATCTTAATCGCCAGAGTACCGACTATTCCATCCCGCACATCGGTGTTAATGAATTTTTTACCTGAAAATTCATTAATCCCTTTCAGGATTCCTTCACGGAATGCAGAAAGATGGGTGCCGCCCTCACTGGTATAGGTACCATTTACAAAGGTAAAATAATTCTCACCGTAGGAATCGACATGGGAGAATGCAAACTCACACACAGAATCTTTGTAATAAATCGGTGTATAGATATTATTTTCGTCCAACTCTTTATCAAGCAGATCGAGCAGACCGTTAGCCGAGTAGTACAGGGCCTTGTTCAGGTAGAGCTTTAATCCGGCATTGAGATACGCGTAGCGCCACATTCGTTTTTCAACAAATTTGAGGTCATACGCAAAATCAGGAAACATTTCCGGGTCTGCAAAAAACTCAATACTGGTGCCATTCTTTTGCTTGGTCTCTCCTGCATCCTGCGAGACAAGTTCACCATTTTTGAATTGGGCTGTAGCGAACTGCCCGTCACGATAGGCGGTAACCTTAAAGAAACTCGACAAGGCATTGACAGCTTTGGTGCCTACACCATTCAAGCCGACGGAAAACTGAAAAACATCAGTATTATACTTTGCACCGGTATTGATCACCGAAACACAATCGACAATTTTCCCCAAAGGAATACCACGGCCAAAATCCCTGACCTTCACTGTGCCGTCGTCTTCCAGGGTAATGTCAATGCGCTTTCCCGCCCCCATGATGAACTCGTCGACAGAGTTGTCCACCACCTCTTTAAGCAGAATATAAATACCATCATCCTGGTTCGAACCATCACCCAGGCGCCCAATGTACATGCCCGGACGTTTTCGGATATGTTCGAGGGAACTGAGGGTCTTTATCTTACTTTCGTCATAATTGTGAGTGGATGCGTTCATATTCTATATAATGCGAGAGGTTGAGCTTTATCGAATTGCCGACATAGTATTGTATTTTATAGTAATTGGCAACAGCCAGAAACCAAGCGTACCCAACTCCTGATAAGGCCAGTCAAGTCGCACCATTCCACTAAACTTCAAGTTGATGTTAAATAACAATCCAGTAATAGATGCGTTGAGGGGTCGCAGGACGAGAGGACCGAAGGCTCTCAGTGCGTGACGAACTACATCATGCGGATGCGCTCGCAGTCAGGACAGATCCAGGTCGGGCCGTTGGAAATTCCCCATTTGTTTTCCTCAAAACATTCCTTACAGATCTGGAAACCACATGGGCAACTCCAGCAAAATTCTTTTTTCTCATTACAGCAATGACACCGATATTCGCCAAGCTTTCTGAGGCGGTACCCGGCCTTTTTAACACGTTCACTCATTTCTTCAATTCCTGATACATCCAAGCAAGATACTTATCATTCACTTTTACAAGTTGATCTGCTACTATTTCGGGCACATCGTATGGGTGTTGTTCTAAAAGTAGTGCCTCTACCTCAGGATACAATGACTCCAGGGTTTTTACAGAGAGAACAAACTCAATAGACTCAGCGATATCATTCTGCCAATGGTAAAGGCTTTTCACTGGTCCGTGAATCTGCGCACAAGCGACCAGACGATTGTCGAGTAACGCTCGTGCAAGCTTTTCGGCATGTTCCTGTCTTTCAAGAGTTGTCGTAACTATAAGCGCTTCTGCCATCTTCATGCCATATATTATTTATATTTAAGGATTTTTTTGATTTACAGTGATTGTGACCGATCTTCACCGTCACCATCTCCCTTTTCTTTTTGGCCTCGATTGAATATTCTAGCAGGGATTTGTTCAAATACAAAATTCTCACTCAGCAAGCTCTTAAAGGAGATACTATGCTTTTTGTCATTGATGTCGGTAATTCACACACCGTCACAGGGCTCTACGACGGAGATTCACTGATCGGCAGATGGCGACTCAAATCTGATCGCAAAAGAACCGACGATGAACTGGCAATTCGCTACCATTCGCTTTTTGCAATGGAGGGAATAGACACCGGAAAAATCAATGGGGTTGTACTGGCCAGTGTGGTTCCAGCCCTTGAGAGTGCCTGGATATCCTGCTGCAAAAAACATTTTTTCAGTCATTTGGCGGAACCTATATTGGCTATTTCGGATACAAATGTCAACGATATGATCTCCATTAAGCTCCCAAACCCTTCTGAGGTTGGCGCAGACAGACTGGTGAATTCCATTGCAGCATTTGAACGCCATAGGTGCAACCTGGTGGTCGTTGATTTCGGCACCGCAATTACCTTCGACTGTGTAAATGACAAAAACGAATATCTCGGTGGAGCGATCCTCCCCGGGGTGGCCATATCCCTTGAGGCTCTCTCGACCAGGACTGCTAAATTACCACACGTAGATGTGTCCAAACCAGCAGGTAAAATGATCGGCACGAATACCGTTGAAGCCATGCAGAGTGGTATCCTCTATGGTTACGGTGCGATGCTCGACGGAATGATAGCCGGTATCAGAAAGGAAATGACCGAATCAGACGATCAGGAGTTCAAGGTTATTGCCACCGGTGGAATGGCACGGCTCATTTCCCCTTATTCTAATTGTATTGACTATGTCGACCCTCTCCTGACTCTCGACGGATTGCGTATTATTTATAACCGAAAACAAACCGCATAAACCATGATTGAAACAATGCTTCATCCCACAGCACTTGCCAGGAAAGACTCTATCGGGCTCGTTGCTCCAGCCGGTCAATTACCGAATATCAGCCGCTTTGAGACTGGTATCAGAATCCTCTCCGAGATGGGGTTTGAACCTAGATTCCCAAGAACTATGTGGCCGGGCTACGGCTACCTGGCCGACTCTGATACCAACCGCCTTGCAGAGCTCCATAAGAATTTTGCCGATCAGGAAATTAAAGGGCTCATTGCTGCACGGGGCGGCTACGGCTGTCTTCGCCTGGCCGGCGACGTCGATATGCAGTTGATCAGGAGAGAGCGAAAAATGCTGGTGGGTTTTTCGGACATATCATTATTGTTGAATCAGGTCGTTCATCAAGCTGGGCTTCTCTGCCTGCATGGCCCGGTTATAACCTCCCTCTGCGATTGTACTCCACCGGCTCTGGAAAGATTTTATCACTGCATAACCGGTAACTGGGGCAAAGGAATTACTCCTAAAAATCTTGAAATCATACGTGGTGAAGGTGAAGCAAAAGGAATGCTTGTCGGTGGCAATCTGAGTACTCTCATGACAGTTCTGGCAACCCCGTTTGATTTCAGCTGGGAGGATAAAATAGTTCTCCTCGAAGACGTAAGTGAACCACTCTACCGGCTTGACAGGATGCTGACTCAACTCAGTCTGGCTGGAAAATTCGACAAGGTAAAGGGCATTATTCTCGGTGACTTCAACTTTGGCCAAAACCTCGATTTCCTTGAAAAGATGCGGAACCTCGAATATATATGGACTCGTATCAAGGAACTGACTCGTACCAGCCAGGCCACTGTATGGGCCAATTTTCCTTCAGGGCATTGTCCGGACAATCTCACCATTCCCTTGGGAGCGACTGCGATCATGGATTGTGGTAGCGGTGAATTGAGATTCGAGTAGTATGTTTAGTTTTGCGTGACAGGATTTACCAAAAACATGTTCCATTAACGAGATATGATATTTGACTTCAAAGGGCAATAATGCTATAGAAGAGTCTGGTTTTAGCACATCGCATCCATAAGATAATTTCAAATTTCCATACAAAAGAAAATTCATGTCATTCTATAAATATTTACGATCGCACACACGTACTCTTATCGTAGCCGGAGCAACATGCCTTGCTCTGACTTCTCCCGCTCTCGCTGCAGAATACGTCTCTGTTTCCAAGGACAAGGTAAATGTACGCCAAGAGCCGGACACCGGAAGCTCTGTATATATGGAGTTGTTCCAGGGATATCCTCTCGAGGTGTTGAAAAAGCAGGGAGAGTGGAGTCAGATCCGTGACTATGAGGGAGATTCCGGCTGGATTCACAACACACTGATTAGTAAAAACGACACTGTCATTATTAATGCCAAAAAAAGTGTCAACATGCGTTCAGGCCCATCCACAGACGCAGCGATTGTTGCTGACGTGGAGCGTGGCGTTATCATGACCAAAATTGGCCAGGATGGCAAATGGATCAAGCTCAAACACAGTTCCGGCACTGTGGGTTGGATTTACTCCCCGCTGCTGTGGCCCAACTCATAGAGCAAGGCATAACCAGCTCTATCCAGCAGCCTTTATGATTTGATAAGCACTTGTCGCACGAAGTATTCATCTACTTGCATGGGCAAGTGCTTTTTCAATTGAAGGCTCCAGATTCATGGGAAGTCGAACTGTTTTACCTGCTTTATTCTGGAACAGGAAAAAGCCGTTCTCAAGACCATAAAGAAATAGATCCCTGGTAATTTCGACATCTTTTCTGCAATACTTTTGAATCAAGTCGATTCTTCCCTCCTTATACCACTGCAACGCCTGAAGTCCGTCTGCTGACTTTTTTTCACCAAGAGTATGTTCCGCCAGCCTGTCCAGGCTCAGCCGGTAGCCGAGATGATTGCTGATCTCCTCAAGCAGGTCAAGGTTCGGCATTTGCTGGAAATCATAGCTGCTGTAGCCAGAAAGCACCCTGTTATCAAATCGCTTGTTATTAAAACCAACAACGAGATCAAGTTGTTGCAGATGATGAATAAGCTCATCGATTTCGTCTTCGAGATAGGTGACACAACCATCAAGCTCAGAGTCGTAGACTACGCCGACAGAAATCCCCATATTTTCAGCCCGATGCCAGCCTCCGACCTCTTCTGCTGATCGTATCGTTTCCAGATCAAACACACCATATCGACCAGGCAAAGCCTCTAATCCAAGCCGCTGCTGTTTTTGTACCCGCAACGATGAAGAACCTTGAGGGGTTGGATCAGGAAGAACACGTGCATTGTCTGTTGCGCTGAATTCAGACTGATCAGAAGAATTTTTCGAAAGGAGCAAATCAATCAGCTTCAGACAGGCCACTTTATCGATCGGCCTGTTGCCAGAACCGCATTTAGGGGAATGGACACAAGACGGGCAGCCATTTTCGCAGCTGCACGAAGAAATCATTTTTTGTGTTTGCTGCAGCAGCTCATCAATACGATCAAAAGATTCTTCGGCAAGACCAACGCCACCTGAATGACCGTCATAAATGAAAACCGTCGCCTCTTCAGTCTGTTCGTGAAGTGGACATGATATACCGCCTATATCATTACGATCACACAACACCAGCAATGGAAACAACGCAATCATCGCATGCTCAAGGGCATGAATTGCTCCCATGAAATGATATTTTTCCTTTTCCAGCGTCTCTTTTATAGCGGGTGGGATATCAAGCCAGATACCTTCTGTCTCAATAATCTGTTCCGGCAGTTCCAGCGGCACAGTGGCAATCAGCTTCTGGGTTGAATTATTTCTTTTCTGGTAACCGGTAACCTGCTCCGTTACCTTGAGTTTGCCAAAACTCACCCTGCCCCTGAAACTCATTATGGTTTTCCGGGTGTCGAGAATTTCTGTGTTTTTGTTAGACATTGGCCGAGTAAAAAAGCTCGGTTTCATCCCGGTTACCACAACCTCTCTCGCTTCAAAATCAAGGCTCTGTACCACCCAGATTCTCGCCCTGTGAATGTAGACAGCACCCTGGTGACATTCTTTCATTGCCCGGCCGCTATCCACTTCCCCGATAATCTCTCCGGATTCGCTGTTTATAATCGAGAGTTGAGTGCCGCCACCACGAAGACTTACAAGTCTTTGAGGGTACTTCCGCGTAGAGAACCAGATATTGCCATCGGCAGACTGAAGCAATACTGCCTGATTGGCGAGCGAATCAACGGAATCGGCAACCTCCTGGGCAGTAAGAAGACTTTCATCCCTTTCCAATGGCAACTCCGCAGCAGCACAATGCAGGTGCTGCTCCATAATCGCCTTGTTGTCCGGATTTAAAACTGCCGATTCAACACCACGTCGAAAGAAATCATCAGGGTTTCTCATGTAGTATTGATCAAGTGCATCCTCCTGGGCGACCAGAACGATAGCTGAGTCCCTGAACGCTCTTCCTACCCGGCCTCCCCTTTGCCAGGTTGCCATAATGGAACCCGGATAGCCGACCAGGATACAGATATCGAGATCACCAATATCAATCCCAAGTTCCAGAGCCGAGGTAGAGATAACCCCATAGAGTTCGCCACTGGCTAATTTCTGTTCAATATCTCGCCGCTCTTCAGGGAGAAATCCAGCTCTGTATGAGCTGAGTTTATCACTGAGTTTACCGAGTTTCGGGCTGGTCCATATATTAATGAGTTCAGTCATCTTCCGCGACTGAGTATAGACAATGGTACGTAATTCCCGTTTTACCGCAGCCTCAAGCAACTGACTTGCGGTATATGCTGCACTGTCCCAAGGGTTCAAGAGCACCATATGTTTTTCAGCGGTTGGAGCACCACTGCTGCTGATCAGTTCACTTGGTCTGCCCGTTAGTTTTTCGGCAAGTTCGGCAGGGTTACCAATGGTTGCTGAAAGCATAATAAATTGAGGGGTTGCGCCGTAATAACGTGCTATCCTCTGCAGTCTCCTGAGTATCCATGCCATATGCCCACCGAGCACCCCCCGGTACGTGTGCACTTCATCAATGACTATATATTTCAAATTGTTAAAGAAATGAACCCAGTTGCCATGGTAGGCAAGAAGTGATAAATGCAGCATTTCAGGGTTGGTCATAAGAATCGGAACACCCTCTTCCCTGATTCTCCGACGCTGGTAGCTCGATGTATCACCATCGTAAATCGCAGCATAGCGCTTCTTTTGTTCCGGCAACACTTCGTTAAATTCACTGAAAACCCTGAGTTGATCCTGAGCCAGCGCCTTGAGCGGAAAAAGATATAGGGCTGTACCGGATTGATTGCGAAGCAGCATGTCTATGACTGGTAAATTGTAGATCATGCTTTTTCCGGAAGCGGTCGGAGTAGCTGCAATTACATCTTCGCCTGCAAAAACATAAGAAAGAGCCTGTTGCTGATGGCTGTAAAGTTCAGTTATCCCACGCGTATTTAAAAAATCACAGAGCTTCGGGTGAAGCGTATCCGGAAACTGTCTGGACGAGAGCGCTTTTGCCGAAACGGTTTTATGGGAGACGACTTGAGGCCCAAATTTTCTGGATGCCTTCAAAGCTGCTATATATTCCTGCACATTTGACATTTTTTTTTACCGTTGTCCTGCTGCGCCTGTTTTGGATAAATTATGAAAACCGGGTACAGAGTATGTGTATATATTTTTTTGGGGCTGGAGATCGGATAATTACTGTATCACTTGTGAAATATCAGGGTGTCTGTCAAACATCCTGGCAATGATACAAGATTGCTGCCCATGCAACCAGATTTTCACTATCATAAAAAAACCTGCAGCAAACCCCTGTCCTCCCAAATCACCATATTCACTTGCGTTAACAGGGCAGAGGGGCTATTGTCAGACCTTGCAAATTAAATTACAGAATGCTTGCAACGTCCCCACCTGTCTGCTTTTTCAGTGAAGTTGCAGTTGGCTTAACACAATCTAATAACTAACGATACACTTACGATACAATGGCACGTATTGCAACGCTTGGTCCGAAAGGTTCGGATGGGTACCATGCCGTACTCCAGTACGATCCGGATGCAGAAATAGTCCTCTTTAACAGGATCTCAAAAGTTTTTGAGTCCTTCTCAGCTGGTAAGGTTGATAGCGTCGTAGTCCCTGTCTATAACACCAGGGAAGGCGAGGTAAAAGAATATTTCCGCCTTGTTTCCCAGCTTGATGATGGCTATTGGGTAGATAATGTTGTTTTACCTATACATCTCAGTCTTTCACGTCTTCCCGGCAGTCAGAAAATTGGCTTCCCTGTAAAAGTGTTGATCGGGCGCAGCTCTGTATTCAGACAGTGTGAGGAATATATAGATACACACTTCCCTGATGCAACTCTTATGGCGGTTCAGGATATCGAAACCGCTTTTAAGGATATAGAAGATAACATACGTACCAACTACGCCATTATTGAATCAGAGGAGCTGGTTAAGGAATTCGGCTTTGAGCTCATCGAGCGTGAAGTTGTCTCACACAACCGGACCCGCTTTGCTGTGATAAGTCGTGAGCTTGCCCCTACCACCGGTTACGATGCAACCGCCATAATCACTCGCCCTTTGAGAGACAGGGTCGGTATGTTGGCAGATATTCTCGGTGAGTTTACCAGGCGGGGTATCAACATTCTCGATCTGCAATCAGAAAATGATATCCAGACACAGAAGCTCAGAATCTATATTGAGGTTGAGGGGCACGTCGAAAACCAGAACATGCAGGATGCCGTAAACCGTCTTGAGAATGTAATCATCCAGGAGGAAGATTCACTTAAGCTGCTCGGTTCCTTTCCTCGTGTGGATATGCGAGTGAAAAAGATCAAGTCATTCGGTTTTATAGGCTCCGGCGCCATGTCTACCTGGTTTGCTGATCGTCTGCAGAGTGAAGGTTACACCACCTATGTTACCGGCAGGTCTACCGAACTTCGCCCTGAACAGATGATAGATATGGCGGATGTGATTATAGTATGTGTGCCAATCTCAGTAACAGCTGATACAATCGCGCAATATGGCCCGTTGCTTAAAGGTGATCAAGCCCTTATCATACTTGCCGGGGAATCTGAAAACACCTTGCAGACAGCCATGGACTCCACCGACCCCTCTGTTGAAATTATGTTTGTACATAATCTCTGGGGGCCGCAGGCTGTGAGCATGAAGGATAAAAATGCCATCGTCGTGCGCACACCAAGAAGCGGAAGCTTCTGCAGCGAGTTTGAAGCATTCATGTACAAACATGGTGCTGAGATTTTCCATGACAATGCACGCCAGCACGACCTGTTAATGGGTGTCGGCCAGAAGTTGCCGACCACGATCTCTGTTGCCCTCGCACGAACTTTGGCGGAGCATGAAATATCCTGCGAGGATATCGGAAGTCATTCCACCCTTACCTCTCTCTACGGTATTCTTTCGATGGCACGGGTTCACAATCAGAACCCGAGAACCTATGCCGAAATCATGGCCACCAAGGGTGACGGGCGAAAGATTGTTGAGAGTTTTGCCAAAAATCTGCTACAGATAGTCGAAATGGCCGAGCAGGGAAAAATTCATGAAATTTCTGAAATGATGGAAGATAACAGAAAGTTTATGACCCCGCAGTTCCTGCAGAGCAGGATGAAACAGGCAAAAGCGGTGGATTCGGTTCTGAGCGATGGTGGCTTAAAATTTGATTTGTAGAATTTCTTAAAAACTTAAACATCTGCAATACATGCAGATGTATTTCATTTTTTACAGGAGCGTTGGCGCATGTTTAACACAGATTACAGTTTTCTTGAGGAAGAGCACGTCTGTCCTCACTGCAAGCAGAAATTGGAATGTTGTGAAGCACCGCAATTCCACGTTGGGGACGGCCTCGGTTGGGGTTCTGATGTACTTTTCATCTGCCTTAATGATGAGTGCTCTCTCTTTAAAAACGGCTGGAAACGAATTGAAGAGCAGTACGGTCACAGATCTTCCTATCGCTATATGGAACTCCCCGGCAGCAAGGAAGGTAACGTGATGATGGTCGGTAATGCCATGGCTTTCAAGGGAAGTATCATTGACCCGGAAGCTATCTTGCAGCAAAATACCAGATACAATAAGGAAAAAGAAGCAACCGAGGCACTTGATAGCTGTGTCGCCAAAAAGGACCTTGGACCGGTCCTGACGCTCATCCTGGATGAGGCTGCAAACAGAGAGCAGCGTAAAAAAGCGATCAGCCTGCTGCTACCTCTCAATGACCTTGCCTGCATAGACCCGCTTCGCAATCACACCTTTCGCGATACCTCTTTTGAGCAGGATATCAACATGGTGATATCCCAACTGCTGCAGAATAATTTCAAAAAAGAATGTCCCTATTGTTCTGAGATTATTAAGGCACAGGCTGCTAAGTGTATGCACTGTAAAGCAGATATGTAAAAAATATTGTTGCAAAAGGGAAATCGAGCGAGTATAAAGGACGTCTCTTGAGCAGCACATAACAGATGGTGGGCGTAGCTCAGTTGGTTAGAGCACTTGGTTGTGGCCCAAGAGGCCGTGGGTTCGAGTCCCATCGCCCACCCCATCTGATTTGTATAAGGCGGATAGCGACATGCTATCCGCCTTTTTTATTGAATCCCACCTGCACGACCACATAGAGTGGGATTGTACAAAATGCCCTGTTTTTCATCGACGGTCTGGAAAGCATGGGGTCATGAATGCTAGAATAGATGTATCGTTTATAGTATTTTCTGCTTCTTTGACTTTTTTATTGTATTCCCGGGTTAACTGGTTGCAAAAGATTCATTTAATTTGTATATAGTTGCTCGCTTAAGACGCACATGAAAAGATGATAGATGGTGGGCGTAGCTCAGTTGGTTAGAGCACTTGGTTGTGGCCCAAGAGGCCGTGGGTTCGAGTCCCATCGCCCACCCCATCTATTTCTTGTAATTTCAATTCTTTGAGTAGATTTATGGCTGAAATAATGTTGTTCAGTAGTTGTTCAGCTTAAAGTCTTGTAAATTACGTTGTTCAACTCGGTTGTTCAGTACGTATTCAGCCTGGTTGTTCAGAAATAAAAAAGCCCTGGTCGTCACATTGATGACCAGGGCTTTTTCTGTCTTTACAGTCTGAACTCCCCTTTCAGCTTTGAATCTTTAGTTTCTTAACCACTCCCCTGCTCTTTTCTGCATTTCCACAACCTGCATAGTGGCTGCAGTCTTTTCGCTTTGATCCGGCAGAAAGTACCTTTTAAAAGAACCAGAAGCATGATAGACGCGAACGAGCTTTCGTATAGGGTTGCTACACTCCAGACTATACAAGAGCGACTTATAAAAATCACAGGGAAGGCACTTTGACGAGCTAGCCGGCCTAACATCCATGCAACTACCCTTCCATTTCGCCAATAAGCTCTGAAAGCCCTGGCAGGAGCATGGTGAGTCTATTCTTTTCTTAGGCTCTCGCCAAAAATAGGAAAGCCGAAAAAAAAGCGCTCCTCCACACCTCTCCTTAGCAAGATTTGGTACGTTTATTGGCAATTAAGGTGGTGTTGGCAATCGGTCTGTGGGCCTTGGCCACTGGCTGGATTGCTTGAGAAAAAGCC
The DNA here is from genome assembly GCF_048381775.1 of Desulfosediminicola sp. Taxonomy (NCBI): domain Bacteria; kingdom Pseudomonadati; phylum Thermodesulfobacteriota; class Desulfobulbia; order Desulfobulbales; family Desulfocapsaceae; genus Desulfosediminicola; species Desulfosediminicola sp. The sequence goes on along the minus strand of NZ_JBLXGE010000003.1, from coordinate 62,297 downwards.
CATTGCATGGTTAGCAATAGTTTTCAGAGTTTCATAAAAAAACGGATCCTCGCCTATTTTGTGTAATACCGCTGAATTTACAAAGAATTAATGCTTTGGGGACTTTTTATTTTATCAGTTAACTAGAATAAAGGGGAAATGTTGTGAAAGGCAAATGGAACTATTGGAGTTCTTGCAAGCTGGAGCTTGCGGATCCGGCGCTGAAATACAGAAGATGAAACATCGCTTAGCTTGACTGGTTCCAGGGTGGGTGTGTATTGCCAAAGTATCCAGGGAAATTTTTATGGTATGCAAGGCGCCAGTCATTTTCGGCAGTACTTAAATCGTGGTCCGTCCCCTATTGTTCCCCAATTGAGCTGCCAGAGCAGTTAGAACTATTGAAGTTCTTGAAAGTTGGTGCTTGCGGATCCGGCGCTGAAAGAGAAGAAGATCAAACATCGCTCAACTTGACCGGTTCCGGGGGGATGTGTGTTGCCAAAGCATCCAGGGTACTTTTTATGGTATCCTGGAAGCCCGTTTTTTTTTGCGGTAATACTTATCATGGATGTCCTTTATTATTCAGCGAGTCCGCCTCGAACGCTTGGCTGGGCCTTTATTTGCAATTCTTATCATGTAATTGTTGATAGTTTTGGCGTGCCGTATATGCTTTTTTATCTGTTGTTTATATTGTTTATCCAGGCCATCAACAAATGGGTCTCTCTCAAGAAGGTGATTTTGGAATTCAAATGTCTGTATAGCTAGCTTTCGAGATAATTCTTCTCTTTCTTCGCTTTCATTTGGTTCCCATTTTTTACTAGAAGTGTCTTGTGGAAACTTTACAATTTCACCATTATTTTGAATAAACACATCCCCGACACCATTTTCCCAATTAAGTGAATTGTTTTGGACATAATCAGTGCTATAGTGTTCATGGATTAGGTCTTCAGGGAGTTCATCTCTACTGAACATAGGTTGGTATAATTGAGTACATCCAGTTTTTATTGATTTACGAATGATTGGATACATCACTCTCTCCCTCCCACCTACTACTTCTACTTCGGATTTATGTTTATCTGGGTGATCTATGATTCTAGTTGCATACGGAAAACCTAATCTGCCCGAAAAGAGGAATACTCTCGAAATATTAAAAAAGTGATACTTATTAATAACCAGAGTAAAACAAGTAGGAGAGTATTGAAACGAAGGAGTATTAGCCCCAATAAAACCAACCCCTTCGAGAGAGTCTTTGCATTTATATACTGCCACCATTCTGTCATATAACCCGGTTCTTTTCGTTATATGATACCTAGGTCTGATACTAGACATATTTTTGTCAAGGTAGAGATAGGCTAACCACAAGCCAACTCTAACCTTATCTAGCCAATCTAAAAAGTAACTTACTTCATCGTTTGTGATAGATTCAGCATTTACCAATTTTTCAACTATAGGCTTAACTTTTGATTCAAGTCTTCCAAATTTGGTATTACAATTCTCGCAAGAAGGAAATTTAAACTGGTCGTATGGATACATACGTTGGGGAGTATCTTTTTTATTCCAGTCTAATCCTAGATTGATTTTTCTCTTTGGGTCACCAGTCATTCTGATAAGCCAATGAGGAATTATATGCTCAAGATTTTTTGATTGTGGTTTTTCACCACAGAAGACACAGAATTTCTCCATTCACATTCTCTTTTTGATGCCCAACACCCTGGTCAGTGGGCCGGAACGAGGTGGACTAAAATATGCTGTAATGAAATGAAAGCATATTTTTGGCTGCGGAGTGTAGGTTCCATCTGCACCAGCTTGTTATGTGATTTCATGTGACACCGATATGAGTTCCTTCAGCTCATCTATTTTCAATGCGGGTTTGACCGAATGAAGCATTGCGTGGCAATTGGGACATACAGGCACAAGATCCGCAGTTGGATTTAATTCATATTTTTTGCGTACTTCTGCAATGGGAACCACATGGTGAACATGTATATAATTCCTGCCTATTTCACCGTACTTTTCTTCAAAATTGAAGCCACAAACACAACAACCGTACCCGTGCTTTTCTAGGCATATTCGGCGAGCAGCACCATTTCTTTCGAAAGTGTTCACGGTTACAGACTTAATCGCACCTTCCGTGAAAATTTCCTTAGAATCAACTTCTTCAGGCAAGTGTGTTTTTTGATCTTCGCTTGCTGCGTACCATCCTTTGCCAACCCTGATCAACTCGCGTTCGGTTACCTCGGGTGTAAATCCGGCAATCTTGGAAGGGCTAAACTCATCATCTTCATCTGCGAGCGATCGAATCATAGGAAACGTGTATAGCGTATATCCTTCTTCTAAAATTAGACGGATATGTTCGCGAGACTGGGAATAAGCTGGCTGCTTTCTTCCCTTCCTGCTCCGCGTCCACGTGTCACTTAGGATAAGACTCTTACTGCCATCACTAAAGGTGTCCCAAGAACCAAAAATTACTTGTCTCCTTTCGTGATTTACAAATGACCAACTCCACGTCCAATTAACGCAGGATGCCCCCAGAGATTCGACAAACTGTTTTCTATTCATGGCACTGAATCGATCCTTTCACATAATAAGTAATTATACAGATCTGTATAACATCAAAAAATGAGTTTTATCTAGAATGACTGTACAGCTACTCACAAAGCTTCATAAATATAAAAAATCAGCAATAGCAGATACATATGCATCAAACAACATGACCCAAAAACATGAAATATGTCAATGCGTATATCTGCCTATTGAAAGAGAACTTGCTATGAAAGGTCGTGATTGTAATGCTTTTGGCTAAATGGGGAAAATGTCAGGAAGGATAATTGCTCATGAAAAAGTATATTTCACGACACAGTTAAGTATTTTATTACCATCTAACATGATGTGATGCCCCAGTACTATTGAAGCTTTTGCAAGTTGGTGCTTGCGGATCCGGCACTGGTGGAATTAGAAAGAACAGAAGATTAAACAGAACTCACTTGACCGGTTCCGGGGTGAGTGTGCGTTGCCAAAGTGTCCAGGGCACTTTTTATAGCATCCAGGGCGCCGGTTATCTCCGGTAATAAGCTTGGTCCTCCTGGTGCACTTATTGAAATTTTAGGTGCTTGAATATTGTACCCACCACCGGCAGTGGTGGTTTTGGGTCCTGAAACATTCTCTGTTGAGTTTCCGCCCACGGTTTCGGTACGGTTGCCGGTTGCGTTTTCGGTGATGGTTGCGGCACTGTCGGTAATCGAGCCACCGGTTTTTCTTTCCCAATTGCCTGCAGGGTCCACAACCTGGTACACACCATCGGCCTGCTGCCACCGGCCCATTTTATCTGGTACCGCTGGCATTGATCTGCCAATGGCATAGATGCGCTGGATAACAGGATGGTCCGGCCTGCCCTCTATCCACCTTACGGTTACGATTGTGCCGGGGCTCGGCCAGTGAAACATCCCGGCATTTTCTCCGGCAGCCGGGACCGGCAGCGGTACCGCCTCATATAACGGGAAACCTTCAGCCGGGTTTCCATCCGGTGTTAGAATTTCAATATCGGCAGCAAACTTTGGCTTAAATCTATCGCTTGTTTCACCACCTGCAGGTGGATCCGAAATTTTCACTATTCGGGCAAAGCGGTCCAGGTGATAGCCACCGGCCAGCTCCGGAAACATCCTCAATACTATACGTTTAATCGCCTCCCGCATGTCACCACCATTTCATGGCCGTTTTTTAACTGCAAGCGTTGTTCATTAGAATTTTTGGGGACATGCTATCAGGGAGCAAACATTTTTTGTGGGTTCGAGTCCCATAGCCCACCCCATCTATTGCATGGAATTTCAATACATGAGGCTATTTTAACTTCAAACTGTTGAGCAACCTGAAGTACAGAATCAGAAATAAGAAAGGCCCCGGCATCATAATGATGACCGGGGCCTTTTTTTTATCTAGTCTGAACTTTAGAAATCGAGATTCGAACTAACACTCACGTTCTGAAATTTTTTAAAATCAGTTATCAAAGATTGATAGAAAACATCCTGACCAGATTGCCAGCTCCCCATCCACTCCCCTCTAAGCAAACACTTCAACCGTCCTCATCGCAATGAGCAGAAGGAATCAGGGGAAAGAGTACCTGATCAAATTTCGATTCATATCGGCCTATCGGCCAATTGGGTTAGCTCAGAGTAATTACCTTGTCAGCCAATTGGGTGGCCATTACGATGTCCAGCATATTGGTTGTATCGCCAACCTCTTTCTGGGCAAGTAAGTCATAATGTTCCAGACAGGTTCCGCAAGCCAGAATAGTTACCCCTTCACTCTGGTAGTTTCGTAATTCTTCAACCACAGGAGACGATTGTACGGTCAGTTTCACTCCGCTGTTCACAAAAATTATCTGCCACAACTCAGGCCCCATCTCTTTCAGGGTTTTGATATAATTGATCATCAATTTCTTACCGAGTTCGTCATCCCCCTGCCCCATGCGGTCCGTCATTATTAAAACCACATTTTTTCGGGTCTCCTGAGTCACATCGGTAGCAGCTTGTTGCACTTTTTCTGCCCGCTGCTGACCATCGAAGCTGGCAGTGAGTATACTGTTTCCTTTGTCAGCAACAGAAGTAACAGAATATCCTCTGGAATTGAGAAAACGTGTTACATTTTCCGACGAAGCGGCATTATCTACAATAACGCGTAACTCGCTCAGTTCTTCTTTTTCCACGACATCTTTTACCAGCAAAACTGGCGCAGGACAGGTTAATCCACACGCATCGATTTCTTTCGCCATCTCTCTATCCTTATTATTTGAGAATTATCCTATTTTGAGCTGCACTCTCCACTTCACCAATAACAGCGGCAGCTTCGACACCATTATCTGCAAGCTGCCGAACGAGCCTGTCACTCTCTTTTTCAGGACAACCGATAAGCAAGCCCCCTGAGGTTTGTGGATCAAAGAGAATGTCTCGTAAGACAGGGTCAAATTCAGCCGGCATGGAAACTCTATCCTGTATGTGTTCCCTGTTTCTGTGAGCACCAACCGGCACTAACCCCATTGCCGCAAATTCATACGCCATAGCCATTATGGGCATTTTACCTGTATCTATGGTGACCTTGGTCCCGGTGCCTGTGAGCATTTCTGCCAGGTGCCCGAGCAGGCCGAAACCGGTAACATCGGTACAGGCTGAAACTGGAAAGCGCTCCATTACTTCAGCCGCTGTTTTGTTAAGACTGGCCATAAACTCCGTGACGGCGGCAATGGTCTGGTCAGATGCGAGCCCACCCTTCATTGCCGTATTGATTATGCCGGTTCCGAGCGGTTTGGTAAGAATCAGGCTATCCCCTTCCCGAAGTCCCTGGTTTTTCAAAACACGACCAGGATGGATAAAGCCGGTGACCGACAGCCCGTATTTCAGTTCACTATCCTCAACGCTGTGGCCACCCAGAAGAACCGTTTCCGCCTCTTTCAGGGTATCAGCTCCACCAGCAAGAATCTCTCTTAACGGCTCAGGGCCCATCACGTCCATCGGATAGGCGACAATATTCATCGCCGTCTTCGGAACACCACCCATGGCATAGACATCCGAGAGACTGTTTGCTGCAGCAATGCGGCCAAACTGATATGGATCGTCAACGACAGGGGTGAAGAAATCGACCGTCTGTATCAGGGCCAACTCTTCAGATACCCTGTACACTCCGGCATCGTCTGCTGTCGCTGTTCCCACGAGCACATTTGCATCTGTTGGAAATTGTAACTGGGTCAAGGCACGCTCCAGATCCGCTGGAGCAAGTTTGGAAGCTCAACCGCCGCCTTTCACACATTTGGTAAGTCGTATTGCATCTTTCTTATCAGCCATATGTACAAATAACCTCTTCAGCCCTGTAGGTGTGATATTCACCGCATAAAGGACATTCTGAACTCAAGGAAACGTTCCCGATAAGTTTCTTTTCACCGGAATCGGACACCACTATTTCATAACCATCCTGAAGAAAATAATCAGATGTGCCAAAAACAGTCTGTTTATTTGGGCAAGTGAAATAGAGTTCCATGTTCTCAAGTCAATTGTTTTTCAAGTTCCGCAATAAATTCACGGGGGGACAATGCAGGTAAGCTCAGGCCACAAGCGTTACTGAGCTGAACGACCTGGGGCTGCAGGATACCACAGTCAGTCATGAGATCAAGGTGCTTGAACAATTCCCTGACGTTGCCGTCAAATACTACCTTGCCATCAGTGAGAGATATCGCGCGGGAAAAATTTTCAGCCACAAAATCCATATCGTGGGCGATAACAATGACTGTTTTTCCTTCATTTTGCAACTTTACCAATGCATTGCTGAAAAGGGTAATTTCGTAATAATCCAATCCTGCTGTCGGCTCATCAAAAACGAGTATTGGTGTGTCCATCGCCACAATGGACGCCATGGCGATTCTTTTGCGTTCGCTATAACCAAAATCATGTGGATTTTTATTCTTGAAAGTCGTCAGCTCAAATAGGGCCAGAGCCTCCTCTACCAAAGATTCTATCCGCTCTGCAGGATAACCGAGATTTCGCGGCCCAAAGGCGACTTCATTCCATATAGTTCTTTTGCAAATCTGGTCGTCCGGATTTTGAAACAGCAGGGCCACCTGACCGGCCAACCGACCTACTTCGGCCGTTGCGCTATTTTTGCCACCTAACCACACCGTACCAGTCAAGGGCCTGAACAGACCGTTCAGATGCTTTGCAAGGGTCGATTTTCCCGATCCGTTGTGCCCCATGAGCACCACACGTTCTCCAGATTGAATTTCAAGAGACACATCCTGTAATGCACGGATGGAACCTGGATAGTCAAATGACAGGTGATCAACGCGAATGTCCATGAATACACCTGCCCTGTAAAAGTCCGTCAATTGTATCGGAAAGCGACGTGGACAATGGAAGCCCTTTCGACCATAACCCTTGCCGTCGTGCCAGATCAGCTACCTGCGTATATCTGTTCCAATCAAGTCTGATACTCTTTATCATGGGCGAGGTGAGTACATCACCCGGTGGGCCATCCATTACCAGTCGTCCCTTATCAAATGCAAGCACACGATCAGCATATTCTGCAATAAGGTCGAGCTTCTGTTCTGCTATCACTACGGTCTTGCCCTGTTGCTGCAAGCGACGCAGGATGTCAAAAGTCAGTTTTGCGCCCTGGGGGTCAAGAAATGTAGTTGGCTCATCAAGGACCAGGATGGCAGGATCCACAGCCAATACGGTCGCCAGTGCAAGTCGCTGCTGTTGCCCACCGGACAAATGGTACGGCGAACATGCCGAATACTTCTCCAGGCCCATGATAGCCAGGACTTTTTCAACCTGCCTGGTCATCTTTTCCCTTGCTATCCCCTGATTCTCAAGGCCGAAAGCGACCTCTTCGAAAACGGTATAACGTACCCCGGACATCTGATTGCCGGGAACCTGCAACACGAGCCCGATGTGCTGGGCAATCTCGCTCACAGTTTTTTCTCTGCTGTCTGTCCCGTTGATGAGGACCCTGCCCTTCATCTTTCCACGGTAAAGCTGGGGAACCACACCGGTCAAGGCATAACATAAGGTAGATTTGCCACTATTGTTTGCACCTATGACCGCTACGAATTCTCCCTCGGAGATCTTGACCGAAACAGCTTTGAGGGATGGCTGCGAAGATCCGGGATAATGATACGTGAGTTCATCTGTTTCAAGCTGGGGCATACTTCACCTTAACAATCTGAGAAAAACAAGAACTGCGGCTGTCGCTAGCATCAGCCATCTAGTCATACGTTGAAATGAAGAATCCGCCAGGATCCGAAATGAAGTTCTGGGCGTGGTCGCCTTAAAGCCCCGGACCTCCAGAGCGATAGCACGTTGTTCTATTTCGACGATGGCTCCCACAACCAGAGGAACAACGAGCGGGGCGAGGCTGTAGAGACGCCGGATAAAATTCCCCCCGGTGTTCAACCCTCTTGCACGCTGGGCCGCCTGAATGGTTGCCACCCTCTCCTGCATAGCCGACATCATCAACAGGGGGCTGCCCAGCAGGTATGCCAGGGTCGGTGATTTACCTGAATGGGATATGGCCGTAATGAGATCTGCCGGATGGGTAGTAAAGACAAAGAGCAGAGATGCAGTTAGCACCGCTGCCAGCTGCAGCAGGGTATTGAAGGCGTACATCAAACCTTCCTGGTAGATGTTCAACCAATAAAAATGAAGAAGAATGGTCTGATTGCCGGGATAAAGCACACTATGGATGGGAATCATGAACAGCAACAAGGGTAGGAAAATCCGCACGAAAGTCCGCCAGGCCCCTTTCAGCACCCCTGCACTTCCTGCAACAGCCACATTGACCAGGAGCAGCAGAGCGTCATACGAAAACCCGGAAGGTCCGGCGTAGACGCCCACTCCAGCAAACAGGACATAACACAACTTCGTGAATGGATGTAGGCGCTGAACCCACGAATTATTGTCAATAAAGAGGGTCGTAGTCGTACTCTTTGGCTGCATTTTCTCTCTGGCTCTGCCTCTCACTGGTAATTATGGATTGTCCGGCAGAACCAGTTTTAAACTAGAGCTCCTTACCCGGTTATAACTACGCATTTTGCCCTGTTCAGTCGCCCAATTGTTCTTTCCGGCAGGGCCTGTACGATACCCCAGGCAAGTACTGCAGTGGCAACCTTGTCGAGCAGATTTGAAGTAAAGACAGTAACAACTACAGAACCGAACAGATCCTTACCGAGTGCCAACATGTAGGAAGTCATGAAATCGGCACCGGAACCGGTGATACCACCAAACATGTAGAGCCTGATTGGCACGGCAACAACAGCGTTGCACACTGTAATGATCACACCGCTGATTATAGCCAGCCACAAGCTCCTGAACAGCCCGTATTTTGCACACAGACCTGCTGCAACACCAATGACCATTGCCACCGGTGAAAAAGCTGCGGCGACAGGAGAACTGATCATGCCCCAGATCAGGTTGGTTAACAGCCCGGTAAGGCCGCCTGCCCAGGGACCGGCGAGCAGACCGACCAGAACTGTACCTATTGAGTCAAGAAATATCGGAAGCTTGAGCATCGATACCAATTGCCCGGCGACGATATTGATAACAATTGCAATTGACATCAGTACTATGGTCGTGGTGGTAAAATCTTCTTTGAATTGTTTACTGAGGCTCATGCTCTTTGCTCCTTTCTTGTGGTAGGGAAACGATTTCCAGTTCCGGGTATCCTGTATGCACGTCAAATTCCCGTAAAAATGAAATATTCGGAATGATGCCAATAACGATTTCAGCTGTAGTATAGATTGTGCAGCCATCCATCAAATGGGCGCCGTACGTTGTGCCGCATTCATCAGCAATGGCAATATGATAGTGCGAGCCATGCCTGGACAGGACCCCTGTCAATGAAACTATCTCGAAATGTCCAGCGAGTTTTTCCAGGCTATTTCTGTTGGCGAATCGCAACACTGCGGTGGTTAGGCTCCCTACACAGGTAAGGATACAGGCCGCTTCAATTTCATGATCTTCGACCAGTCGATCAAGTTCTGCCTTGAGATCCTGCCCGGGATGTAACCTGAGGCTTAGGGCGTCCATAATAATTGATATACTTGTTGTATTGTCAGGTAGTTAATATTTAGTCCAGGTAAAAACAAACCATTATATACACAAGCATATCCTATAACACAAATCGTTATATCTTATAGTTCTCTGTCTACCTATCAGCAATTTGTATGCAAGGAAGGCATAAAGGGTAGCATGCGGAGCAGACCGGCGCTGATCTATGGGTTCTATACCCGGTATTCGAGGAAAAAAGGGAACGAGTTGAGCCTGTCACCTTAGGCTTAACATCCGACCAGTTCCTGCTGAACTGCAAGGGGATCAGATTGAATGTAAATGGAAGGAGATGGAGGTTAAGAGGTTATTCACACAGCTTCCGTGGGTTGGAATACTATCGACCACCCAATCTTGTTATAAAAAATCACCAATCCGCTCAAGGCGGCTTCAGCCTTGAACTGGTCAATTTTTTCTTTACTTTCCGAATAATTCCGGCCGCCTGTATAGCCCAGGTTTCAGATATGGAATTTTTGCTTCATCTACTGTAGACTGCAGCCTCATTGAGTACGCTGAATATTTTTGCCTCTGAGCTATATAAGCATATAAAACAGGGCAACTTCCCATTAATACATATCCTATTATAAACATGTCTAATTACAGTAAACTTGATCGCCCTGAAATTCTCTCGCATATCTTCTATCCGCTCCAGCTCGAACGTACGCCTCTTCCTGAGAACGCTTGCGACTTTGACTGTACAGTTGAAGAAAATATCGTTCTCGGTTGCCGCTTTCATGCCGCCGGCAAAGAAGCTCCAACAATCATCTTTTTCCACGGTAACGGCGAGACGGTTGCAGATTATGATGAGGTAGGTGCAAAATACAATCAATTTGGTATGAACTTTCTTGTTACAACCTACCGTGGTTATGGCTGGAGTACCGGCAGCCCCACTGTTACCAGTATGCTTGCCGATACGGATATTATTTTGCAGAAGGCTCAGGTCTGGCTTGAGGAAAAAGGCTTTACCGGTTCCATCTTCGCAATGGGACGTTCCCTCGGTTCTGCTGCGGCAATCGACCTTGTCCAACGCCACCAGAAGGTTTTGAAGGGTCTGATTATCGAGAGCGGCTTCTCAGACACCCTGCCTCTGACTGAAAACCTCGGTATCGATTCTGAGAAAGCTGAACTAACTGAAGAAGACTGCTTCGGTAACAGCGAAAAAATTGCAGAAATCAAGCTGACAACACTTATTCTTCATGGTGCAAGGGATACCATCATCCCGATACAGCTAGCAGAAAAACTTCAGGCCTGCAGCGGTGCAAGAGCCAAACAGTTCATCATGGTCCCGGGTGCTGACCACAACAACATCGTTGAGGTTGGTGGCGATAGATACTTCGACGTAATTAAAAGCTTTGTCGATAAGGCGTGCGGTATCACCAAGTGGAGCTACAAGCGTCGAAAGTACAACCGGCCTGATTCCAAATAATACCTACTGTAAATTTTCGGATAATTATGAAACGAACCAACTATTTAAGCTGGGATGAATACTTCATGGCGGTCGCACTGCTTTCGGCCCAGCGTAGCAAAGACCCCAGTACCCAGGTCGGAGCATGTGTCGCCAATGATCAAAACAAGATCGTTGGCGTCGGATACAACGGATTTCCCTGGGGCTGCTCTGATGACGAGATGCCCTGGAATCGTGAAGGAGCCTTTCTCGATACCAAATACCCGTACGTCTGTCATGCCGAACTCAATGCGGTGCTTAACGCTATTACCACCGACCTTAGAGGCTGTCGTCTTTATGTCGGCCTGTTTCCGTGCAATGAGTGCACCAAGGTCATCATCCAGGCTGGAATCAGCGAAATTATATATCTTTCAGACAAATATAAAGATACAGATGCTGTAAAGGCATCCAAGGTCATGCTGAACAAATCCCCCAATATCAGCTATCGCCAGCTGAAGACGGGTCTGGATATGGTGAGGCTATCGTTCCTGCTGCCAGGGGAAGAGTCGAATTAAACTGCATGGAACGAAATATAAACCAGGGTTACGAGGAGTGCTCGTAACCCTGGTATGCGATATCGATCAGTTCTCCTGAGTGAGTGCGCATGCATACACCATCACCCGGCTGAATTACGCCTATCCTGGTAACAACAGGAATATCCGGTTGCCCTTTTTCTGCTGCTTTTCGGCGTTGTTCCCGGCAGTAGTTCTCAAACATCTCTTCTGCCCCACTCCTGACTGTAAAGACAAGCTCATAATCCTCTCCGCCTTTCAGCTGAAAGTCTTGCTGTGACACATTGAGTTGACCACACATCTCAATAAGTTCAGCATGCGCCGGCAAGCTCTTTTCCTCAATGATCGCAGAAACCTTACTTGCGGTGCAGAGATGGCTGAGATCTGTAGCAATGCCGTCTGAAATATCCTGCATTGAGGTGACCATCCCGCTTTGTAAAAGTATTTCAGCGAGCGCAACTCGAGGCTTTGGGTCCAGATGCGCCATGACCAGTTGCTGCCAGGCTAATTCCTGTAAACCCGGATCGCTTGACTTCCGCATTTGACAAAGATAAAGACCGGCAGCTGATGAACCAAGGTTTCCAGACACATAGACACTATCCCCGGACGCGGCTCCATCTCTGGGTATAGAGCATCCGCGGGGGGCTGTCCCCAGGACGGTGACGGAAATAGTGAGTTGTTTTGCCGATACGGTATCGCCGCCGACGAGCACGCATTGGTATTCATCGAGAATAGCCAACACTCCATCCACATAACTCTCAATCCAGTTGCTGTCCAAATCTCCTGGAAGGCCGACTGAAAGAAGGGCAAACTGCGGTTTCGCTCCCATCGCAGCAATATCACTTATATTGACGGCAAGAGATTTACGTCCCAGCAGGTATGGCTGGTGCCAGCTTGTGTCGAAATGGACACCCTGCACCAGCATATCTGTCGATATATGCCACTCCCGATCTGCCTCCTGACGGAAAACAGCACAATCGTCCCCTATGCCTTTAAGGAGATTGGGATGAGACCTATGTGCTTTGGCAGCAATGTGCTTAATAAGATCGCGTTCAATCATGGAAAGGTACACACATCCGGAGGCTATTTGACTCGTTTCAAAGAGTGAATTTTGCCTGCAGGTTTCTTCATTTCGGGTGTTCCGGTCTCCTGATCGGGTTCAGGTGTTTCCTCATCCTGCTCGGCCTGGAAATCAATGGCCTGGACAAATCGTTCCTCTCCGCCCATGGTGAAAATCTCCCCTGTCATCTGCGATGTTCGCAAAGTCCAGACCATATTCTGCAACGGTATCGAGAGTACAGAAAAGTGTACATGCCACCATTCATCTTTCCTGCTTGGGTCGCGCTCTATATCGGTAACCTTGGCATACATGAGCATCTGCGGCTCTTTGGCAGCTATCAGAACGATGTCGCCGATTTCAGTAGTATCCTTGAACGGTACGTGTTGCTGTAATTCTTTAACTATTTTCTGCATGAATCAGTATCACTCTCTAATCTTGGTTTTTGACTCTATAATAATGGTATCGCCATCAAGCGAAGTCCTTGTGGCGGATTTTTCATACATGGCAAGCCCATGTAATATAGGGCTAATCAGGTTGTCCGTGATCACTCTGGCATGGATCGCGGCTTGCCGGTCCTGTACCGCTATAATAGTACTGAGCCAGCTGACAATCTTTTCCAGATGCAGGGCCAGGGTAGCCTGATCCACATAGAATACAGAATTGTTCAGCTTTTGAAAGCCCGGATCCAGTCTTTCAAACGATTCTGCCGCAACAAGTTGAGATTCGGTCAACGGAGTATCCAGGATTGCCCGCAGCATATCCATGGTATTAGCAATAATAAGGTAACCCCGGTAAATTGTATAGACCGGTTGCAGGCTTTCGCGGTCATAGATGCCCCAGACATAATATTGAACGTCCTTATATTTCCGGCTCTGCAAATGAATGTCGAGTTGGTTTAAACTTTCCTGAATCAGCGCGTTGACAGACTCCTCATCACGGAGCCTTATCATCAGCGCCGTGTCTGGTATCGGGATAAACTGTGCCCGCAAACTCGGTTTGAGCAGAATGGAGACACTTGAATCAGCCATATCTATAATCTGTTCAACCTCGTAACCTGTTGAATTTTTGATCTCAAACCTTATGGATTCAATATCTGCGTCTGTTTCACCCGCCTCAGCCACAAACATATTCCACAGTAGTCTTGGATTCAGAGTGTTGGACCAGTAATAGAGCAGTACATTATCTCCCACGAGAGACAGAGTATCATTGATAGACGGCCGGGTGCTGATCATTTCCCTGACCTGTATGTCCATAGCTTCCTGGTTGATTTTGGCCAGAATTTTATCGTTGGAAATATCTTTATCACGCCAGGTACCGTAAGACAGTGTGGTTATACCTCTGAGGGTGGACATCTCATGAAGTACCGCTTTCGCCCTTTCGTCAGCAGATCGACTGGCACCGTATTGCGCCAACTCCTGCAGGCCATCTATTGCAATATAAAGGAATCTCTCTGCCTCGCCGAGTTTAGTACGATGAGCAAGGAAATCCGGATCAGTTCCAAGATTCACAGATTGCTCGTCAAAGATATCCAACGACTCCCGTATGATCCGTTCCTCAAAAGAGGCAAGAACGTATCCCTCTACAACCGAAATATAGAGTGTATAGTTTTCAAGAACCATTCGGTTTATAGTGTGCTTCCCATACATTACAGAGGTATTATCGAATGTGCCTCCATAGAAGGTAAGTAACTTTGCCAGGCTAAGTTGAGGCAGATCCGGTTTACTGATCAGCAGCGTGTGATGACGAACAAATAAGTCAAGCGAATCATCATGATTGGACCAGTTACGCTGGGGAACAAAGGCAACGGAACATTTTTCACCGAGAATATGCTGTACAAGCGGATCAGTTCGTAATCTGTCCACCCCTTCGAGCACCTTTCGTATCTCAGCCTGATACTGATTATTGAAACCACCCTCACTGAGCACTTTTTCGTAATCTATTGAGTCAAGGGCCTTGCCAAATCGTGAGTTAAAGAATCTCTTCATTGACTCAACACCATCAACCTGCTCTGCGTAGATGAGGGTATCCACAGGGAGGAATTGGGTTGTTTCCAGCTCATGAATCTCTATACGACTTACAAGAAATATTCCGAGCACCATTAAGGTACTGACCAAAACGGATAAGACGATACGCATATTACTCTCTATTTAGATACTGTTTCTGCGAAACTGTATTGCCTCTGCAATATGTTTGGACGCAATGTTTTCAGAAAGCTCCATGTCGGCAATTGTGCGGGCCAGTTTGAGTATCCTGTGATAGCCTCTTCCGGACAATCCAAGCTTCTCCATACCTCTTTTCAAAAGCGTAGATGAAGCCTGATCCAATGAACAATGTTCCTCGATTTCCCGGGTCTGCATTTGCCCATTACACTCTACATGGGAAATTCCCGAAAAACGGGTTTGTTGAATTTTCCTTGTTCTATTAACACGTTCCCGGATTTTTTGCGATGTCTCACCGCACTCCTTTCCACTCATCTCATCATATTTCAATGCAGATACGGTGAGATGAAGGTCAATTCTATCAAGTAAAGGACCAGATACTTTGCTCTGGTATCGCTGGATTTGAACCGGACTACAGGTGCATGAATTTCTTCGATCACCAAGATAACCGCAAGGGCATGGATTCATGGCGACAATCAATACAAAGGTTGAAGGAAAGCGCAACGACATGTTGGCCCGGGTAATGGTAACATGTCCATCCTCCAGGGGCTGGCGCAACACCTCCAGAACGTGCTTTTTGAATTCAGGCAACTCGTCCAGGAATAAAACACCATTATGAGCAAGAGAAACTTCACCTGGCTTTGGAGTATTACCGCCGCCAATCAGCCCGGCATCTGAAATAGTGTGGTGCGGTGCACGGAAAGGTCGATGAACTCGCAGGGCTGGTCCCGATTCGCCCAGATGACTGATACTATATATTTTTGTGGTCTCTATGATCTCTTCATAGGTCATTTCAGGCAGGATAGTCGGCACTCTCCTGGCAAGCATTGTCTTACCGGAACCTGGTGGACCTTGCATGAGAAGATTATGTCCGCCGGAGGCTGCAATTTCTAGAGCTCTTTTTACATGCAACTGGCCTTTTACTTCTGAAAAGTCAGCACTGTAATCCTGTTCAATGAGTTTTTTCGGTGAAATGGCTGCACGGACAGCTTTGAGCTCTCGTCTGCCATGAATAAACTCAACCGCTTCCGGCAGGCTGGCAACAGGGAAAACATCAATGGAGGAGGCAGCAATTGCTGCCTCCTCCATATTTTCTTTAGGAACAATAAATCTCTTAATGCCAGCCTCCCTGGCTGCCAAAAGCATTGCCAGAACACCTTTTACCGGACGTACGGATCCATCCAGAGAAAGCTCACCGACTATGCATGTTTCTTCAAGCTGCTTCGGCAGTATTAGTTCCGTAGCCGCAAGAATTCCCATGGCAGTGGGCAGATCGAAACCCGCCCCTTCTTTACGGACATCTGCTGGTGCCAGATTGACTGTGATTCGCTTGTTCGGGAATTCATAACCGCAGTTCTTAATCGCGGCTTTAACCCTGTCCTTATTCTCCCTGACAGCACTGTCAGGAAGACCTACAGTGGCAAAGGTCGGTAAACCAAGGGCAACATCCACTTCGACATCAATGAGTAGACCGCTAACTCCATAAGAGGTACAGCTAGTGATTTTGGCAAGCATGATGTTGACTATCTGTTGAAAGGTTTGATGATCTGAAAATTGAGCGGGATACGAGATGTCACGCCTGTTAAGGAGCGAAAAGCCGATTCATCTGATCGCTATACTCCCCGTTTTTCTCCCGGTAAATGTAAAAGGGTTCTTTTATCCGGACACCTCGGCCGCCGTTTTTAAGGCACCTGAGCATCACCAATTTGGCGTTGACCTGCTCATTGGGATAGCTGTAAACAAATTGCAGATCCTTAATCTCCAACCGCACAGCAGCAAGAGCTGAGGAAAGCTCTACAAACTGCTCAGCCGGATAGATAAACACAGCGGAGCCACCATTTTTTAATACAGCGGCGGCGCCCTTGGCAAAACCGAAGATATCGGCTGTTATCTGATGCCTGGCTATTTTAGCTTGCGTATCAAGGCATTGACGACCAGTTTCCGGTCTGTAGAATGGCGGATTACAAACCACCAGGGAAAATGACTCAGGTTTAAATATATTTAATATTTCCTTCACGTTCCCCTGATAACATGAGCATTTTTCGGCAAATTCGTTTTCAGCATAATTCCTGTTCGTTAAATCACAGAGTTCTTGCTGCAACTCGAGAGAACGCAAAGTGGCGATTCGCTGTTTCCACCGGTGCATCATTATCAAACCAATGACACCGCTCCCCGCACCGAGATCCAACACCTTTTCACCTTTTGCAGGAGTATGAAAGTGTGCTGCCAGGATCGCATCCACCGAAAACCGATAGCCATTCCTGAATTGACTACAATACACTTCACCATCAAAGAGTGTATCTGCAGTCATCTGTTGTGAGTTTTCAGGTACTTCTACCATTTTGATTTATAACCTCTAATCCTCTGTGTTTCTATTTTTCAATTTCTCTGAATCTGAGCATATAGACTCATGCTTGCATGTGCTGCTCGGAATTTCCTGCTATTTCGTAAGAATTCTTCTCACTTTAGGTAGAGTTTCTGACAAATCAGATACATCTGATACTACTGATATAGTGCACCTTTCACCATAACACGTTCTTGCACCATGTGCTTTGTACCTTGTATTGTCTGCACGCCGCCCCTCTTTTTTTATGGAATATGGTGACAAGGAATATTATAAAGAGGTGACCGTGATCTTTCGTAATCACTCTGAAATCTCAGTTTTCAGATGATACGAAAGCGCTCTTTGTTAAATCAAATTTCAGGAGTCATGTATGTACGATATCTTTGTAAAAACCCATTTTGCCGGAGCGCACCATCTGCGAGATTACCCCGGTGACTGCGAACACCCTCATGGTCACAACTGGAAGGTTAAAGTGACTGTTCGTGCCACCGGCCTTGATAACCTCGGCATGGGTATTGATTTTACCGTCCTGAAAAAGCATGTAAAAGAAGTTATTGATACCATTGATCACTGCGATCTCAATGAGCATGAAGCATTTAGGATATTAAATCCTTCATCTGAAAATATTGCTCAATATATTTACAACAATCTCGTGGACAAACTCGACCATGAACGATATTCTCTATACAGCATTTCTGTTTCCGAAACAGATAACCAAGGCTTGATTTACTACGGTAATTCAGACCAGTAGTGCTTCCTTTTTTACCCTGTATACTCAGGTTATAGTCGGGCGGTTTTGTTTTAATCTACAAAAACGCCTGACCACTTTCTGCCCCATTTGTTGTTTTACATTTTTTATATTAACTGCACCCCCTTAACATCTTTTGCCTAAAATAAAGGTTTTCTCCATGATTACTCTTAAAGAAGCCAGACTATGTGTGGTTGGGTTAGGGTATGTAGGTCTGCCCCTGGCGGTTGAGTTTGGGTATAAATACCCGACAATAGGTTTCGACCTGAACAGAGCTAGAATAGAGGAGTTACAGTCCGGCAAAGACTTAACCCTTGAAGTCCCTCAAGATCAGCTTATGGCTGCCGAATTTCTGAGCTACACAGACAGGGTGGAGAAACTGACCAAATGCAATATCTTTATTGTGGCGGTCCCAACACCTATTGATGATGCCAAGCAGCCGGATCTCAAACCGCTACTCAAGGCAACCGAAACAGTGGCAGGCTGTCTGAAACGGGGCGATATTGTGATCTACGAGTCTACTGTTTACCCGGGTGCCACCGAGGAAGAATGTGTCCCCCTTCTTGAAGAGATATCGGGTCTTACCTACAACAGGGATTTCTGTTGTGGCTACTCACCGGAGCGAATAAATCCCGGGGATCATGAGCACAGATTACCAACTATCGTTAAAGTTACCTCTGGCTCTACGCCGGAAGCAGCTGAACTGATAGATAAACTATATTCGTCTATAATCGATGCAGGTACATTCAAGGCAAGTTCAATTAAGGTTGCTGAAGCCGCAAAGGTCATAGAAAATACCCAGAGAGACGTAAATATCGGCCTTATCAATGAGCTCTCGCTTATTTTTAATAAGCTTGGCCT
This sequence comes from Desulfosediminicola sp., assembly GCF_048381775.1. NCBI lineage: Bacteria > Pseudomonadati > Thermodesulfobacteriota > Desulfobulbia > Desulfobulbales > Desulfocapsaceae > Desulfosediminicola > Desulfosediminicola sp. Next base: position 43,606 of record NZ_JBLXGE010000003.1, on the reverse strand, counting down.
CAACACCATGGAAGTTCTTCAGGCGGCAGGTACCAAATGGAATTTTTTACCATTCCGCCCGGGATTGGTAGGCGGTCACTGTATAGGGGTCGACCCGTATTACCTCACCTACAAAGCTAAAAAAGTAGGCTATAGACCCAGGATGATACTCGCTGGCAGGCGTACCAATGACGCCATGGGCCATCATATTGCCGCACGAATAGTGAAAATGCTGCTGCAAAGGAAGATCGACACCATAAATTGTCGAGTGCTGATCATGGGGCTCACCTTTAAAGAAAATTGTCCAGACCTTCGCAACACCCGGGTAACAGACATCATTGACGAATTGCGCGAATATGGAATTGGGGTTGACGTACACGATCCTTGGGTTGATCGGGAGCAAGCACTTAAGGAGTATGGCATTGAATTGGTAGATACCCTTGTTCCCCACAGCTATGACACTGTCATTTTAGCTGTCGGCCATAAGCAATTCGCACAAATGAGCCGTGACGATCTACAATCTCTTCGAAAAGAAGAGCGTTCAATAATTTTCGATGTTAAATCTCTCTATCCGCGCGACTGGGTGGATGACAGTCTATAAAAATATCCTCTGAATAATACAACTCGGGCTTCAGGAAGTGGGGCGTGAAGAGCAAGAGCATAGGGGCAATGGTTTAAAGCTACCCCCCTAAAATTTCGATATATTGAGTTAATCAATATGCAGATCACTTGCAGAACTACCACTCCTCACGCCTCTCCCTTTACCTTTTCAAGCTGAAGATTAAGGGGGTATCAGATAATAATATTCCCCATAGCTGTAACGTTAGGTATCGTATAGTTTTGAAATTTACTCACCACACCGAAGTTAAGGCCCCTATTCTCCTGGTTGATTTGCTTTCTGAAGAAACCGGCCTCTCCAAAAGCATTGTCAAGGATTGCCTGAAAAAAGGTGCTGTTTGGTTAAGGAGACCTAAAAGGAAGGAAATCAGAGTTCGAAGGGCCAAATACCAGCTTAAAAAGAAAGATTCGGTCAAGCTGTATTACGATACATCCATACTCTCACAGCCTGCGCCGGAACCGGTTTGTATTTCAGATGAAGGCAGATACAGTATTTGGAATAAACCCGCAGGTCTTCTCAGCCAGGGCACAAAATATGGGGACCACTGTTCCCTTTTGCGGCTTGTTGAAAAACATTTTGAAAATAGAGATGTTTTTCTAGTACACAGGCTTGATCGCGAAGCTTCCGGCTTAATCTTAATTGCCCATGACCGTCAGGCAGCAGCTGCCTTTTCTACAATTTTTGGGCATCATAAAGATAAATCAGTTGAAAAGTGGTATCAGGCAACTGTGCAGAAGGTGCTCGGCGAAAACGGCAAAGAACTTCGAATCGAACTGCCGCTTGACGGTAAGTCATCAACAACCATCGTCAAAGTAATCGCAATTGACCAGCAAAGAGACCGGAGCGACTTACTGATACAGATCCTAACAGGGAGATATCACCAGATACGGCGCCATCTCAGCATGATCGGTCACCCCATTATCGGTGATCACAGGTATGGAAGACCAGAGGGTGAAAAACTCCACCTCAAGGCGTGCAGGCTGAGTTTCACCTGTCCACTCACCGGACAGGCGAAGAGTTACACTTTGCAGTAAGCCTGAAACATTCGTTACCCAAACATGCCACCTTAAAATAAATAGATCGGGCTGCCAGGGCCCGAAATCACTTCAGAGGGATTAATACCGCAATAGTTGCTCCCCAACTACCTGCGCCTTCGCCCGCCAGTCGAAAACTGGCTACAGCTTCATTTCTTTCCAACAGCGCATGCACAGAGCGTCGGATATTCCCTATTCCTTTACCGTGAATAAACCGAACTTCAAGGATATTTCTCTGCCTGCACTCTTCTATGTAATCAGGGATCAGATACTTAAGATCTTTTGGGGAAAATGGATGCAGGTCAAGAATGCCGTCAATGGGCATCTCAACCTGTTCATCGTGTTCATGGAATTCATCCATCGCCAGACCTTTTACAGGAGTTTCAGAGCCAGGTCCGCTGCTTTAACTGAAGCACCGGGACCACCCATGAGATTGCGAACACCGGCCAATCCGTTCAGCATATCCTGCATCTTGCTCTCATCTTCAAGCAACCCCTGCAACTGATCTGCAATATTCTCAGGGCAAACTTCTTTTTGCAGCAACTCAGGAACTACTTCACGTTCTGCAATGAGATTGACTAACGAAAAATATTTAATGTCAATCAACAGCGTACCCAGAAAATACGTCAGCGGGGCCAGCCTATAGGTCACAACCATAGGCGTATTGAGAAGAGCCAGCTCAAGAGTAACCGTTCCGGATGCGGCAACTACCGCATCGCATGCGGCCATCAGATTATAGCGATCCCCTCGAATTACATGCAAATCGAGTTTTTGCTGATACTCCCTGAGACCCTGCGCGTTCAGTTCTTCTTCAGATATTGTAGAAGCCAACGGGAGTAAAAAGATAAGGCGCTGTTTGCTATTTTTCTGTAAACGTTCTGCAGCCTGAAGAAACGTCGGAAGCAAAAATGCAATTTCTTTTGATCTGCTTCCCGGCAACAAACCGATCAGCCTGCAGCCGTCATCATCCCCCTCTTTATGAGTGAGGCTATGTTTTCTCAAAAACTCAGCTCTTGATAGATCAGCGTGAACGCTGTCCAGCAGCGGGTGACCGACATATTCAGCCTCAACCCCCCTGTCTTTTAAATACTTCTCTTCAAAAGGCAGAATGACACCAACCCTGTCTGTGCGTTCGGCGATGGTTTTCACCCTACCCGACCGCCAGGCCCATACCTGGGGGCAAATATAATAGAAAACAGGAATACCAAGCTTTTTTGCAGCCTTGGCAAGCATCAGATTGAAATCAGGCAGATCAATTATAATAAGTAAATCAGGGCGTTTTTCAGCCAGGAAACGGCGGAGAATTCTTTGGGCGGCAAAGATATCGGCCAGGTGGGAAACAACTTCGGAAACACCGACAACGGAGACTTTTTTGGCATCGAAGAGAATTTCGACACCAGCAGCTTCCAGCTCCTCCCCTCCCATCCCTGCGAAGGAGAGATCGCTGCATTTTTGCCGCATGGCCTTCACAAGATTCGAGCCATGCAAGTCACCGGAGGCTTCTCCGGTGACTATCATGATAGACTTCACAGTATTTTACTTAGTGTTAAGATAGTCTTTGAATACGTCAAGATTCTGATGCTGCTTAATCTGCTCCATCACTTCCAGAGCAACCGCCAGAGCCCTTCTGCCCTCGTGACCGGACACAGCAGGCCTGGTTCTATTCTCTACGTGATAAACAAAGTGCTCTATCTCACTTCTCAGAGCGTCACCTTCTGTAAAGGAATTGATCTCAACATCCTGTTTTGGCATGCCGGAATCCATGAGTTCCTTTTTCAGGTGAATGGTCATTACCTTCTTATTGGCAAAGTCCACATTAATGTATGAACCTGGCTGGAAGATACGCATTTTTCTGATATTGGTGCGGGATATCCTGCTGACAGTTACGTTTGCAGTGGCTCCATTTTCGAAAATAAGTCTGGCGTTGGCAATATCGGTGGTCGCTGTGGCAACTGGTGCCCCGACAGTGTGAATCTGCTTGATAGGTGATTTGACGATATTGAGTATAATATCGATGTCATGAATCATAAGATCAAGGACGACATCAACGTCTACACCACGATTTTTGAATACAGAAATACGATTACTCTCGATGAACACAGGCTGGGTAAGAAATGGCTCCATCGCCTGAACCGCAGGATTGAATCTCTCTAGATGACCAACCTGAAAGACCAGAGATTTCTCTTCAGCAATGCGTATCAGGTCATCTGCTTCTTCCAGAGTTACCGTTATTGGTTTCTCCAGGAGAACATCAACTCCGGCGTTCAGACAATCGCTTGCTACTTTATGATGGAGACTGGTGGGGACTACAATTGAAACTGCATCAACCAGCGCGATAAGTTCTTTATAATCCGCATACGCTTTGCATGAACACTCTTCGGCCACTTTTTCGGCCTGTTCCAGGCTTACATCTGCTACACCAACCAGTTCAGCATTCTCAAGCGCCGCATATTTCTGCGCGTGAAACCTTCCGAGATACCCGACACCAATTACACCGACTTTAGTCTTTCCCATAGAGGGCTTGCTCCTTACACCTCCAGGGCACCTCATCCGTGCCCCGGATCAATTTGCCGATCAGATTCCCAGATAGGCTTTCTGCACATCCTGATTCGCCAGAAGATCACTGGCCGGTCCACTCAGGGTAATGGCTCCGTTTTCCAGTACATATCCTCTGTCCGCAATGTGCAGTGCCTGGTTGGCGTTCTGCTCGACAAGAAAAATTGTTGTATTGTTTTCTGAATTTATCTGCTTGATTATTTCAAAAATCTGTTTGATCACCAGCGGTGCAAGCCCCATGGACGGTTCATCCAAAAGCAGCAGTTGCGGCCGCGCCATAAGCGCACGTGACATGGCGAGCATCTGCTGTTCACCACCACTCAAGGTTCCGCCATCCTGGTTTCGTCTCTCGGCTAAAATGGGAAAAAGATCGAAAACATACTCAATATCTTTCTTGATTTCCGCCTTGTCATTCCTTAGAAACGCACCCATATCAAGATTTTCCCGCACAGTCAGCTGCGGAAAAATATGCCTTCCTTCAGGCACCTGACAAAGCCCTTTCTTGACGATCTCATCAGAGTTCCTGCCCTGAATTTCATCACCATTAAACAGAATTTTACCGGATCTGCAAGCTACAACTCCGGAAATCGCCATCAAGGTAGTACTTTTGCCTGCGCCGTTTGCCCCGATGAGGGTAATTATCTCACCCTCATTAATCTCCAGGCTCACATCTTTCAAGGCAAGGATGTTGCCATAACCTGCCTGTACATTCTCGAGTTTAAGCATCTACGTCCTCACCTAAGTATGCCTTGATAACATCTGGATTGGTACGGATCTCCTCAGGCTTGCCCTCGGCTATCTTCTTACCATAATCCATAACGAAGATTCTGTCAGAGAGCGTCATAACCAATTTCATATCATGCTCAATGAGTAGAATTGCCTGACCATCAGAGGATATTTCCCTTATCAGATCAATAAGTTCCTGAGTCTCCTGGGGATTCATTCCAGCAGCAGGTTCATCGAGTAGAAGCAGAAGCGGTTCCGTGGCGAGAGCTCTGGCTATTTCCAATCTTCTCTGCGCGCCATACGAGAGATTGTCGGCTCGTTCATTCGCAAATTCTGCAAGGCCGATTTTCTCCAGAAGACTGTAGCTCATCTCCATTATTTCCTGCTCTTCCCTACGGGTGGCAGGGCCGCGGAAAATTGCACCGAGAATGAAGGCTTTTGTTCGGCAATGCCGGCCGATCATAACATTTTCCAACACCGTCATTTTAGGAAAAAGCCGGATGTTCTGAAATGTTCTGGCCAGACCTTTCTTCGTAACGTAGTTTGGCTTCAGCCCTTTGAGGCTGGTACTCTTACCAGCTCCCGGAGGAGTCAACATCACATCTCCAGCTGTGGGCATATAAATACCGGTAACACAGTTGAAGAATGTGGTCTTGCCTGCACCATTGGGACCGATAAGAGCGACAATCTCTCCGGAGTGTACATCAAGGTCCAGTTTATTCAGCGCACGAATACCGCCGAAATCCATGGTAAGGCCGGTAACTTTCAATATTGGGGTAGTCATATCTCTGCTGTGCCTTATGAATTTTTCTCAAATCTGTACGTTCTTCTGACATTGGCGATCAAACCCTGGGGTCTGAATACCATCATCATTACCAGAATGGCACCAAAAGCCAGCATTCTGTACTCTGACAGGGCACGCAGATATTCAGGCATGAGTATCAGAACAAGCGCACCGATAATAACACCGACAATTGACCCCATTCCACCAAGCACTACAATGGAGAGAATGATAGCGGATTCGAGAAATGTGAAACTCGCAGGATTGATAAAAGTGGTCTTCGCGGCGAAAATCACCCCCACAATACCAGCCCAGAACGCACCCAGAGAAAAGGCTGTAAGTTTGGTCTTCTGCTTGTCTATTCCCATGGCCTGGCAGGCAATTTCATCCTCCCGCAAGGCAATCCAGGCGCGGCCTAATCGAGAATCCTGCAACCTGTTCACTACAAAAATGGTGAATACCATAAAGCCGACCATTATGTAGTAAATATAGAGAATTGACATTTCCAGGCTCATCTCGATACCGAAAAACTCAGGCCGGGAGATGTTGGAAATACCACTTGGCCCCTTGGAAAATTCATTCCAGTTCTCCAGTACCAGTCGAATAATCTCACCAAAACCCAAAGTGACAATGGCAAGATAATCGCCCCTGAGCCTCAATACAGGATAACCGAGCAAAATACCGGCAATTGCTGCAAGTCCGCCACCAATAGGCAGCACTTCCCAGAAGCCCAGCCCGAAATGGTGGTTGAGCAATGCGTAGGAGTAGGCACCAACCGCGTAGAAGGCAACAAAACCCAGATCGAGCAAGCCAGCCATACCTACAACGATGTTCAAACCAAGACCAAGTACCACATACATAAGCGCAGTGGTCATGATGTTGGTCTGATAGGTTGAAAACAGATGAGGGAATATCAAAATAATGGCAGCAAGCACCATAAAAAGCATATTTCGCTGTTTTGTGTTCGCTAATATTTTGTGGATGAAAGATGCCTGCTCTTTTGAGTCTTCTTCACTTTCCTCCGTGCTTTTTAAAGATTTTCGATATTTGGCGAACTGTATGATGCAGTACACGATAAATGTGCCGATACCCACCATAAGCGCATTCGTCCAGCGCCACTGAACGATCCTCTCAATTGGATCAACCTTGATCACCATGATTGGAAAGGTCAGAAAAACGAACCAGAGTGAAATGAGGGCGCCCTTCTTAAGTTCATTTAGAGAAAACATAGCAACCTTACAAGTTACACTTTCTGTGTTTCAGCCTTACCGAGAAGACCGGACGGTTTGAAAAGAAGAATCAACACCAGCAAAGAGAAGGCGAAGACATCTTCATAATCACTCGATACGTAACCGGTAGCAAAACTCTCAGTCAGCCCAAGAATGAGACTTCCAAGCACTGCTCCAGGAATAGAGCCGATTCCACCAAGAACTGCAGCGGTAAAGGCCTTGATTCCAGCCAGAAATCCAATATAGAAATTGATCTGTCCGATGTGGGATGCAATCAACAACCCGCCTATGGCAGCAAGAGCTGAACCGATGATAAAGGTGGCGGAAATAATATTGTTCACATTGATTCCAACCAGCATTGCCATGGTTCTGTCCTGCGCAGTCGCTCTCATTGCCTTGCCAAGTCGGGTAAACTTGATGACGTAGGTGAGAATCAACATGGCCACCGCAGTTGTAACAAGGATGACAAGATCGGATGAGCCAACAATATGGGCAACCGGCTCCATAAAGGCGAATTCAGGAATCAATTCCGGAAACGGCAGAAAGTCAGAGGTCTGTGCGAGCAAAACGTAGTTCTGCAGAAAGATCGACATACCGATCGCGCTGATAAGCGGAGAAAGTCTCGGGGCATGCCGGAGAGGCTTATAGGCAATTTTTTCGATAGTTAACCCATATGATGCCGCCCAGATAGCTGCTGCGACGCCAGCGAGTGCAACTATGGCCAAAAGAGGAAAGCCGTAAATGGAAAGAACGGTTGCAACGATAAATGAGGTAAAAGCTCCAATCATGTAAATTTCACCATGGGCGAAATTGATCAGACCGATAATACCGTAAACCATCGTATATCCCAGTGCGATAAGGGCATAGATTGCCCCCCGGGAAAGACCGCTAAAAAGTAGCTCTATAAAATAATCCATAAGATACCACAAAAAAAAGAACCTGAAGCAGGCCGCCAACACTGAGCGCAACCTGTTTCAGGTGATATTTAAGTGTACGAAAAAACAGCTATTATAATTCTACAAATTCGCCATTTTGTACCTGGTAAACGGAGAAGCCGACACCAATTGCGTCACCTTTCTCATCGAAATAGATGCTACCAACCGGAGTATCAACTTTCTCAGTCTGCAGTGCTTTCTTGAGAGCATCAAGATCGGTGGAACCAGCCTTTTCGATAGCATTCAGCATAGCCAGAGTTGCGGAGTATGCATTCTCAAAGAATGCGCCGGGATCTGAACCGAAGGCTTCTTTGTGCTCTTTAACAGCCTGAATGGACAGTGGGTTGGAGGTGGTGTCCTTAGGACCGGAAGCATACGCACCCTCAGAATTCTTACCAGCTACCTTAATGAAGGTGTTGTCCTTAACGCCGTCATCAGAGATGAAGTCGGCCTTGAGACGCTTTTTACGCATCATGCTGATAATCTTGGAAGCTTCCGGATGGTAACCACCAAACATTACAGCCTCTGCACCGGAGCGCTTGACCTTCTGAACAACGGCAGAATAATCAACTGCGCCGGGGGTAACGCCTTCAAAAAGCACAACTTCTGCTTTTCCTGATTCTTCGAGGAATTTCTTGGCAAATTCAGCAAATCCTTTACCGTAATCGCCTTTATCATGAACGACTGCAATCTTGGTGTAACCAAGAGTATTCAGAGCAAACTCGACATCAACCTGGGCCTGAGCATCATCAGGGGCGATGGTACGGGCAAAGTTCGGATAGTCGCCGCTCTGGGTGAGAGCAGGATTGGTGGCAGATGGAGACATAACGAGAACGCCTGCATCTTTGTAAATCGGCAGAGCTGCCTTGGTAGCACCAGAGCAGATATGACCAAGAACAACATCAACACCGTCAGAAACAAGCTTGGTTGCTGTGTTGGTCGCTACCTCTGGCTTACATACGTCATCTTCGACCAGCAGTTCAATTTGCTTGCCGTTAATACCGCCGTTGGCATTAACCTTGTCGATGACCAGTTTCGCCGCATTGACTGACGGCAAACCATAAGATGCCAGATCACCACTGTGTGCACCTGCAACACCGAATTTAATGGTGTCATTGGCAGACACCATTAACGGTGCCGATAATGCTACACAAATAGCTGTTGCAGCTACAAATACCTTTTTCATGCCTTTCTCCTCCCTCGTTCAGTTATTGACAATACTGCACCTGGTGCAATTAACTCGGATCGCAAAAGAAATTTGCAAATAAAGCGAGTACTGCGTATGAATGTAGAGACTTATTTATTCTTCATTTGCAAATAAATAAACAAAAAAAGTCTTTTTGCCTATTTTTTTTAACCACTTTATCCCCATCGCATTAAACATGAAGCCTCTTCAGCTTTTTTACTTTCTTGGTATTCCGTTCAGCCCGCTTTACGGGATGGCAATGAAGATTCGCTCTCTCTTGTATAGCAAAAACGTTTTGAAAACTTCCAGACTTTCCATCCCGGTCATTTCTGTGGGCAACCTCACAATGGGTGGCAGCGGCAAAACACCAACTGTTCAAATGTTATCGCGCTTTCTGCAGAAAAGTGGCTTTACAGTTGGAGTTATCAGTAGAGGGTATGGAGGGAAAGCGAATAAAGACATCAATGTCGTATCAGACGGTACCAATATCTTATTGCCCGCCGAAGAAGCCGGTGACGAGCCATTCATGCTCGCTCAATCGGTGCCGGGTCTGAGGGTTGTTACAGGAAAAAAACGCTCTATCCCAGCGCAATACGCTCAGGATCACCTTAAGTGCGATGTTCTCATATTAGATGACGGGTTTCAGCACATGGCAGTCCACCGAGATCTTGACATCGTACTGTTTAACGCAACCACCTTGGCCGGCAATAACCGGGTTTTTCCGGCAGGTGATCTCAGGGAACCAAAATCCGCTCTCCAGCGGGCTGATATCTTCCTGCTCACAGGTGTAACAGATGCAAACCGTGAGAATTCTTTGGCATTCAAGCACAAGCTCACGGCCGAATTCCCGAACACCCCGGTATTCACTACACAAAACAGCGTTGATGGCGTGTATGACCAGAATAACAACGTCTTGAATGTATCAGATTACGCCTCAGTCAGCCCTCTCTACGCCTTGAGCGGAATTGCCAACCCGGAAAGATTCATTCAACTCCTTACCGACAGCGGCATCTGCCTGTCAGGCCGCACTGCCCTGAAAGACCACACAGAGTACAATAGCGAACTCATTGCAAAGATCTCTCAAAAAGCGCTGTCCAGTGGTGCACAAGGAATCATCACGACGCACAAGGATCTGGTAAAGATGGAAAATCTTGCACCTGGGCTACCACTCTACTGCCTGAAAATTTCTGCACAGCCATCAGGTGGTTTTTATGATTATATAGCTACCAGGCTCTCATTACCCTTGAGTAAAGGATGAAAATCAGTTGAAAGACACTCGAAGGTACCCTCCTCCGCTCACCCCATGTCAACAAGATGTGTACTCTCCTGCCGGGCCATGAACCCATGTGCGGTTATAGCGAAACAAAATGGTTCAGCCTGCATCGAGATATCTGCATATTTTCAATTCTGCTCACCTCATATTTTGCCGTGCATCTGTAACGTCTTCATTCGAATTTATCGCTATAAAAATTGAGAACTAAAACACACAGTGAGTGTTATTTTCGCCACGTGTTGTCTTTTACACCACAAAATGCATAAACAACACACTCTTCAACAATATTTAACACTTGCAGCTATATGCCTACTATTCTGTCGTTTATTCAAGTCAGCCACACAAGAAGTGTCCAATCAACCGCCTGGCATCTTATTTGCATAAAATTATATGAAAGGATTTTAAATATATTTATCGTTAAGGAATTTTTTATGTCGTTGTCACTAGATCCATATCAATATACACTCAAAAAAACCGTTAGCTGCTGTGGAGTTGGCCTTCATACCGGAAGGACTGTCAACCTCACCATCAAGCCAGCGCCTGCTGACAACGGTATTCGCTTTTTCCGCTCCGATCTTGCGCCAGGCAAGCCCATCAGAGCACACATGGATAAAATAGTCGATACTCGGCTTGCAACAACAATTGGCGAAGAGAACCACACCATCTCTACCACAGAGCACTTGATGGCAGCCCTGCACGGATACGGTATTGATAATGCTGATATCGAAATTGATGCTGGCGAAGTACCTATCATGGATGGCAGCGCGGAACCATTTTTTGCCATAATCAAAAACAGTGGTAAACAGCGACAGGGCAGTCTTCGTAAAATACTCCGCATAACCAGCCCTATTCATTATACAGACGGCGACAAAAAATTAACCATCAGCCCGTTTAACGGCCTGAAGATTACCGGCGAAATTCAGTTTGATGACGAATTTATCCAGACCCAGAAATTTTCAATTGATCTGACGAAGGATAGATTTGACAAAGAAATCGTCAGGGCACGCACTTTTGGCTACGTCGAACAGGTCGAAGAGCTTTGGGCCAATGGCCTTGCCCTTGGAGGCACCCTGGATAACGTTATTGCTATTCACTGGAATCGCAAATCCATCCTCAACGAAGATGGACTTCGCTTCGATAACGAATTTATCAGACATAAAGTTCTGGATCTGGTCGGTGATATAGCCCTTCTCGGTTGCCCTGTGCTCGGTCATATTGAAGCATACAAAGCTGGTCACACCCAGCACCTGGGTCTCATGCAGGCTATTGTCGACAGCCCCGAATGCTGGGAACTGGTAGAACTCAGCCACAATGGCACTCAGTCCGTGTTCAATGATGTTTTCCATAGCACCAAAGCAGCGCAAGACATCATTATGCCTATTTTCGCCGGTGCAAGCGCTGGCAGTCCAGCCACTTCACCCGCCTGATCACAGGCGGGTGAAGAACCTTTACTACTCGTTACTTACTCTCCGATTATTTTTACCAGCACCCTCTTTGGTCTTCTACCATCAAATTCCCCGTAGAATATCTGCTCCCAAGTGCCGAAATGTAATTTGCCACCCGTAACAGCTACCACAACCTCGCGACCCATTATCTGTCTCTTCATATGCGCGTCGGCATTATCCTCGTAGCCATTATGTCGATATTGTTCAACAGGTGCATGAGGTGCAAGTTTCTCAAGCCAGACCTCATAATCATGATGCAGTCCACTCTCATCATCATTAATGAAGACTGACGCTGTAATGTGCATAGCATTGCAAAGCAGCAGACCTTCGGTAATGCCACTTTCAGCCAAACACGCTTCAACCTCAGGCGTAATATTGATAAGACCTCTCCTCGATGGCACGTTAAAGGTCAACTCCTTAAAATATGATTTCACTGAACCCTCCGTTCAATATTGCTTTTCTCTCTGGTAAAGGGCAATGTGACGTCCGTTAGGCCTCAAAGGATCACGCCAATTGCTGCACAACTCGCCATGATCCAGTACTGTCCGCCTATCAACACCATGCATTGACACTGAAATTGGTGTATCATTTTACAACTGCGATCTGAACTTTGCCTTACCATTCGCCGTAACACGCAACAAGCAATACAAGCCACTGTTATCCTCAGAAATTCTTGAAAGAAATTTTATTCAAAAAATAATTATTTTATTGACCTTGTCCCGTATTCCTGTATATTAGACTTATCACTTGCCACCATTAGCTTTTCCTTTGTGAAGTAGTTTAAATACATACGCAACAGCAAACCAAGTCATTACAAATTGTTACAACACATAGAAAGATAACTGGAAATAGTATTCTTCACTATCTGGTAACGATTATCTATACCAATTATTTGGAGGAACAAAGTGTCTATTCTTGAAGGCCTACTATGGCTGACCCTTAACGTCTATCATGAAGCTCGCTCAGAGCCACAGGTTGGGCAGGTCGCAATAGTTCATGTAACCTTGAACCGGGCCAAAGAGCAAAACATGCCGATCAAAGCAGTGGTAACTCAGCCATACCAGTTTAGCTGGACATTCCAGAAGGCATCCTACGTACCTAACGACACCAAGGCTTTCATGCAGTGCTTACAATCTGTATATGTTGCCCTGCAAACGGCCGACATCACCAATGGTGCCACACATTACCACCTGGATACCATCACCCCCTACTGGGCAAAACAATACACCTATGTTGACCAGTTCGGATCGCATAAGTTTTACAAGTAGTTCCCCGATCCACATCCAATAAAAAAGGCCTGATACTCAATTTCGAGTACCAGGCCTTTTTCGTTGCATCAATATACTATGTTACATCAGGCGTTTTTCGCTTTTCTCAGCGCATTACACATTGCATCGAGTCTGTCTTCGGGCATCTTGACAGGAACCGGATATACGAGGGTTCTGCCAATGAGGTCAGCAGATTTCGGCAATGCTGTTGGATCATAGACAACCCTGCGCTTACCGCCTGGCTCAGCAAAAGGCCAACCTGACTTTATCGGGGTGGAACCTGCCAGAATGTGTTCCCATGCCGGGTAGAAATGCCAGGTATTCTCTGCGAAGTTGATTGCACCAAAGCCTTCAGCACGGAGAACCTCATTCACTCTGGAACACTGCTCACGATCCTGCAGAGTAAAACAGCAGAACGTTGCTGTGTCACCTTCCGGATCCATGAGCTTTCTAACGCCTGACCCTGGAATTTCAGCGATTGTTTCAAGCAACCGGGACTTGGTCTTTTTCTGAGCTTCGATCATGTAAGGCAATTTTGCCAACTGAGCAATGCCGATTGCACCCTGGATTTCCATCATACGGTAATTGAAACCAATGAAACGACGTCCCTCACCGCCACGTGCACCAGGGTTGGGAATGTGGTCATGGCCATGATCGTGGTACTCAGACATGGTACGCCAAAGTTCTTCATCACCAGTAATGATCATTCCACCTTCACCGGTGGTCATGGTCTTAACAGAGTCGAATGAGAAGGTACCGCAGCTGCCGAAAGTACCGAGATACTTGCCGCCAATATGTCCGCCAGTGGCTTGAGCAGTGTCTTCAAGTACAGGTATATTATGCTCCGCTGCAATCTTGACGATTTCCTCCACATTTGCCTGAGCGCCAAGCATATGGACTGGAATGATACATGCGGTTTTATCGGTAATTTTATTTTTCAGGTCTTCCGGATCCATATTCATGGTCTCGTCAACCTCAGTAAATACCGGTACAGCACCTACTTCAAAAATCGCTTCCCAGGTTGCTACAAAGGTAAAACCCTGGGTGATAACCTCATCTCCAGGCCCGACGCCAAGAGCGGTAAGGGCTACTTTCAGCGCGGTGGAGCCGGATGTAACCGCCTGGGCATGGCTGGTGCCGCAGTAGCTGGCAAAGTTTTCCTCAAACTGCTTTACCTTGTATATACCTTTACGCTGTTCCGGGAACTCATAACGAAACAGAACACCGGTATCGAGAACTTCAAGGATCTCTTTCTTCTCTTCTTCACCAAATATTTCAAAACCTGGCATAATGTACTCCTTAATGCTTTAGTGCAATCTTTTGCTTGTAGTCGTAATCAAGTAGCTCAACAAAGAGGTGAGTTATCGATCAGACGAACTTTATTATTGACCTTCATGGCCATAGCGAGAACGCTTTCACCATCGGCGATTTCCATCGGACGCAGGGTGCTCTGATGCACAATGCTGACATACTCGACAGAACACTCCGGATGTTGCTCTATCATGCTTTCTGCCATAGTGATGATTTCCTGAGCCGGCAGACTTCCACCTGCATCGGCAAGCATCTTCTTCGCTTGACCGATCGCCTGGGACAGACACACAGCGATCTTGCGCTCATTGGCGTCCAGATACTTGTTTCTCGAACTCATTGCCAGGCCATCCTCTTCACGAACGATAGGATGACCAATGATTTCTATATCAAAATTTAAATCAGCTACCAGTTGTCGAATCAAGGCAAGTTGTTGAAAATCTTTCTGTCCAAATACTGCTTTGTGCGGCTTGGCCAGATTAAATAGCTTGGTGACAACTGTTGCGACACCATCAAAGTGCCCTGGACGATCTGCGCCGCATAGTCCCTGCGAAACCTTGTCCAGGCTGATCTTTGTCTGGAATTGCTCACCATACATTTCGCTCGGATCCGGGCAAAAGAGCAGATCGACACCCTCACCTTCAGCCATTTGCTGATCCCGCTCAAAGCTTCTAGGATATGAGTCAAGATCTTCATTCGGACCAAACTGCATGGGGTTGACAAAGAGCGTAGTAATGACACGGTCACACTGTCTTCGCGCCTCACGCATGAGCGACAGATGACCTTCGTGGAAAAAGCCCATGGTTGGAACCAAACCAATCGTTAAACCATTACTTCGCCATTGGTTTGCCTGCTGCTGAAGCTCTTTGGTTGTGCGAACAATTCTCACTTCTGTGCCTTGATTCTTGCAATTTTTTCATCTACATACGCTCTTTGAGCATCGAGACCTGGTTCCTCGCCTATCACCGCAAGATATTGGCCATAGATGCCCATAGCCTGGTCGAACTCTCCTCGAGTCTCATGTATACGTGCCATTCCCGCATAGGCTGTCAGCTCATAGCCGTTAACAGTTTTGAGTGATTCAAAAGCTGCATAGGACTCGTCATATTTCTGCTGAGCCTCGTAAGCTTCAGCAAGTCCAACCAAGGTAAGCGGATACAGTGGACTATCTGCTTTCAACCCCTTGCTGACATCACTATATTTCTGGGCGGCAGAATCATAATTTTTTTCTCTCATCTCAAGATGAGCCAATTCGACCTTGGCCCATACACCGGATGCGGTATCATCGAACTCGGACGCAACTTTCTCAAATGCTGCGATTTGGGCATCGCCTGTTTCTTTCTCGGCAAGCGTAAGAGCAGATGCAGCTTTCTCAACACGCTTCTCCTTGTAAGAACCATAAAGTGACACTGTAACAATTGCGATTAGAGTTACAGCAAGGGCGATCTGTATCTGACGTTTGTTTTCCCGCAGATAACGGATCACTTTCGGAGGAAGATTGAAATGTTCAAGCAGTCCCTCAACCTGACTTTGATCTTTAGGGTCTACATATTTCTTTTCATAAGCGCTCGGACCAGACATTATACGTCTCCAATGATTGTACAACAAATATGGATATAAGATTGTTTCGGCAGGGCGATTATAATATATACTGCATTCACTGTCTATGCGTAAACATAGCAGCCTTTATACTTATAACCCAATTAGCCATTATATTATGCAAATTGAACCTCACGCTACAGTACGCACCGTCACACAGATTACAACTGAAATCAAGCTGATGCTTGAAGGGCAATACCGATTTATTGCTGTTGGCGGAGAAATCTCCAACCTACGTACACCCTTCTCAGGTCACCATTATTTCACCTTAAAAGATGAAAATGCACAGATCCGTGCGGTTATGTTTAAAGGGCAGCAGAGATACCTTGCCGAAAAATTGCGTGATGGCCAGCAGGTTATTTGCCGGGGTAGAATCTCTGTGTACGAGCCAAGGGGAGAGTACCAGCTTATTGTCGACACCATCGACCATCACGGTCTTGGTGTATTGCAGATGCAGTTTGCAGCACTGAAGAAAAAACTCTCTGAGGAAGGGCTATTTGATGTGAGTTCCAAAAAGCTTCTTCCCGATTTTCCACAAAAGATCGTTGTCGTTACCTCCCCTACCGGTGCCGCCATCCAGGATTTTCTTAAAATCTGCAAACAACGCAAAACCAGCGCACATATTCAAGTGTATCCTGTAGCTGTGCAGGGTGATAAGGCTGCCGGGGAGATCGCCCGTGCACTATCTGTTATTAACAGGAAAATCCCTTGCGACATGATTGTGCTCTGCCGGGGGGGCGGCTCTCTGGAGGACCTCTGGGCCTTTAATGAAGAAATCGTCGCCAGGGCAATTTATGCCTCCCGCCTTCCTGTGCTCACCGGGATTGGTCACGAAATTGACACGACCATAGCTGATCTCTGTGCTGATGTACGAGCCGCGACTCCAACCGGTGCGGCTGAAATGATCATCTCCGACAGTGAACAACTTGGCCTTCAATTACTGGCGGCGCGAAACAGGCTTCGCAGAACTATCAGCAACTCTATTTCACAACTTGCCGGACAGGTACAACACCAGTCACGGGTATTGGCCAACTTCCACAACAGACTTGAAACACTCTCGCTCAGGGTCGACCTGTCGACAGAGAAATTCCAGAGAGCTGGATATCGATTTTTTAATGAGAGAGAGCGGCACCTGAAGGATCTCAACCAAAGGCTGAATCACCAGGCTCCATTAAACCAGATTGCTCTGCAACAGCAGAGAATCGGGCACTTACATAACAATCTCACCCAGCACATACAAAGAATTCTTCAGAAAAACCGGAACTCACTGGCTAAATCCGCCGCCCTTTTGCAAGGCGTCAGTCCACTGTCTACCCTGGCCAGAGGATACAGTATCGTTCAAAAAAAGGATGAAAGAACAGGGGAATCAACCACCATCAATTCGGCAAAACAAGTAACCATTGGAGAAAACGTCAACGTACTGCTCCATGAGGGAGAACTTCTCTGCGAGGTTTTGGCGAAGACGGAAAGTTGAGCTTTGACAAGGTCTGCGGGATAATTACTTCTCTGGACAAAAGCGTTGGGCGGGGAGTTTAAAAGTTCTATACTTGCCCGCAGCAACACAGAGTGCCGCTGCGGAGCGTACAGCTAAAACGTTTTTACAGAAGCTCGAGGCCTGAAAAGAAATATCCGATTTCAAAGGCCGCGGTCTCGGGAGCGTCTGAGCCATGGGTGGCGTTCTCACCAACGAAGGTTCCAAACTCCTTACGAAGTGTACCGTCAGCAGCCTCTGTCGGGTTGGTAGCACCCATCAGATCACGCCACTTTTTGATAGCTCCATCAGCTTCCAGTACCATCACGACACACGGTCCACTGCTCATAAAATCTGTAAGCTCATCGAAAAACGGTTTGCCCCGGTGAACATCATAAAAGCCTTCCGCTTCCTTTTTACTCAAAAACAACTTTTTCAGTCCAACAACTTTGAAATCCTCTGCGTAAATTCTGGCCAGAATCTTTCCTGCATTACCCGCCTTGAATGCATCGGGCTTAATGATTGCAAATGTTCGTTCCATGAAAATCCCTCTTGAATAATGTTAACGAGATACAGAGAGTTAGCATCACTCAATACAAAAGTCAAGCTTCATGGTTCGTATTAGAAATTCAGTTTCTTAATATTTGTGCAGTGTCTGGCCAACCTGCCTATTTCAGCCGGAACTACCAAGCCTTATTACGCTCTACAACGTTTTAATTCAGGAGAGCGAGTTTCAATAAAGCGTTGGTGATAGCCGCAGCTATGGGGCTTCCCCCTCTTCTACCGGACACGGTAATAGCAGGAACTGCTCTCTCTTTCAGCATCTCCTTAGACTCCGCAGCATTAACAAAACCAACAGGAACCCCAACAATAACGCCAGGTTTGAAATGTCCTTTATCAATGAGCTTGAGGGCTGAGACGAGCGCAGTCGGGGCATTGCCGATAGCCAACACGGCTATGTTTCTGTCGTGATAGAGCTGCATCGCCGCATCCGATCTGGTTATCCCTTTATCTTTCGCATATACAGCGACCTCAGGGTCACTTACCCCGCAATACACCTTGCCACCAAACCGATCCAGGTTCACCTTGCTCACACCGCTGGAAACCATGTTTACATCAGTGAGAACGTTACCACCAGATCGAATGGCGGAAATCGCGGCAGTAATCGGATCATGCTGAAAGACTATCGTATCTGCCAGAGCGAAATCACCGGTTGCATGGATGACCCTCTGTAACACCCTGAATTCTGGTTCTGAATAATCAGTTATTTTTTTTCCTGTCTGCTCAAAAAATTCAGATTCGATTATCCTGAAGCTTTCAGCTTCTATCTCTGACGGCAATACATTCTGAAGGCGTACCATATATATCCTCTTAATACGTTATCCACGCTTTGCTCGATTAACTTCCAGCTCTTCCAGAAGTTTTTTTATACTCTTAACATTACGGGCAAAATGGAGGTGAATATAACTGCCATAGGCTTGAGCCCTCTTGCACCCTTCTTTCCTGCCATCAGCTAATGTGTACAAAAACTCGAGTTCATCTGCCCGATTGACAATGTCTGAGTAGTGAAATTCATGACCGAAAAATTGCTCGCCACCATCGCCAAGCAAACAATCTGTTACCAGCTCCGGGCTACGATAGCCAAGTCTGGACAGACGCTTCTTCATCGCGACTGATACTGGGAAAATCCCAGCCATTTCATGCAACCGGCCATCGTGATCGACAATATCATCGGTCATATACATAAATCCACCACATTCACCGTATATGAACTTACCATCATCTGCCCACTTTCTGATAATATTTCTCATAGAAATATTTGCAGACAACTGCTGGGCGTACAGCTCGGGATAACCGCCGCCAAGATAGATACCCGCAATATCATCAGGCAGTGCGTTATCATGTAACGGACTGAAATTTACTATCTCGAAGCCGCACTCTTCAAATATTCTTATATTCTCAGGGTAGTAGAAACAAAACGCCTCGTCCCTGGCTACAGCGAGGCGAGGTTTGGTATTTTGTTGAACCTGCGAATCATCCGCGCGAAGATCAGGGGTGATAGGATTTTTTTTCAGAGAAAGTTCAAGTAATTTGTCTAAATCAATTGATTCCTCTACTGTCTGGATCAACTTTTCCATTCGTCGCTGATCCTGGTCTATTTCATGCCCCATATACAGACCAAGATGCCGTGATGGCATTTCAAAATCGACATCTCTTGGGAAAAAACCAAGAATCGGAGTCTGGCACGAGGCCGAAATCGCGTCTTCTATTAACTGACGATGCCTGCTCGACCCAACCCTGTTGCATATCACCCCGAGTAACCTGGTATCAGGACTATACGTTTCGAAACCTTTAACCACAGCGGCCACACTCTCGGCTGCTGAGCGCACATCGACGATTAACAACACCGGGATATCCAGTGATTTTGCCAAAGCCGCAGAGCTGGCCAGTCCCCCATCGAATAACCCCATTACCCCTTCAACAACCACGGCCTCGGCATCAGCAGCATAAAAGTGGTGGGAGTTACGACACCCCTCCTCCCCCATCATCTGCAAATCGAGATTGATTGATGGCCTCGGCACAACGAGTTGATGCAGAGTCGGATCGATAAAGTCCGGCCCGCACTTGAACGGCTGTACATCTATCCCCCGCTTTGCCAGTGCTGCCAATATGCCCAGGGTTATTAAGGTCTTGCCTGATCCACTTTTGGTCGCACCTATCAGAAATTCGGATCTGCCGGAATTCACCATTGTACAATCCAATATCGAAGAGCTAAAAAGAGTACGACAAACAGAAATGATGACACGAACATAATCCTGTTTGTCAATTGTATATCCCGTGGCGAGACAGCTCGTACTGCATCGCCGATAGTCGGCTTGTGCACCGCCTTACCGAAATAGTCGGAGGTGCCGCCAAGCTGAATCCCCAGGGCACCTGCCACGGCGGCTTCAGGATGGCCGGCATTCGGGCTTGAATGCTGGAGTCTGTCCCGCAACAACACCCGCCAGCTCGCTTTTGCATCGAGCCTCAGCAACCAGGCGGTAACGACCAGAATTACACCGGTAATTCTGGCTGGTATAAAATTTACGCAATCATCGACTCTGGCAGCCACCGTGCCAAACTTGATATACCGCTCATTTTTATAGCCATACATGGAGTCCATAGTATTGATTGCCTTATAAAAATAGGCCCCTATGGCGGCAAGTGCGATTGGAGAGAGTATCCCGTCCAGGGGCAAAGCGCTGAACAGTATTGCGAAAAATACCGGTGCCGTCACGCCATCCACCAGATTCTCCGCCACAGTCTCGACTGTGGCCCGGCTGACTCCGGCTTCATCGAGTGATGCGGTATCCCTGCCGACTATACAGGCTACTTTCTGCCTGGAAATTTCAATTGATGCACCTCCAGTCAGAGCATTATAGACTTCCATGCTGTGTCTTTGCAGGTCCCGACAGGCAACACTGCTGTACAATACCAATACCGAAGCGACGGCCTCTGCCCAGATGGAGAATGAATGGATAAACATCAGCAAGGCTGTAACAATCGCTACGGTGCTTAACAGCACGAGCAGAAATGCTACAGTTCCCGCAGAACGGGCATTGCCAAATATCGCCCTGGTGACAGTCTCATAACTGGTGCACAACCAGCCAATCCCGCGTACCGGGTGCGGGATTGACCTTGGGTCACCAAAAATAAAGTCGAGCAGCATACTGCCCATGAATTGCAAAGAAAAAAGCATATAGAAACGGTCCAGAAGATCCCGAAGAACCCGTAATCAAATTTTGAGTAGTTTATACACCTGATCCATATCGATATTGTTACGAACCGTATCTGCCAGGCGATCAAAAGCACTCTCGAGATCATAAGGAGCCTGGACCTCTTCAAGTCGCCTATACCCTTTTCTCTCGCGCAGGTTATCAATAAACCAGCGACGAAAGTTGTCACTGTCAAAGATTCCGTGCAAATATGATCCCCAGACATTAGCGGCAGTGGACAACGAACCGCAATAGCCACCTGAATCAAATTCCACCACAGGCTTTAAGGCTGAGTTTGAAACACCATGATGGATCTCATAACCGAAAATTTCGAGGCCCGAAGGTAAATGCACCCCTTTCTGGCGCGTCAGCTGCTTTTCCGGCTTGAGTTCGGTGGTCATATCCATGAGCCCAAGCGCTGCGAGACTTTTCAGGTTTGATTCCAGACCAATCGGATCATCAATTTCCCTGCCGAGAATCTGATACCCTCCGCAGATCCCGACTATCTCGCAACCTGTCTCCGCTTTCTGCCTGAGGACATCGCCAAAACCACGATCAAGGAGGAAGCTCAGGTCGCCTATAACGTTTTTTGAGCCAGGCAGAAGAATAGCATCAGGGTTGCCAAGTTCCGATACCGTGTCGACGACCCGCAGGCTCACATCCGGCTCATCGAGAAAGGGTTCCACATCTGTAAAATTGGAGATATGCGGGAAGTTAATCAATACAATATCGACCGCTTCATTCTCCTTGGATTCCCTGTGAAAAATTCCTTCTTTAAAGGAAACTGAATCCTCTTCCGGCAACCCCAGATCCATCAGGTACGGCACGACCCCCAGGGAGCTTTTACCGGTATGTTGCAGCAAATAATCATGCGCGCTGGTAAGAAGTGATGCATCCCCCCTGAACCGGTTAACCACAAAACCGCCTATGAGATCGCGCTCCCACTGGGTAAGCACCTCCATGGTGCCCACAAAAGAGGCGTAGACCCCTCCCCTGTCGATATCTCCGACGAGCAGAACCGGGGAATCAGCGTAACGGGCCATACGCATGTTTACGATATCTTCGGCCTTCAGGTTTACTTCACCGGGTGAACCTGCGCCTTCAAGCACAATCGCTTCATACTCGTCTGCCAGACTATCGTAGCACTGGCGCACTGCCTGCCAAGCCTCAGGTTTATACCTGCCATAATCAAGAACGGACATGTTGCCGACAGGTTTGCCGCACACAATGATCTGGCTCCCCGTATCGGAGTTTGGTTTCAGCAGGATGGGGTTCATCCGCACATCGGGATCTAACTTTGCTGCCTGCGCCTGAACGACCTGTGCCCTTCCCATCTCTTCACCATTTCTGGTAACAAAGGAGTTAAGGGACATGTTCTGGGCCTTAAAAGGAGCAACCCGCACGCCATCCTGCAGCAGAATGCGACAGAGAGCAGCGGTCAAAACAGATTTACCGGCATTAGAGGAAGTACCCTGAAACATGATTGCAGGGGTACGCTTCCTGCTTTTGATCTTCGCTTCTCTTTCGATCATAAGCCCGGATTTCAGCGCCGATACCAGACGTTCATTTTCCTGCTCGGTACGTACTGCAACCCTGAAAAACCGTTCATCAAGGCCGTTGTAATTGTCGCAGCACCGAATCAGGATACCACTTTTCAGCACTCTTTGTGCAAGCTCGGGGGCAGTCACCCCATTATTTAAACGGAGCAGCAGATAATTCGCATGGGACGGATATACCGTCAACGGTTCTAATGCTGCCAGATCATTCGACAACTTCTCTTTGAGGGCCACCACATATTTTCTACTTTCAGTATGGTACTCTTCATCGCGCAGGCACTCGACACCAAAGGATTGGGCAAGGCTGTTCAAGGTCCAGGGGGGCATAACCTGCTTTACTGCGGCGGCAATATCCGCAGGCATCAGTCCAAACCCGAGTCGCAACCCGGGGACACCGAAAAATTTGGTCATGGAGTTCAGTGTTATGAGGTTTGGCAATTTGCCGCCAACACTCACTCCACCTTCGACAAAATCGAGGAATGCTTCATCTATAATGAATTTCGTCCCGGGAAAATCAGTCGCCAGGGCCAGGACTGCATCAGCCTCCACCATGCTGCCTGTAGGGTTGTTCGGAGAAGCGAAAATCACCAGATCATCATCTCCAATGACCCTGCTCAACTCTTTTAGATCCAGCTGAAAATCATCATCTTCCTTCAATACCAACGGCAATACTTCAAGCCCGGCCAATTCAACAGCACGAACATAATCGATATATGAAGGTACCGGAATAACAGCGCGTTTACAGCCAAGCAGCCGTGGCAGGATGTATAACAGTTCTGTCGATCCGTTTGCCGGAATAACCTGATCCGAATCAACCTTGTAAAACCTGGCAATCTCTTCGACCAGATCACTATAATCCGGGTCCGGGTAGTGCAGGACTTTGTCCAACTCCCGGGAAACCATGGAGCGCAACCACTCAGGTGGTCCAAGCGGATTTATGTTGGCGCTGAAATCTAAAATTTCACCATATTCACATCCAGCCTGTTGAAGAACTGCGTGAATATTTCCGCCATGTCCAGTTCGATTCCTGCCAGGTATTTCTGTCATCAAATAATTCCTAGTAAGTTCTGTTAACTATTTGCTCAGCAATTCTGCTTCTGCCACCACGAATGCAATTCTCTTTCAGCCATTGATGGTAAACATCACAACTACTGCAAGAGCAATGGCCAATTCTGTCAGCTCACACATCGCCCCAAGGGTGTCACCCGTTACTCCTCCTATCCGCTTTCTGCAGAACAGGGAAAAAATCAACACGGTGAATAACATGCAACAAACCACAACTGCGGCATATTTCAGGCCAGCGACGAAAGTTGCGACAACAAATAACAGCAAACATCCGGCAAGAGCTGCCTTTAACGAACGTGAGGAATAGAACAGTCCACCAAGTCCTCCCTCAGGTCGGGCATAATTGTTCGCCGCCATGGTTACCAGAATTGCAGTACGACCAGCGAGGGGCATAAAGAATACGGCTAGAGCAATAGTTGAAACAGGAAGGCTTGAAAGTGAAGAGTATTTGCCCAGCAGCACCATCATCAATACCACGACCCCCATGGCACCGGTTCTGCTATCTTTCATAATGTTCAGCGAAGCATCTTTTGGTCGATAGCTGAGAAGCCCATCACCGCTGTCGGCAAGCCCGTCCAGATGCAAAAAACCGGATATTGCAGATAGATAGAATAAAGCAAAAAAGGCAACACAGGAGTTGGGTAGAATAAAGCCGAGCGCTGATACCAGTAACCAGCCACAACTGCCTATCAATAAACCAATAAGGGAAAAATAGTAAATGCTCTGCTTGAAAAGTTCGCCATCACGCTCAGCACGCCACGATATTGGAATCACTGTAAGAAATCGTAAGGCAGTAAAGAACGGAATCATAATGGCCCTTTCCTTTTACGCCCCTTAAAGCCTGCATTGGGGCTGTTATATGAAGCAACGCTTCCCTGCCTCCAGAAACATCCTCTTTTTATAAGGACAGACAGGGAAGAACATTTTTTACATTGCTAGAAATGAAATGAGTTCAGCGCAGCCTACTTGTCTGCGCCGGCAACTGCAGCTTCTTCAAAGGTCAACACCTCTGTCATGACAGCGACAGCCGCTTCAACCACATTCATGGCAAGGGCTGCTCCAGTTCCCTCACCGAGGCGAAAGTTCAAATCGAGCAACGGTCTGGTGCAACCCAGCGCTTCCTGCATGTGCTTGTGCCCCGGCTCAACAGAACGATGGGCAAAGATGAGGTAGTCCCGTACAAACGGTTCAATTTTATAGGCAATAAGAGCACCTGCGGTAGAAATAAAACCATCGATAACCACTGGTTTTCTGTGTGCCGCGGCGCCCAGAATCAGACCTGCGATTCCGCCAATTTCAAAACCACCTACTTTGGCAAGGATATCAATTCCGTTTTTGGGATCCGGCTTATTGATCTCGATGGCCTTTTTCACCACCTCGATCTTGTGCAGGAGCTGATCGTCATCAAGCCCGGTACCTCTGCCAGTCAGCTCAGCAACATCTTTTCCGGTACATACTGCGGCGATTGCGGTTGATGGTGTGGTATTGCCGATCCCCATATCGCCGGTCCCGAATATGTCGTACTCCTTCGAAAGCTCATTGGCGATCTCGATACCGGCTTCTAAAGCCTTGCGCGCCATGGCGTCACTCATCGCCGGACCTGCAGCAATATTATTGGTGCCAAAGCCAACTTTTTTATCGAATATTTTGCCATCCCTGGCAAGCTCACTGAGATCGGCGGCAACGCCCATATCGGCCACGAATACATCCGCACCCGCCTGTCGTGCCAGGGCATTGATACCGGCACCGCCACGTACGAAGTTGTAAACCATCTGGGGAGTTACTTCGCTTGGAAACTTGCTGACCCCTTCCGCCACCACGCCATGATCACCAGCCATGGTGACAATAGCCTTCTTTTTGATCTCAGGCGTGATTGTCTTAGTAATCCCAGCCAAATCAAGACCGAGATCCATTATATCTCCAAGTGCCCAATGGGGAAGAGCCAGGTTATCAAGCCGCGCCTTTGCCAGCTCGCGCGCTTCTGAATCTTGTGGGAAAATTGCTTGTTTGGTTGTTTCCAGTAAACCCATACCTAATATCCGTTGTTGGTGATTCTCGGTTTAAATCAGTTACTGCGGGATTTCAAAGCCAATGGTATCCCGCAGGAAACAAGTATAACTTCGTCTGCATTTTTAGCAAGATAGCGGTTGCAACTGCCGACCAGATCCCTGTATTTACGTGCAAGAGCATTGTCAGGCACTATGCCCAATCCAACCTCGTTGGTTACACAGCAAACATGGCCGGGAAATCTTTCTATGGCAGACAGCAGCTTTTCTGCCTCAGCTTTTATTTCCTGCTCGCCAAAAATCTTTTGAACTTGTGAAGAGCGGTACATCAGGTTGTTCACCCATAGCGTAAGGCAATCAATAAGTACAACTTGCGATTGGTGAAGTCCGTCCAATTTTGCGGCCAGATTGACCTCTTCTTCAATGGAATGCCAGTTTCTGCCCTGGCGCTCAAGCTTATGAGCCCTGATGCGATCATCCATTTCCGGATCAATCACGGGGCAGGTGGCAATGAAGCAACGATTCCGGCCCTGCTCTTCACATTGTTCCAGAGCGTAGGAGCTTTTTCCTGAACGCGCTCCACCCGTAACCAGTGTAAATGTGCTCATGCTGAATACCCTGAATTAAGCGTAGTGAGTATCCCGCCCTCACTAAAAAGTGTGAGGGTTGAATAGCAGCCCGCTTTTATATCGAATAAGAGATAATTGACCGGAGAAAGACCGAGATAGAGACAAATCAACTGCCTGATAACACCACCATGACTGACAATCAGGACTTTTTCCTGATCAAGGTCGTCTATATATCTTTTGATGGATTGAATACGACTGAGGAAATCGGCTGTCTTCTCTCCCCCTGGAAAACGGAACTCTTCTGACCAGGAAGCCCACGAGTCCACCTCGGACGGCCACTCCTTGCTTATTTCGGAAAACGTTTTGTTTTCCCAGAGACCAAAATGAACTTCACGCAGGTTTTCCTGAAAATCAACAGCACAAGCGAGCCCAATTCTCTCAAAAGTCTGGCGACATCGAAGCATTGGGCTACAGAGAACCTTTGAGATGCCGGTCTCCCGTAGCATCTCGGCAGTGGTGTCGATCCTGGCAAATCCGCTTTGGCTCACCGGCAGGTCTGTACTGCCTATAAATCTACCCCCTGCCCCAGTATCTCCATGACGCATCAGGTATAGCGTCTTCGGCATATCGACTCCGTATCAGAGTGAGTATTTGTCTTTGTAACCTCTGGGTGTCACCATTTTGTCGCGCCAGGTGAAAGTGGAGCTATTACCGATGAGCACGCAGGACTGCATGTTAATTTCTTCAGCAAGCATATCCTTCAGGGTTGTTACCACGACAGTCTCATGTTCCCTGGTGGCCGCTGTGACGATACCTACAGGAGTGTCAGGATCACGATACTTGCTGATAATTTCCTGAGCTTTTTCAATGTGGGCGGTACGGCGCTTTGACTTCGGGTTATAGAGAACGATCACAAAGTCAGCAGAAGCCGCAGCCTCAATTCTTTTTTCGATAAGCTCCATTGGCGTCAGCAGATCAGAGAGGCTTATCGCCACAAAATCATGCATCAACGGTGCACCAAGCCGGGCTGCGCAGCTATTAAGCGCCGCAAGCCCGGGAACCACGTTGATGGACACATCGGTGTCCCGCTCGGCGGCTATCTCGTAGATCAGTCCCGCCATGGCATAAATGCCCGGATCGCCTCCTGAGATCATGGTGACGACTGCGCCCTTCTCAGCTTCATCGAATGCTGTGTTGCAACGCTGCACCTCCTGCATCATTTTGGAAGAAATAACTTTCTTGCCATCAAGATATGGCTCGATGAGATCCAGATAGGTGGAATAGCCAATAACAATATCTGAATCCTGAATGCATCCGACTGCCTCCGGAGTAATGCTTGCTACTGCCCCGGGACCCGTACCAACTACGTGTATCATTCCCATCTATTCTTTTTCCTTTCCGCTACTGCAAGGGTTACGTCTTTCCACTTCATCTTCCGTACAATAAGTTCTGCCTCAGAACCATCAGCCTGTGCAGCAAGAAGAGCTGCCGGCTCAGCAACACCCTGAACACCAACTGCTTTCATTGCCGCCGCTGAAAAAGAAACGTCCTTAACACCATTCAACTGATCTCGGGAAAAAAAGTCCGGCTTCAAACCTATCGATTCGGCAAAAGCCAAAATTCCTTCCTCATCATGCTTCACATCGACACTTGCCAATCCGGCGACAGCGTTCGGGTTGATATCATGTGCATCGCACAATTCGCCAAACGACTCTGCAATATCATTTACCCCGGTTCCACGGTTA
Organism: Desulfosediminicola sp.; assembly: GCF_048381775.1. Taxonomy (NCBI): domain Bacteria; kingdom Pseudomonadati; phylum Thermodesulfobacteriota; class Desulfobulbia; order Desulfobulbales; family Desulfocapsaceae; genus Desulfosediminicola; species Desulfosediminicola sp. The sequence goes on along the minus strand of NZ_JBLXGE010000003.1, from coordinate 15,501 downwards.
CAGCCGACGCCGATGTAGAGGATTCTTGGTATACAACAGAGCGCATTTGATGTCATGTATTTATTAATGGTTACGACAATATCAGCCGTATCCCTTTCATCGTATCTCACTATATCTGCGGGCAAGAAATCAAGTGCCAGGGTGCTGAAAATTGTTACGGAGCCTTCATTTACCATCTTGGCAGATGCCCTGGTCAATTTATCCTTGCTGTCCACCGACAGAGAGTTTCTCTTTGCCCACAGATCCAGCGCGGTTTTACCCAGCACATCACTTGCTGTAGTAATCACAGCAGTCCCTCCTGTGATCTCTGCTACTTTTAAAGCAAGTGCATTTCCCCCACCGAGATGACCCGAAAGTAAACTGATCACATGCCTGCCTTCCTGATCGAGTACTATCAGGCAGGGATCGGTCAGTTTGTCTTTTATAAGTTGAGCAATTGAACGAACAACGATACCCGCAGCCATTACACAAATAATGCCGTCAAATTCATGCCAGGCGTGGGATAATTGAAGAGCGACTTTTTCTTCAAGGGGCAGAATAGTGGTACCCTCAAGCGAAGCAGCAATCCTTTCCGCAATTGCCCTGCCGCCCTCGGTTTTATAAATAATGCATGTTTTCAAAATCTAATCTCTCAAGAATTTCGACAAAATGTTTACAAATAGTTTGGCCTGGCCCAAGGAACATAGTTTGTTGCACCTGATCCTATTCAGTTCTTTCGATTAAGCTTTTGTGAATGAATAGATAGCACACATCCCATCTGGTGCAAGTGAAATGAGCCTGAAATAGCCTGATCATGTTCTTGATGAAAAAATTGTTATTTCATCAATTACCTATCAAATACAGCTTGTATATCTGGCATCAACTTTGCCCTGTTTGCTCCACGTCTTGATATATGTTTTTCTCCTTGACTTTTCATTGATTTACCAACGAAAATAGTACCATTCTTTAAGCACATACGTGCCATGAACAGACATATTCCACAGTATTCCATGGTCACATTGCGTGTTCATCCTATAACCTTCTCATTTAGCAATCTATCTGGAAAATTGGAGGCATATTTACCCGAGCAGACAGCAGTTGTGATAACAAGTCAATCCTTGTCTATTCATTACTGCACCCCTTTATTCAGTAAACTCTGCGGCAAAGAACAAATTGAAATTGTTGAGAGAAATATTTTCGATCTTCTGTCTGATTTCTCTGATGTTTTCAAAGATGACTCCTTCCGCAAGGATATACTGGCCCATACAAATTCGTTTACCACTCTCAAAATTGGTTGGCCTCTCTGGAGTTTTGAAATTCAAAGGAATTTTCCCAAAACTATCATTTCTCACGCTTCTTTTGCGGATGACAGCACTGTCACCAAGAGAATATTTACCTTCACAATTACCAAGCCGATAGCAGTTGTTGAAAGATCAGAAAAAGACAGCACTCCTGCTGACCAAAATCAACTCTCAACTTCGTCAAGTCGCACTGAAGCAAACAGCAGCTATCTGATAGAAACCAATGAAAGATTGAGAAGAGAAATTCGAAGACACCAATCGGCCCTCAAGGCTTTGCAGGAAAGCGAACTGCGGTTTCGCAATCTAACTGAAACCACGAGTGATTTTATCTGGGAAATAGACGCCAATGGACTGTACACTTATGCCAGCCCCAAATGCTATGAAATCCTTGGTTACAGTCCTGAAGAATTGCTGGGCCACCAATACCTTTTATTACGCAATCCGGCTACCGCCGATAAATTTTTCTCTGAAATACAAACCAGAGATTTACAGATAAAAAAATTTAAAGACTGGAATTACACTTTCAAACACAAAGATGGTCAGGAAATCACCATGCAGTCCAGCGGCGAACCGGTCTTCAAGACCCTGAGAAACCGGACCTTGTTTGCAGGTTTTAGAGGGATAGATCGCGATATCACCCAAGGAGCGATCTATGAAAAACGCCTCCGTCTGGCCAAAGAGGCAGCGGAAAGAGCCAACGATGCCAAAAGTGATTTCCTCGCCAACATGTCCCATGAATTGCGTACTCCTTTACACGCCATACTGAGCTACTCAAGATATGGCGAGAAAAAGTACCAGGATTCACCCAGAAGCGACCTCGGCCATTACTTCAACCAGATAAGTAAATCTGCCCATCGACTGTTTCCATTCATAGACGGTCTGCTTGATCTCTCCAAGCTTGAGGCGGGCAAAATGGAGTACACCTTTTGCTTTGATGATATACGTGAAGAGTTTTCTCAGGCGCTGGCAGAATTCACACCCCTTGCTGAAGAAAGGAAGATCAACTTTAAACTTAATGATCCACCCTTTAAACCTGTTGCCAGCTTTGACAGGCAACGCCTTGGTCAGGTAATCAGAAACATTCTCTCCAATGCTCTCAAGTTCAGTACACCTGGCAGTACTGTTGAAATATTCTTCCATAAAGACAAGGCTTTAAACAACTCAGACTGCCTGCGCACGACTATAATCAACACAGGAATAGGCATTCCAAAGAATGAATCGGAAGCGATTTTCGATAAATTTTATCAGAGCAGCATCACCAGAACGGGGGCAGGTGGAACAGGCCTCGGTCTCTCCATTTGCAGGCGGATTCTCAACGATATGCACGGAATCATCTGGGCAGAGAGCGAGAACGGCCTTACCTCATTTCACTTTACGCTTCCTACATCTGAACAACCTGAAAAAATTGGCCAGATCCTTTTAAAAGAAGGATTGGTTTCAGAGGAAAACCTCACCAAAGCCCTGTGGCTGCAGAAAAAAAAGAAATAACCGGAACAGGCTGTTATTGATATGGCGGTATTCAAAACCATTCCCTCGAGGAAAAACGGCGGTATTCTCGTTGTCGATGACAATGAAATAAACCGTGATATCTGTGCCATCAGTCTCGAACACCTGAATCTCCCTATCTACAATGCCGAAAATGGCGAGATGGGACTCACTATCGCCAAAGACATCATCCCCGACATCATTTTGCTCGACATCATGATGCCGATTATAGATGGATTTGAGATGCTGGCCTGCCTGAAAGCGGATGCCAACCTGAAGGACATACCCGTCCTGATGCTGACCGCCAGGACTGAAACTAAAAGCATCGTCAAAGCCCTGGATGCAGGTGCCAACGACTACCTCCAAAAACCTTTCGCCGAAGAAGAACTAGTCGCCCGGGTTAAGACCCTGCTTCGTAACAGATACCTTGAACGCAGGGTTAAGGAAGATATCTCTGATGGGGCGCGTATTCAGGCCAGATTCCTGACGGATGCACACTCTACAGTTTCACTGTTCAATGAGATCGGTATCGAGGCGTGCGTCTACAATAAGGCCCATGGCCCTGTATCAGGTGATTTTTTTCTGACTCGTAAAAGCGATAGTACCGTTTCGTTATTTTTGGGCGACAGCTGTGGTCACGGTCTATCTGCTGCCCTTATCTCCATGCGAATTATCGGCCTTCTGCATCAGATTAAAAATAATGGTAATTCCCCTGCTGCAGTCCTTGATACCATGAATACTGATCTTTGCGGTCTGCTAACCACGGAAAAATTCATTGCAGCCTCAGCATTTGCCTTTACTTCTGACATCTGCACCATGAGTAATGCGGCACAACCCTACCCGCTCCTGGTCAACAATTCAGGAATACATGAATTGGTACTCAACGGTCTGCCACTTGCCATGGTGAGTTCATCACCATACAAGGAGATTTCGTTTACCTTCCAACAGGGCGACAGACTCATTCTTTATACTGATGGTATTGTTGAGTCATCTCGAAGTGATGGTGAGATTTTCGGTCGTGATCGGCTTATCTCGTCCTTGACGTCTGCTAACAGATTCATAGATTGTCAGGAGGTATTGACTAACTTGGCAAAGGAGCTAAACAGTTTCCTGGCCGGGGCCACCGCCAGTGACGATCTGACTTTGCTGGTACTTGAGAGAAAATAGAGAAATGATTGTATTCACAAAATCTATCCGTACCGAACGCCACGCCATCTCCTCCTTTTTGCATGAGTTCCGGATCGGTTACCTCAAATGGCAAAAACTGGACCAGAAGATCAAAGACCGAATAGAATTTTGCCTGATGGAGGCAATAGAAAATGCCTATGAACACGGCAACAAACAACAGGAACATAAGATAATAACCATCCGGTGCTGGCATGATAAAGATACATACACATACAGTGTAACAGATGAGGGGGAAGGATTCAGACCCGACATACCGGAAGAACCACCACCCTTATCCCAAAAACAGGGGCGTGGACTATATGGCATGAAATGCTACGCAGACTCTTTACATTTCAATGATAAAGGGAACGCCATAACATTTATGTTTCGTGCAAAGAGGCTTTAATGACTGATATCACCATGAGTGACAGTCGAGTCACAATTATTCGCGCTTCAGAGTTTGAATCGATAAAAGACGGCCTGGAAGATATGGAAAATGCATTACAGTTCCTCTCGGCCAACGAGAGTCATCCCCTGCTGGAAATTGATAGATTTCTTTTTCTTGACCTCTCTGGATTCAATATCATAGGTTCCAAACTTATCGGATTGTTCTGCTCGCTGATTGTCGATAAGAAGATTTCCGTCCTCGCATTATGCGGCTTGCAGCCGACAGTGAAGGATGTTTTAAGGCGTTATGGGATTATTACTTCGAATTTTTCTGGTGAACCCAGCACAGACACCAGCACAGGCACCCGGTTTCGAGATGATCTGGGAAGAATTGTAACGTTTCAGTCGGTCGAAGAAGGCCTCTCCAGCCTGATACCAAAATAGCTTTTTTCTTTTTCGAACCAAAAAAAATCCGGGTTGCGATGTGTCGCGACCCGGATTTTTTATATTTCATAAGGGTGAGAGACGCTGTTCTCCCTACTCTGCCTTCATCAGGCCGGAGAGCTCCTGCTTGGCAAAGTCAAGCGACGGGTCTATGGTCAGGGCGACGGTGAAATATTCGATAGCCTCATCCCTTTTTCCCAATCTGCTGTAGTTCACGCCCAGGTTTGCGTAGTCGATACCAGAAGCCGGGTTCAGCTCAACAGCCCGCTTGAAATGATAGATTGCGGTCTCATGCTCTTCTCTCTTAAAAAAGCATACGCCAAGCATATTGTGTAGATCAGGACGCTCATCATCTTCATCAGTGCCCTGCTTCAGCACCTTGATCGCCTCGTCGTATTTCTCCATCTCTTTCAGGCAGTGGCCCTTATAGGAGTATATGTATGGCAGATCTTCCTGCTCGGGGTTCAAGGTCAGTGCCTTGTCGAAATGAGCAATGGCAGATTCAGGGAAGCCCATGGTCACGAAGTTCTTACCACGATAAAACTCCAGGAAGTACGCTTCCGGCATGAGGCCTTCCATCTGCTGCATCTTGTTCTCAAGCAGTTCCGGGTCATCTACCAGGTCAAACAGCAACTTGGCTGCAAAAAGACCAACATCCTGAACCATTGATCTCTCACGGAAATGCGCACCGGGAATAATGGTGTACAATGCCGGGATATCCAGTTTTTCATGGGTTACATCCATCATGAAAATCTGCATTCCCCGCTCTTTGAGCGCATTGATGCTTTTCTCAAGCTCAACTCTCATGTTGTTATCGGTGAGATTTGCCATCTTCGAAATGGTCGTACACTTTGAAGACTCGGTAAGATATTTTACCTCATCCATGGAAAGCGGCTTACGCAGACCGGAGGCAACATAGTTTGCACCACTGTTGAAGTCACCAGCAAGCTGGGCAACCTCAGTCACTGCCCTGATTACTGCTTTTTCAGGGCAGGTAGAAGTTCCGGCAGTGTAGACTATCTCACTCAACCCAGGAAAAGTGGAGCGATCGATAGCCAGGGCACCTACGGTACATATGCCGGTATCGAGTGTGAAGTCGTTGAGATACATCTCAATGCCGTTCTTCTCAAATTTCTCAAGCAACTCTTTGGCAACCGGATCTTTTACGGAAGCGGGGTCTATGAGCGGTGTCTCTATTTCCTGATGATCAATCAGGGAGCAGACATGACGCTCAATGATCTCACAGAGCCCCTGCAAGGCAGCCTCTTCATAGGTATTACCGGAGGATGGGCCGTTAAACTCATTGATTGCAAAAAACCAGGAGAAAGGCACCAGGACATTCTCTCCAGTGGTGATATTGGTGGACCAGGTCCACTGCATTGGAATGCCTTCAAGTAACTTCTCAAGAGTTGCAACCGGTGTGGTCGTATCATGAACCGACTCAAGCAGCAACTCCATGGACATAACCGGGTAACCCGCTTTTATCATTTGCGGATAATCACCGGTGATAAAGTTGCCTGCATCGTTTTTGAATGAAAAGAAGGAAAAGCGCTCGGCAAGCTCCATACAGGCGGACGCCTCTGCCTGAACCGGAGAAGCACCTTTACCCATCTGCTTCTTGGTACCAGTCAATTTACTTGCATCTTCACCACAAACACTGAAGTAAACAGGGATATCGAGCCTTCCGTTGTCGATCCTGTTAATCTCGTTCATGATATTAACGTCAAGCTTTTCAACCTGTTGGTAAAATCTCTTCAGGGTATCTTCCGGGCTGATCGCCTTATCCTGATCCCTGGTGAATGTTTTGAGACAGTCATTAAACTGCAGGGTCTTCTTTTTCATTATGTATTAAAACCTTTTTCGAGTTTTGAATTGTTCCTGTTATTATAACCAGCTATAAACAAACGCTCACAAAGTACCACAGTGTGGTCTTTTTTTCATTTCTTTCATGCATTTTCATGTACAAAAATGTGCCTATCAGTACCAGGAAAACATGCCTGCAATTGATCTTTTCTCCTAGCCTTTCATTTTCATTCATATAATTGAAAGTACAACAACCCCGCAGATTATTGCGAAACACCTGCATCATCCAACGCTTTCTCGATAAGCTCACGCCATCTCTTATCGGCAAACAGGCACTGTACTGCGCGCGACTCGTCTCCGGATACTTCAATCATGATGTGCAGGCGTTCTTCAGGCAGTATTTCTTCAGCCCGAATAGCCCACTCAATGACGGTGAGACCCGATAAATAAAAATACTCATCAAAGCCGAGATCCTCCACCTCCGCAGCGTCTCCCAGGCGATAAAAATCCATGTGGTACATCGGAATTCTGCCAGGATACTCATGAAAGATGGTAAATGATGGACTGGTGACATAACAATCTCCAGGTACCTCTACACCTCTGGCTATACTCTGGGAAAGTGTGGTCTTACCTGCACCGAGATCACCATCGAGGCAAATGACATCACCAGGCTTTGCAGACGCCCCAAGGGAGAAACCGAATTTCTCGGTCTCCTCACGGCTAGTTAATGAGAAACGTATTGATTGCATAACAGTTTTTTCTATGGGCGGGTATATTTACATATGCGGAAATTCGATCCATTTAGCACGTAATTTCGGCCTGTGAACATACAAGATATGTATCATTATCGCGATGAAAATATTCTTTCGGACAAATCAGGGATCTATTGGGAACCACCAGAGGAGCAGAAAGCTGAGGCTGTTTAAAAGAAACACATACCTAAATTGAATGACATATAGAACATGTATGTTTAGCGCCAGGCCTCAATTAAGAGTTGTGATGGGTTTGGAGAAAGAGTTGAGGAGCAACATTTCATCATACCGATTCGCTATTAAACGGTTGTTCAAGGTTGTAGGATATTCTATTTAATTTACTCAACATTTCACCTCGAAATGTATCCCATATGCCCTGTTGCCTTGCGCCTGCCTCCAGCGCAATTCCTGGAGGCTTCATAGGGAATCAGATAAATAAATGCCCTGACAATGGTGCATTACGATTGTCAGGGCATGCAATCATTGTACTGAAAACGCTCAATCCACTTTTGAGACATCTTCAGCCTGTAGACCTTTTTCAGTTTTAGCCACTGAAAATTCTACCGGTTCCCCTTCTTCGAGACTGCGAAAACCGTCTCCCTTAATGGCGCTGTAGTGCACGAAAACATCACCCTGCCCGTCTGGCCTTTCCAGAAAACCGTACCCTTTACTTGCATTAAACCATTTGACCTTGCCTTTCACACGATCTGACATCCGAAAATCCTCCCATTATTAATACGACGGAAGTCCTCCGTCGCGCCGGAAAAGAACGGGCCGCGCCCGATTTACCGTGCCCCATAACACGTTAGGGGACACTTTCCTTCATATCAAATAATAGGTTAGGGAGTCAAGGGTGCAACGAACATTTAGCACACTATTTTGAAGGCTTAGCGAAAGTGGGAGACAGAGGCCAGATAGTGTTCAAACGCTTAGACAATTGTATTTTTCAACTATTCAGCCTTTTCACGGCTCCACCAGGTCATAAATAAAGCGCTGGGAGAATAATACTTTGGCAACACTTCAGGCATAAAAAATTTATCGCGATAGGCAATCCTGTAACCGCTCATATACCAGTTGGGCACCAGATAATAGCCGTACCAGAGTGCCCGATCCAGAGCTTTGCAAGCCGCTGTTAATTGTTCCTGATTACGCGCATAAATAACCTTATCTACCAGACCATCAATTGCCGGAGAACGTATTCCTGCATAATTTCTGGACCCTTCTTTGTCAGCTGCCTCCGAGTGCCAGAAATTCCTCTGCTCATTGCCCGGTGACATAGATTGACCATAGCTCATAACGATCATATCAAAATCAAATTTTTTCAATCTCGAGCTGTAAAGAGTCATATCAATTGCTCTGTACTGCACCTTCATGCCAAGCTTCTCAAGATTACGTACGAAAGGGGCCATCACCCGCTGAAAGGTTGGTTGAACCAGAAGAATTTCAAACTCAAATTGCTTCCCCTGGCTATCAACCAGTTTCTGGTCTTTCACCACATATCCCGCTTCCTTGAGCAACTCCTGGGCTTGCTGTAGATTATCCCGCAGTTCCCGCCAGTCTCTGGCCGCTGGTGGCGCCGGCGGAGTGCTAAAGACCTCTGCAGGCAGAGTATCCCGATATTCGTTTAAGTACTCGAGCTCCAGTCCCTCCGGCAGTTGTCTAGCTGCCAGATAGGAATTGCTGAAAAAAGAATCGGCCCTGGTGTATTGACCATAAAAGAGTGCTTCGTTGGTCCATTCAAAATCAAAGGCCAACCCTATTGCCCGACGAACCTTGCGATCACTGAAAAGCTCCCTGCGGCTATTCATCAAAAAACCCTGCATACCGGCGTTATTCCCATGCGGGAACAAGTCCTTCTTCAACCGACCTGAAGAAAATGCAGGGCCATCCATATCCCTGGCCCACTGTTTGGCAATATAAACGGAAAGGATATCAAACTCGCCGGCTTTAAAGGCCTCAACAGCTACCACCGAGTCTTTGTAATATTCGATGGTAATTTTATCGAAATTGAACATCCCTTTCCGGGTCGGATGATCTTTGGCCCAATAATCAGGATTTCGTGTATAGGTAATAGATTTGTTCGGCTTTACCTTTCCCACCACATACGGTCCGGAGCCAATGGGCGCTTTGGGAAATCCGTCTCTACTCTCGCCATCCTCATAGCCCGCCCGAGACATTACCGGGACCTGGGTCGCGATCATTGGCAATTCCCTGTTCGGCTGGCTGAACGACAACTGTACCCTCATCTCGTCTAAAACCAGTATTTCTTTAATATCACGATAGTAATATGGATAAAAAGGATGTACTTCAGGGCCTTTCAAGGTGTCGAAGGAAAATTTTACATCTTCAGCAGTTACCGGGCTTCCATCGCTGAACCGTGCTTTCGGGTTAATGGTATACACCATGGAGAGACCGTCTTCAGCAACTTCAATATCCTGGGCTATAAGACCATATTCTGCAGAAGTCTCATCAAGGCTTGCGACTCCAAGGCTATCAAAAAGGAGCATCTCAATAAGGTCGGGAGCCGTGCCCTTCAGGGTAAAAGGATTCATTTTGTCGAACCCTCCTGTGCCATGGAGCACCAGCTCACCGCCTTTGACCGCATCGGATGAAGTATATTCGAACTGTTCGAAATCAGCGGGATAGCGCAGTTCACCGTTCAGGGTGATACCGTGAGCACCATAACCTGTGCTCCCATTTGCGAGAGTAAGAATAAACAACAGAATTACAGAAAGAAAATGGCGCATTCGCTTTTTTAACCTTGAAGAAAAATGTAACGATTCAGAAATACTAAGAGAATTATACTCTGGAAAGAATAGCATTTTTGGGGTACTATGTCGAACCTACTTATCTTTCGTGCGCTGTCTTAGGTGCATTTCGTCATTACGCAGCTACAGTGCATCCTGCATGTTTACAGTACTGCAACATTCAACACCCCAACACTTCTGGAGCTTACTCATGGGAAAAACCATAGCTGAGAAAATATTTGAAGCTCACTTGCGAGACCAACCGACCCCGGAAAATATGGTTCTCGATCTAGATGTCGTCATGTGCCATGAAATCACCACTCCTATCGCCATTATGGATCTGGTCGAAAAAGGTATGGACAAGGTTTTTGACAACACCAAAATCAAGGCAGTTATCGATCATGTAACCCCTGCCAAAGATTCCAAGACTGCAACCCAGGGCAAAATCATGCGCGACTGGGCCAAGCGTCACCAGATCAAGGACTTTTTTGACGTAGGCCAGAACGGTGTATGCCACGCTCTCTTCCCGGAAAAAGGCTTCGTCCGCCCAGGTTACACTATTATTATGGGAGACTCGCATACCTGCACCCATGGCGCTTTCGGTGCTTTTGCAGCAGGTGTCGGCACCACTGACCTCGAAGTTGGCATTTACAAGGGTGTCTGCTCTTTTAGAACCCCTAAAACCATGAAAGTGGTACTAGAGGGCGAATTGAGCCGCGGTGTAACCGCCAAAGACGTCATTCTGGCAATCATTAAGAAAATCACAGTAAACGGGGCAACTGACAGGATTATTGAATTTGTCGGACCGGTTGTAGACAACATGTCAATGGCTGCTCGTATGACCCTTTGCAATATGGCAATCGAGGCTGGCGGCACCTGTGGCATCTGCATGCCGGACAAGGTTACCGCTGAGTACCTCTGGCCGTTTATCAAAGATGAGTACACCACAATTGATGACGCCGTTGCAGATTACCAGAAATGGCACTCAGATCCAGACGCTGACTATGAACAGGTGTTGACCATCGATGTGACTGAACTCTCACCACAGGTTACTCACGGCTTCAAACCTGATCAGGTCAAAGACATTCAGGAACTGGCCGGCTCCCCTGTCGATCAGATTTATATCGGTTCATGTACCAACGGCAGAATTGAAGACCTTCGTGATGCCGCCCAGGTCCTTAAAGGGAAGAAACTTGCCGATGGCGTGCGCGGAATCGTTACTCCTGCAACCCCGGCTGTTTACAGCCAGGCTCTCGAAGAAGGTATCATCCGTATTTTCATGGATGCAGGTTTCTGCGTTCTGAACCCGACCTGCGGCGCCTGTCTTGGAATGAGTTCCGGTGTTCTGGCCGAAGGCGAAGTGTGCGCTTCTACCACCAACAGAAACTTCAACGGACGAATGGGTAAAGGCGGTATGGTTCATCTCATGAGCCCATACAGTGCAGCTGCCGCCGCTGTTGCCGGCACCATTGTCGATCCCCGCGAATATCTTAACTAATACGAGGCATACACATGAAAAAGTTTGGAGGTCCTGCTATATTTTTTGACAGAAACGACATTAACACTGACGAAATCATCCCGGCAAAATATCTGACCGAGATCACCAAGACAGCACTTAAACCACATCTCCTCGAAGATCTTCTTCTTGACGGCAAGGCTTTCGACCCCACTGCCCCGGCACTGCAGAACGCTAATGTCGTTGTTGCCAGAGAGAACTTCGGCTGTGGTTCTTCCCGTGAGCATGCAGTGTGGGCTTTTGAAGTCAATGATATCAACGTTATCATCGCCGAGAGCTTTGCGCGCATTTTCCGTCAGAACATGTTCAACTGCGGCATTCTGGCAATCCAACTCCCCAAGGAAGATATCAACAAACTCTTCGCCATAGAGGGTGATGTTGCCATTGATGTAGACATGAGCAAATGCGAAATGACAGCAACCTCCACCAGGGGCGGAGAACCTGTGGTATGCTCATTTGATATGAATTCGTTCGATAAAGATCTTGTCAGCGCTGGTGGCTGGCTCGCATATGCAGACCAGAAGTTCTAGTTTGTAGATTTATAAATAAAAAAAGGGGATTGTGATCGAAATCACAAGCCCCTTTTTTTATATGGCAGCTGCCAGAATAGCAGGTATACGTCTAAAGCCCTACTTCCTTGAGCTGTTCAACAATCTTAAGCTGGTCTTCGCTCAACTCTTCAGGCACCCTGACTGCCAACTTCACGTAGAGGTTGCCCCGTTCACCCAAAGGCCCACTCGGTAGCCCATAGCCTCGAATTCTCAGCTTGGCACCATCAATGGTTCCCTTAGGCACACTCACATTGAATTTCTTACCCTCAAGAGTTTGAACCTCAACCTTACCTCCCATGCAGATGTCACTGAAATTGAGATGCTGGGTTACGATAAGATCTTCACCGTCACGGGAGAAGACTGCGTGATCTGCAACATCAACTTTAAGGTAAAGGTCTCCAGATGGACCACCATTTCTCGAAGGGCCACCTTTTCCGCGCAGGCGCAGTCGCTTTCCGGCCTCGATACCCTTAGGGATTTTTACGCTTACCTGCTCAGGTTGACCATTCTTTCTGAGGGAGATGGATCGTTCCGCGCCACTCAATATTTCCTCCAGTGTCACGGTGATCTGATAGGTCATATCCTGGCCTTTTTCAGGTTGGTGACAACCGCCACCACAGCCTCCTCCGTGCATGTTGCCCTGGTTGAAGAAATTATAGTTTCCTCCTCCCATGCCGTTGCTAAAACCGGATTGATGCTGCCCACCCATTCCACCGCCAAAACCAAATTGGCGCAAAATGTCGTTCAAATCAAAATTTCTGAAGATGTCTTCCTGTGAATACCGCTGGTGAAAACCTGCAGAACCATACGTATCATACTGCCTTTTTTTCTCAGCATCAGAAAGGACGGCATATGCTTCACTGATTTCCTTGAACTTTTCTTCAGATGCCTTGTCGCCCTTGGTTTTATCAGGGTGATATTTCAGCGCAAGTTTTCTGTAAGCTTTCTTGATTTCACTGGTAGTTGCGCTCTTGGCAACACCTAACTTTTCGTAATATCCCATTTATGCTTTACACCATTTGAATTCGTCTCATTGACGGTTCCAAACCTGCCTCATTCCACTACCATCACAATATGGATGCCCCATCTCTCAGTCAAGGTGATTTTTCTTTGTCAAAACAAATGGCTGAGACACAAAAAAAGGCTGCCTGTTCAATTCCATAAGGCAACCCAATTATAATTGAGTGAAAGTGCTGTTTATCATCAGATGGTTAAGTGTTGCTTATCGTTATAAGAACAACGCTAAAGCGAACCCAACCGTTTGTTATCAGGAACCATTTACAGTGTATATACGAGCTGGAAACACTAACAAACATGCTTCTCTTTGTAAATTTTTTTCTCACTCGATCAAGATGGCTACATGTTGTATTCGAGTAATAATGCAACTCTCTCTGGGGGATGTAATCCAGATGTAGCAGAGTAGCAATATAGCTTTTCGGGGATTAAATCTTCAACCTGCCGTTACCAGAAAATAGCCTGTACTTGCATATCCAGGTATGTTGCCAGCACATTGAAGGAGTTCGGCTAGACCCAAACCACCTCGGAGCTGAAAGAGAAATGACCACGGTGCTTCACACTAAGAACAGAATCTTTAATTTTCACCCTTCCATCAGGAGGTTAATTCCAGGCGGCGGCATTGGCTGACGTCAACGCTATTGGAGAAAATCTATGGAAATTCAGGCTCTAACGGAATAGCACTGAATATCTTGCGGGAAAGTAAGCCTATGATTCCAGAAAATGTTCAGGAAAATGGTGCATACTGGGACAATACAGTAAAGGGAATAGAAGCCTTTTGATACTCACCTCAATACCGCTACCGGGGAGTATTATGAGCGAAAAACACAGCAAAAAAAAGAGATGTTCTGGTTACTTTCTCTCTTACCTTCACTCCTCTCTACGGACTAAATTTCATTGGCTCCAGTTTTAAATATTCATGAGAATTCCAGATCGTTCCTGGGTTGTTGTCTCCTGCCATCGAACACCATCAAATTCGAGTTAATTTCTGGTGTCTACTAAATCGGATGAACTTCCGCGCTCCTTCTACATTTTGCGATGCCTTATTTTTAATAAATTACAGAACTAAATAACCAGGTTATAATTCCTGCAAGAACATAACTTAATGCCGGGAAAAGGCTTTCCGTTTTTCCCTCTCCTCTTTTCTCAAGCGTATCAACCTTTCGGAAGATAACCTTTGGTGTGTGCAAGCACCCACTTTTAGATTGGCTAAAAACACTTGGCAGAAATATTACTATGGGGATTGAACCTAATACAAATAAAGTAAAGTCTAGTTTTTCTGGATTTTGAATAATTAAAAAAACGTAAAGGTAGCCAAAGCCAATAATTAAGGCGGAAAGAGGAATACTTCTGAGGAGACATAAAATGATATTTTTCACGATAGTTCACCTCCCGATTAAAGCGATATTTTATTCTCCCTGGCATAAATTGGACACAACTGGTCGAGCTTTAGCGAAGCCATGTTGATGTTTTTGTTACACTTTAACATTATGGTCTTTTTCCTGTAAAATACTTACCAGGAAGCCAATCACAGGAATAAATGATAGCGATAGAAGACCACCCCAACATGTATAACTGACTTCATATCTTTTTATAAGGCCATAAATAAGAGCCAAGCTATAAATTGTTGTTTGAAAAACAAAATAGCCGGTTAGTGCCAAGGCGATGGTTTTACACAAAGACTCTTTATTGATTCTAAAAAAATAATACATTGAAATTGCCAAGATAATTGCAAATATGACATAGGCAGTGACTGCCATGACTGGTGAAGGTTCACTAAGTTTAAAAATATTCGGTTTGTATATTGGTAACTTGAAGGAATAATCTGCAAACACCATTATGACAAGTGGAACGCTCATGGCTATGATGTTTTTTTTCGATGTTTGGAATGTGTTATTTTCGTTTGATATTTTCACATTTGATCCGAAAGCCTTAATGAAACCAAAAACCGATAGCATAGAAATTGCGATTGGGACAAAGAACATGTTAAGTCCACTGCTGTACTTGCCACTACGCAGTGAAAACAAGGCAGCACCTAACATTGCGGAAATAACAATCAGAATACCAAGGAGGCCTAAAGTGATTTCCTTATGCCTGATCTTAATATTGAATTTCTCCAGGCATTTTTGAATTAAAATTATTATTCCTATGAATATGGCTAATTCCATTTTATATGTGTAATGTTAGGTAAGGGCGATAAGATTTCCCCCGGCACTGTAATCATTATTCTGATTACCCCTAAAGCTCAGCATTTAAAAAACCCTTGAGGGTGGTCACTCTGTGATACCCCTGGCATGTCATAATCCCTTGGATAACCTTCACAGGGAGAAACGACATGCCAAAGAATACAGTTCA